>NC_007181.1:635988-953982 GCF_000012285.1 Sulfolobus acidocaldarius DSM 639
TTTAACCAGAATATTAGGTGTTCCCCAGGAAATTTTAGAAGCTTTAAATATAAAAATCAACAGTTTAGAAGAGTTAGATGGGGTAAAAAATAGGATAAATGATCTTCTAAACACCATACGAGGAGGAAAATTCTTCAATTGTCTTATTAGAAACGTAACAGTACTACCAATTAAAACAGATGAATGTGTAGAGTACAACTCATATAATGACGCATTAGACGATTATTTCACACAACTGGAAAAGGATATCGTAAAAACAGAGGTAGACAAGAATTTAGAGAAGGAGAAGGGCAACCTAGAAAAAACTATAGAGGAATTGAAGAGTCAAATAGAGGAGTATGCCAAAAAAGAGTCTGAGATGAGACAAATTGCAGAAACAATTATCACTAATTATGAATTGATAGAGAACGCTATTAAAAATAGTAATAAGAAAAATAGTGTAACCTTAAAAATAAACAATATCTCGATAGACATAGATCCTAAATTAACGGTTTATAAGAATGCCTCTAAATATTATGATCTAGCTAAGGAATATTCTGAAAAGGCAAAGAAAGCTGGAGAAGTCCTAGAAGAATTAAGGAAAAAACTTTCAGAATTACAATTTAAGATAGACGAAAGGAAAGAAGAGATAAGGATATCGCTTAGGAAAAAGGAGTGGTATGAAAAATATCATTGGGGTATAACAAGAAACGGTCATATTGTTATTGCAGGAAGAGACTCAGATCAGAACGAGAGCATAGTTAGAAAACTACTTGATGAAAAGGATATTTTTCTTCATGCCGATATTCAAGGTGCAGCTGCTACAGTATTAAAAGCAAATTCAGGACAAGTATCTGAAGACGATATATTAGATGCTGCATATATAGCTGCGTGTTATTCTAAAGCTTGGAAGACAGGTTTAGGTAGCGTAGATGTTTTCTGGGTTTATGGTAATCAAGTTAGTAAGTCTCCCCCTAGTGGTGAATATTTGGCTAAAGGCTCTTTTATGATCTATGGAAGAAAGAATTTCATAAAAAATGTGAAACTTGAATTGGCAATCGGTATAATGAACCAGAACGACGAAGTAGGTCTCCTTTATGGCAGTGTGTACAGTGTAGAAACAAGGACTAAAAACTATGTTGTAGTAGGACCTGGAGACGAGGATTTAGAAGAGATATCTGAAAAGATATTGAGGTATCTATCGCAATCGAGTGGAGTTAAGGGGCTTAGAATTTTAAAAGAAGAAATTATAAGGCAATTGCCTGGAAAATCTAGGCTAATTTCAAGAAAGACATAAAGCTATTCGATTTGATAAAAATATAGTTAAGAAATGCCTAATCTCACTTTAGCGGAAAGAGTATCATTAATAGGACCTATGGATTATAGGCTTCTCAAGTTTCTATATGAGAAAACTGCAACTCATGACTGGATAAAATTAAGTCAAATCTCAGATGAGTTGGGGATAAGTAAGAGGGAAATTTTGTCTTCCTTATCTAAACTATATGATTTAAGGCTCGTATCAAAAGAGTTGGTTCTAGGTGAAAACGCATATAGAATAACATTCACAGGTCTTAATGTAATTTCGACCAAGAATTTGTACGTAAATAAAATTCTAAATAAGTTAGGAATTATGATAGGAACAGGGAAGGAAAGCGAAGTTTATATTGGCTATAATTTTGACGGGGATCCTATAATAGTCAAGTATCATAAACTTGGAAAAAGTTATAGAAATTATAAAAAATATAGAGAAGATACCGATTCTAGTTGGATAAGAAGGACTGTACATAACGCAGAAAAAGAATATAACGCTTTGAAGTGTGTTAAAAGTAATTATGGGCAAGTGCCCTCTCCCTTGGGATCTTCACTCAATGCCATAGCTATGGAATATATTTATGGAAAAGAGTTGTACAAAATCGAGATTTCGGATCCAGAGAGCGCTTTAAACGACATTCTGTCCACTGTGAGGATAGCGTATAAGGAGTGTAACATTATACATGGAGATTTAAGTGAATATAACATTTTATATTCTCTAGATAGCGATAGATCTTACGTTATCGATTGGCCTCAAAGTACAAATATACAGAACGAGGAGATCTTACTTAGGGATATAACCAATATCCTTTATTATTTCTCAAAGAAATATAATATAATAAAGGGAGTACAAGAAACCTTAAACTATGTTAAGGGGTAGTTATGAAAATTATAGGTGTAGATATTGAAGCTGGGAGTAGTCCTCTTTCATCTAGGCTTCCCCTTTATGCAATTGTAGTATTAAATGACAAAGGCGAAATTGAGTATAAGCAAGAAGGGATAAACATAGGAAAACTACTAAGATTAGTTTGGGAAATAAGACCTTCCAAAATAGCGTTAGATAATATTTATGAATTAGCTCCGAATGAGAGAAAATTAATTAAGATTATATCAATGTTGCCTGATAATGTAGAGTTAGTTCAGGTTACATATATAGAAGGAGAATTCAAAGACCTAAGGGAAATTCTAAGAAGTTTAGGTATAGAGGTTCAAGGTAAACTAAATCCGATCAAGACTGCTTATTATAACGCGTTATTAGCCTTTAAAAATGTAGGTACAGCAATCTCCCTTAGGGAAAGTAAGACTAAAATTATAGTATCAAGAGGCAGGGCAATAGGACCAGGGGGGATGAGCAGTAATAGATACAAAAGGAATTTAAGGGGACTAGTTCTACGAGCTACAAAAAAGATTAAAGAAGAATTGAATAAACATGGTTTTGATTATGATTACGTTGTAAAAAGAAGTAAAATGGGAATTGAAAGAGCTGTATTTATAGTATATGCTCCGAGAGAAAGTCTATATGGTATAGTAAAGAAAATGAGGGGTCACGATCTTAAGGTAGAAATTAAACCGATATACAAAAACAAGATTGAGTTTAAGGATAGTAAAAGGTTACTGAAACCTGTAATAGTAGGTGTGGATCCGGGAATAGAAGTTGGAATATCAATTATTGATATTTATTCGAATCCTATCTATTTAGATAGTAAAAGAAATATAGACAGGGAGGAAATAATAGAAATAATAAAAAAATATGGAAAACCAGTTCTTATAGCCACTGATGTAAATCCGGCTTCAGATACAGTGAAAAAAATCTCAGCACAACTGAGATGTAGATTATTTATCCCTCAAAATTCTTTAAGTATCGATGAAAAAACAGAATTAGTTTCCAGATTTTCGGAGAATCATGGGATTAAAATAAATGATCCTCACGTCAGAGACTCTTTAGCGGCAGCACTCAAGGCGTATCATGAAGTGTCTCAAAAATTAAGGCAAGCGGAAGGAATTCTGAGAAGAATGGATTTAGATATCGAGGAGCACGAGATCTTAGAGTGTATAATAAAAGGTAGTACCATAAATGAGTGTATAGAGAATGAAATAGAGAAAGAAATTGGGAAATCTGATGAAGAGATCAAAATAGTTCAAGATAAAAACAGTAATCAAACGGTTCCTGATACTTATGCGAAAGCTGAAGAATTAATGGAATATAAAAAAGAAATAGAAAGATTAAAGCGTAAAATAAGGGAACTTGTACTCCAAAATACTATATTACAGCATAAGTTAGACGAAATTAGGGTTGAATTTAACGCTGAAGTTGAACGTGATAGAAAAATCTATGAATTAAAGTTAGAAATTCAGAATATGCAAAAAGTTATTGAAAATCTAAATTTAGCTATAGTAAATAAACAGAAGATAATAGAAAATATGACTGAAATAATTGATAAAGTTATCAAAAGTGAGTATATAGTCCTTAAGAAGGATAATTTCCCCATATATATGAGATTGCTGAATAAGAAAATTTTCTTATTTGATGAGCAGATTTCGGACGATATGATAAAGTATGTGGGAGACGACTATATAATAATTCCAGAATCTTTACTTAAAGACTTGAATATTTTATATAGGGAAAGACTTAGCCAAGAGTCTTCTAAAATAGATCTTAAGAAACTAATAGATAATTATAGAAAGTCTAGGTTAAAATAGCATTGTTTTACTTTCAAGTATTAGCTCTGATAATTTTGTCACAGAGCTCAACAGTTCATCTGTTATTCCTTCTACTTCTCTTTTGATTTCGGTAGTAATGTTTTCAGCTGCAAGTTGGACATTTGCTATTAGTGGATCATTTATAGGTCTACCAATTTGTCCTAATATTTCAACTTGTACTCCGTTTATTCCTTTAACATCCTTATGTACTTTTTGTGCTATAAGATTCGCCAATACATTATACAATTTTCCTACGTGATTTACTGGATTCTTACCCGCTGTGGCTTCAAGAGACATTGGTCTCATTGGTGTTATCAGACCTGTAGCTCTATTTCCACGTCCTGTCATACCGTCATCTCCATGCTCAGCAGAAGTTCCTGTTACAGTTAAGTATACGATCCCTTTATCAATCTTGTCGCCTGTGTTAATATTTACCTTAACACTGTACTCAGGAGCAAGCTTTGATGCAAGATCTAGTATTTTCTGTTTAGCCTCCTCCTTTACCTGTAAATAATGGTTTAAGTCATCTATTAATTGGCTAATTGTAGCCATAGCTACAGTTAACTCTATTTCCTTGCCTTTTCTTAGTCCCATCACTTTTATATCTTCGCCTATCTCAGGTATTTTGGATCTTATCTCTTTGGAATTTAACAATCTTTCAGTGCTTAATACCAAATTTTCAAGTGTTGAATAAGGTGCAAATCCAACTCCAAAGCTAGTATCGTTAGAAAGTGGAACTTGCTTGTTAGCCTCAAATAGTCCCACTAAATCAGTAGAACCCTTACCTATTTTATAATCGACAACTACATGCTTTTCCACATCAAGATATCTGAAATTCTCCTTTATCCAATCCTTTACACTTTCAATTATAATCGTTCCGATAGGTATATTTTCAACTCCACTAGGTGTCTTAACCTCTGTTGTAGCTCTTCCAGAAACAATTACGTAAATTGGTTGAACCACATCTCCTCCTTTATATTTAGGAGTTGCTTGTCCTCCTACTACTAGTGTTTTGTCCAAGTTGTGGTGTAATATTGTACCAAACGCTTTTAGATAGTATAGAGATAGTTTCCTACTAGCTTCCTCAGATGCCGAGTCAGCAATATAGTCTGGGTGTCCAACTCCTTTTCTTTCTGCTAATTCAACTTCTAATTTATCAGGATTGGCCCAGTGACTTTGTTGTACATTTATATTTTTTGCCATTAGCACCCTCTTCTCATGAGTTTATTATAAAATTATTTTTCCTTACCCATTATTGATTCGTAGTCTATGCTTATAAATAGAATGTTACTTCCTCTAATAAGTACTCTTCCGTATTTGGCAACTGGATCGCTAGTTCCTTCCCTGTATTCAGTACAGTCCTTTAATACTAAGTTCATTGTTCCATCGCTTTGTTCTAATCTTCCAACATATTCCTCACCATTTTTGAGTTTAACTAGCACGATTTTATTCAACGCTGTTTTCAAACTCTTTAAAGGATTTTCTATCTTGGCTTGCACAGTAAGTCTCCTCACTTTCTTTTTCTGATAATGTCTAATATAAAAGAGTTCTTATTTTTTCCTGTTCGCGTTAACTTACATAGTTTTACGATGAATAGTATCGCTTATAAATTTTTACAAATAATATAGCAGATATGGAATTAATATTGACTGAACCAGAGGACATAATTAAAGTATCTAAGGCTCTCAGTGTTATGAGTAGAGTAAATATACTCAAGTTGGTTGCAGAAAAGCCAATGAGTGTAACCGAGTTAAGTGAGTTTCTTCATATGACAAAAGGGAATATAAGTAGCCAGTTGGCTGAACTAGAAGATGCAGGGCTAATTGAAATAAAATATGAAAATGGCGTGAAAGGTATAAAGAAAATAGTGAAATCAAAATATACTACTATTGTGATCTCTTTAAGCACTGGCGACACTAAGGAAGTTTAGGAAAACAGGAGAAGGTGATAAAGGTCTACTCTTGTACTCTGGATGTGCTTGAGTACCTAGGAAGAACTTGTGGTTTTTCAATTCTATAATCTCAACCAATCCATTTTCACTTACACCGGATATTATCATACCGTATTTCTGAAGAAGATCAACATATTCAGGGTTCACCTCATATCTATGTCTATGTCTCTCATATATGTGTGGAGAATTGTATATAGAATATGCTAAAGTGCCCTCCTTTAGTATAATTTTTTGGGCTCCTAATCTCATGGTACCACCAACCTGAACTATTTTCTTTTGATTATCCAAGAGAGTTATAATAGGATACTTCGTATTTGGATTTACTTCGGTCGTATTAGCCTCCTTTAATCCCAAGACGTTTCTAGCATATTCTACAATGGCTAGTTGCATTCCAAAACAAATTCCAAGAAATGGTATGTTGTTTTCTCTAGCAAATTTTATGGCTTGTATTTTTCCTTCCACGCCTCTGGCTCCAAAGCCAGGTAAAACAATAATACCGTTAACGTCCTTAAGTTTATTAATTTCATCTTCCGATTTCTCTAAGTCTGAAGACTCTACCCATACTAATGTGGGCTTTACTCTAAGTTTTGCAGCAGCGTGATAAATTGCTTCTTTAATGCTGAGGTAACTGTCCTTAAGTTTAGTATATTTTCCTACTAAAGCTATTTTAACTTCTTTTGAAGGGTTCTTCATATTTTCCACAAATTCTAACCATTCAGCAACTTTCGGTTCTTTTGGTTCCAATCCTAATTTATTAAATATCTTTTTTGTTATATTTTGCTTCTCTAAAATTAAAGGGACTTCATAAGTTAACTCTACATCGTAGTTAGATAGTATATAATCTGGTTTTACATTGGTAAATAATGCAATCTTCTTCTTCGTTTCCTCATCAAGAGGTAATATGGATCTTGCTATTATCATGTCAGGCTGAATTCCAATTCTTCTCAGCTCTTGTACACTATGCTGTAATGGCTTTGTCTTTAATTCGCCTGTAACCCTTAAGTATTCAACGAGTGCTACATGAATAAACATAAGGTTCTCTTCCTCTTCTAGCTTCATTTGTCTAACCGCTTCCAAGAAAGGCAGACCCTCTATATCACCTACAGTGCCTCCTATTTCGATTATTGCAATTTCCGCATTAGTATCATCAACTGCTTTCTTAACTAATCCCTTTATTTCGTCTGTCACATGAGGTATAATTTGAACTGTTTGTCCTAAATACTTCCCTTCTCTTTCTTTCCTTATAACCTCAAAGTAAACCCTACCTGCAGTTATATTATTATAACGTGTCGTATTTATCCCAATAAACCTTTCATAATGCCCTAAATCCAGATCTGTTTCAGCTCCATCATCTGTTACAAAGACTTCGCCGTGCATATATGGATTCATTGTACCTGCATCTACATTCAGATATGGGTCAACTTTTATCGCAGTTACATTATAACCACTGGATTTTAAGAGAAAACCTATCGAAGCAACTATAGTACCCTTTCCCACACTAGATAGAACTCCTCCTGTAACTATAATGTACTTAGTCAAGGGAAATCACAGCTATAATTTTATGAACACCAGTTTTAAAAGTCAATTGTTTAGTTTAAGAGTATGAGTTATGTATGAGGCGATTATGATGAGACTTATCTCTAATCTAAAAAATGCGAAGCTTATACAGGTTGCTTTAGATTTTATAAATATTCAAGATGCTGAGAAAGTTGCTATTCAGGCAATTAAAGCTGGTGCTGGTATAATAGAAGCAGGCACTCCTCTTGTAAAAGCAGAAGGGATAAGGGGTTTAAAGAGATTGAGAGAATTAAATCCAAATGGTATAATTCTTGCTGATACGAAAACTGCTGATGCTGGAGACGTTGAAGTCGAAATAGCAAAGGCAGGGGATGCTAATATTATGACAGTTCTAGGGATAATGGACGACGCTACAATAGAAAGCGCAGTTAAAAGGGCTCATGAATTAGGTCTTCTGGTACAGGCAGATCTTATAAATGTAAGAGATGTTATAGGAAGAGCTCAAGAACTGAAGAAATTGCAAGTTGATATAATCGGTCTACACGTTGGGCTAGACGTTCAGAAAAAGAGAGGTATAAGTATAGTAGATTTAAAGAATGAAATAATGGAAATAAGTAATTTGAATGTAATTATTTCTGTTGCAGGTGGATTAAATAAAGATAGAATAAAAGAGCTAGTGAATTTACCTATAAATATATTCGTGGTAGGCGGAGCTATTACGAGGGCTCATGATCCATTCAAGGCAACGGAAGAAATAGTTAAAATAATTAATGCCTAATTAGTATATGAATTATCGAGGTGTTGTTTTGTCTCAGCCTGGTCAGACTAAATCAAAAGATGTTAAGATGGTTAATAGACAAGTGATAACTCCCGACGCATTAAAGGAAGATAAGAAGAAAGTATTATTATTATATTTCCTAAAAACTGTAGGCGGAGTATCTGAAAAAGCACTAGTTGCAGCTCTTAATGATTTGAAGCAAAAGGGGCTAGATCTAGGATATCAATTTAATGTCCTTGGGAATAACGTGTATAGTCCAGTACTAAAGGAAGACCTAACTACATTATTGTACCTGGGTTTCATCGAGACTGATCCACAAAGTAAGAAGCTTAAATTAACCAATAATGGTCTAGAATTTCTAGACTCACAACAGATAGAGGAAGATTTTAAGAATAATTTAACACAAAAAATAAATGATATTAAATCTAAAATAACTGCAATTGATGAAGAAAATAGATTAAGATCAAGGAGAAGATATTAATTTTTAAATTAGAATATAATAATTTTTGATAAATTTTCAGTAAAAGTTAGACTAATTTTACATTGGCATAAATCCTCTTCTAGTTTGCTGAGGTTGCTGTCCTTCTTCTACTGGTCTACTCCATATTAATGGATCTAGTTTTCCTTCCTTGCTTAATTTGACTACTAAGTCCTTAAATTCACTGGTATGTCTTATATCAAGTTCTAAAAGATTCTCTAGTAACTCCCAAGTTGTTTTCATTACATCTTCAAGCATCTCTTTGGGCATATGTTTTATTATCTGGGGATCCTGTAGCCATTGATCGAAAGCTTTTATTGTCCTTAATATATGTTGAAAGGCTACCCTAGTTGCAAGTATTAAGTCTAATCTATCAGAGCTAGAATTCTGATACTTCTTCTCTAACTCCTTCAATGTCGCAAGAAGGTTTTTCTGCATTTTTATCCATTCGTCAAGGTTTGAGAGATAATTACTACTTTCCACCTATTACACCAATAAATCATATGTGATTGCAGATTAATAAACATATGTTAGGGTTATTTTTCTTTCAGATTAAATGGCAATCCTTCCTCAACTATGTTTGTTGGTATCTTATCCTTATACCTCTTAAGAAAATCTATTTCTTCTTCTTTTTTCCTAAGTTTATCGGGTAACATTCTAGGTATTTCGTCTATGACTGGATACCATCTTTTACAATTAGGACAATAGAGCAGGGCATCTACGATCTCATATTGGTAACATTCATCACATGGTAGATCTGATGATTTAGCTTCATTAATATTTATGTTCTTAAATGAGCAGAAAATTTCGCATAATGGTTTCTTTTCATCCTTTATCTCTCTTTGTATTTTCTTGTATGAAAAAATGTGGTATTGCAAGGGAAAGTGTTTACAAATAGGACATGCTAATAGGTCTAACAGCCTATACTTCATTTGCTTTCTACAAATTTTTTTAATTCTTCAGCTAAAAGCATTGCTTTACTTTCGTCTTTAGCCTCTACTATTATCCTAATGATAGGTTCTGTACCACTCTTTCTGACCAGGAACCAAAAGTCTTCTCCTATTATTTTAACACCATCAATAGTAATCACTTTTCCCCTATTACCATAGGACTTTATAAGATCTCCATATAACCCCTGTATGTCATATTGTGGTTTCAAATTTACCTTAGTTTTAACTAGATAATATTTAGGTAATCTATCAAATAGTTGGGCTGAAGATAAATTCTCACTTGCCATAAATTCTAGCATTAAGGCAAAGCTCATTGCACCATCTCTAACGTATTGATGTGGTGGATATATGAAACCACCGTTTTCCTCAAAACCTGCTAATCCTTTCTCGTCCTGTAGCTTATGTGCAATGTCAACACTACCTACTTTTGTCCATAAAACCTCAAGACCATATTTTGCTAAATACTCCTCTGTGAGACTAGAGCTGGATACCGCAGTAACAATTACTCTACTACCCTTAGGGTTCTTCACATGACTCCAATATGATAATAAGGTCCCACTTCTGTCTCCCCACTGGACTCTGCCTTCGGAGTCAAGAAAAATTGCTCTGTCAGCATCTCCATCATGGGCTATGGATAGATCGGCTTTTAGTGTTAATGCAATTTTTGCGGTTTCTTTTAGAGATTCAAATGTGGGTTCAGGCATTCTCGCTGGAAATAACGGATCTAAATTTCCATTTAGGGTATATACTTTACATCCTAACTCTTTTGCTACTAATGGACTTGTTAACCCTCCTACACTATTTGCAGAATCAATTAATACAGTATATCCTTTTTTAGATATCTTCTCAGTATCTACATGCTGTAATATCCCCTTCACATAGGTTGGGATCACTCTATCTTCTTTTTTTACGTCATTAGTAAGAGCTTTCCATTCAATGCTATTAAACCTCTCACTAAACAAAATTTCCTCTATTTCATTTTCTTTCTCTCTTCTTATTTCAACTCCGTCCTTATCTATTACTTTGATTCCATTATACTCTGGCGGATTATGACTTGCGGTAACAATTACACCCGCATCATATCCTAACGTTTTTACAGCATACTGTAAAGTAGGAGTAGGTGCTAGTCCGCCATAAAAAACGTCTACTCCTGTGCTTAATAGTCCCGCTTCAACCAGTTTAACATACATATCTCCTCCAGCTCTAACATCTCTACCTACCAGCAGTTTACTGCCCTTACCAAAGAACGAGCCTATGGCTCGGGAAAGTTTAAGGACAAGCTCTGGAGACAGATCCTTATTTATCAAGCCTCTAACTCCATCAGTGCCGAATAATTTACCCATATTTTTAACTAGCTTACCAAATTATATAAACGTAATTCTTCTATTAATTTTAAGGGTCAAAAATCCTTCATAAATTTTGTACAACGAAGACTATTTCGAAAACAGTTATGTTATGAAAAACTATGTTTTTTAAGTCAGCATTCGAAGACATGGAAAATCAAAAATGTGTAATCTTAGTTGCCTAAGTCTTATACTAATGGCTAAGATTTGTCCTGTGATGTCATGGACATAATTTTTAACTTAAACTTTTATAGAGCTCAAGCACCTTTAAAGATACATTCCTCCATCTCCATTCTCTAGAAATAGAGATATTATTCTCCCCTATCTCTTTCCTTACTTTAGGGTCTCTAAGCTTCTCCACAGCATCCTTCAGGTCCTGGCAACTGGAAATCACGAATCCGTTTACCCCATCCTTTACTATTGTCGATAAAACCTTAGCTTTATTACCGACTATCACTGGGACTCCCCTGACCATCGCCTCCTTTATGACGATACCTTCTGCTTCTATATCTGAAGTAAGAATAACAGCCAATGACTTATCCATCAGGGAGTACTTCTCCTCCTCAGTGACTACGCCTAAATATCTCACTTTGTCCTCAAGACCCAATTCACTAACTCTTGTCATAATCTTCTCTAGATAGTCCTTATCCCTAACTTGTCCTATCAGGATAAGCTTCACGTTCAGGTTTTTAATACATTCAATGGCGAAGAGCTGGTTTTTCTCAGGACTTATTCTACCAATATAAAGTAAATAGTCTTCAAAACCTTCGGATTTGGGATAATTAAATGCCATATCATCAACTCCGTTCGGGATTACGACTATCTTAGAGCCGTCATACCCAAGGTTTATCATTTCCTCCTTCTCCCATTCACTTACTGCAATTAATTTATCGACTCTCTTTCCTATGTTTCTCTTTAACCAGTTTATAACTCTACCCTGATCACTTACAAAAATGTGGTGTGGAGTCATTACTAATGGTGCTTCTACCGACGGTAAAGAGAAAAAGAGAAAAGTGTAGAGGTTCCACGTACTGAACTTCCTCCCTAAATTATGAAAGTGGAGAACGGAAGGAGAATCTCTATAAATCCATGTTCTTTTATGTCTTACTACTTTTATTCCATCCATAATCTCGAATGGAATGAGCTTCTCTCTTTCAGTGTACGTATCTCTCGTTGTATGAACTTCAACGTCTATAGACATTTTAACTAGTTCCCTACTTAAATTGAACACATGGACTTCTGTACCTCCTCTCACTGGAAGAAAGAGTGGGGTCAACATCCAGACCTTATACATGAATCATCCTTTCCTTATCAATAACATGAAGTATAACATTAAAACCCTTACAGTATTTCAAAAATCCTCTCAATCTGATCTATGTATCTTTCCGATAAATTAGCAGAGAACAACAATTTAAAGGCATAAACTGATTTTTATGCAGAATATCCGATAAAAATTCAATAATTTTATGCTAATCATATTTGATTGTCTTCTTTCAACTAAATGCATATTTCTATTTCAAAAATTAATGTTTACATAGTCTATAACTCCTAATTATAACTGTAGTATTGGGTGTGAAGATAGCGAAAAATAAGACGCGTTATTAAATACGACGACTATATTATACGTGAGATTAAAGGGTGGTATTATGTGTATAAGCCAGGGAATATGAACTATGAGATAAGGGAAACTTACGTTGGTTCCTTAATTGATGTAATTAAGACTTACCTAAAATTGAAAGTTGGGGTATTAGGGGATACCCCTAACCCCACAACGCCGGGGGTGGGATTTGAACCCACGCAGGGATAACCCTACTGGCTCTCAAGGCCAGCCCCTTGGACCGCTCGGGCACCCCGGCAGCATTATATAGATACTTTTTCACCCTTTAATACTTAACCGCTAGAACTAGTGAATAACCCTTGGCTCTCTTATAAACCTTCACTTCATTTAGAAACTTAGAAAATTCCGTAATAACATTTGCCTCTCCCTTATATACCACTACCTCTATTATTCCTCCAATTTCCAAACGTCTTCCTGCTTCTTCAGAAAGTCTTTCTATGAATTCTTTTCCTGCTTTTAAGGGAGGATTAGAATAAATTCCATTAAATTTTAGATCATTTGGCACATTTTCAAACAGATTACTTTTAATCACTGTTATTCTATTACTAAGATTGTATTTACTAACATTTTTCGACGTAAAGTATATTGCTTTCTTATCAACATCGATCATGTAGACTTTAAGGTTCTGGTTTACAAGAGCAATGTATATACCTATTGGTCCATATCCACATCCTATATCGGCTACAATTCCATGGTTAGGCAAAACTAAGTTCTCTAGCAAGATTCTTGTACCTAGATCTAGCTTATCTTTGGAAAATAAACCTCTACTACTTTCCAGGCTTAGAGGTATTCCGTTTACTACATCATTCACTATTATCTTTTCGCTCATCTCATTTCCAACTTTTTGGGTATATGTCTCTTTCCATAAAAATTCTTTTAGGCCTTATAACTTCGCCTTTTTTACCAGATTCTAATTGCTTACTTTCTACAATACTCTCTCCTATAGCCACAAGTTCACCCTTAAGAGTTAGAACCGCTACGTCTTGATTTTTACGAAAGTTCTGATAAGCCAGTATACCAGGTAGGTTTAATTTAGCCCCATATGTTATTGCGTTTACTGCCGTATCGCTCACTATAACTTTTGGAATTCCGCACACCCCGTACTCCATAGGGAGCAGAATTCTTCTCAACTCACTTTCATCTTTACAGTTTCTGTATAGGTATAATGATTCTGAAACTTCTTGGAGTGTAACCATATTAGTTTTTTCTGTAAATATACCAGACCTAATTCTTCTCAACTCTCTCATATGTGAACCACAGCCTGCTATAACACCCACATCATGACACAATTTTCTCATATAAGTTCCTGCGTCAGACTGGACTCTTAGTAGTATTAGTTTATCCTGCATATCTAAAATATCGATAGCATAAATTCTCCTTTTTCTTATCCTTCTTTTCACTGAGGATCTTACTGGCGGTTTCTGATATATTTCACCTACGAATTGACTTATTATTTCTTTTAACTCCTTTTGGTCTACATTACAGTGCATTTGCAATAAGCAAATGTATTCCTTTCCACTCTTACTTATGTAATTCATTAATTTTGTTGCGTTCTCTAATCCTATCGGTAATACTCCTGTAACCTTGGGATTTCCCCACCCGTTATACGGGTTCTAGGGTTCCTCCATGTCCTGCTTTGGTAATGTTAAAAAGCTTTTTTACCCAATAAGCTACCTCATGGCTTGTTGGACCAGGTGGTTTATCTAAATTGATTATGGAGTTTTTTATCAAAGATTCGATTGGTCTCTTATCTGCATAATAGCCAAATTTCTCTTCAGTGTCTTCTTCTCTCAAGATTTTCCATCTATTTTCATAACTACAAAAAGAATCTATCTTGTTTATAAATTCATAAATCATACTAAATCACAGGTATTTTCGGTTTAACTGCCTCTTTTATAAAATCAGTCAAACCTGATTGCTCTATAGCCTGTTTTACCTCTTGATCCGTTGCTCCTTTATTTATTTCTACTTTCTTGTCTGTTGGTTCAATATGAAGTATATTGACTCTTCTCCTTTTGACTCCATTAATCTCTTTTGGTCCTGTTACTAGAACAAAATTACTATCTATAATATCTACAATTACACATTTTTTACCAGCTTCTCTGCCTCTAGTTTTTACACAAATCCTACCAATCTCTATTGCAGGCATATTCTACCTAACCTAAAAAACAAGAGTTGTATAAAAATATAAACTTACTGCCAGTACTTGCGTGTTCTTAAAAACTTTCTTTCCTCCTCAAGTAGACTCTCAAAAAACCTGTCCTCTCCATCGCTGAGCTTATTAAGGACTTTCCCAATGTTATTTATTCCTACTCCTCTTGCACTCAATCCTATGGCAACATATTTTTTGTAAGTTGAAAACATTGATGAAATATTCTGAAGTATTTCAAATTTCTTTTTTTCGTTCTTCGAGATCTTTGAACCTTTAATGACCTTTTTAATAATTTCCACACTTTCTTTATCATCCTCATCAGTTACGGTTAAGAATATTGAGCCACACTTGGTACACCTATCCGGTACCTCAGCAGCATAATATATATTATTCCACCCGCACACCATACAAATTATTTTAACCTTATTATTTAACAATTTACGTCTAAATATCTCTATCATTACTCCTTTTTCATCTGAATGTGCTGCAACAAATAGTTTGTTAAGGAATTCTTTAGCTAGTGGGGAGAAGCCTGGTACTTCTATACATTCCCAAGTAAGTCGAGTTAGGAATTCCCTAAGTGTTACATCATAGTTTTTATACATAAGTTCTTTCACTGCTTCTTCTCCAACTAAGGTATCAGTATAAGCTTTAAGGAGAGTCTGGGAGAATGTTATATCGGTTTTTTGTTTGTCTATAAGACCGAATCTTTCCGCCTCAATCAAGAGTTTCCATTTATACTGTGGACTTTCTTTTATAGCCCTCTTCAGAAGGTCTTCAAATTCACTAGAACTTAGACTATTTAGTATTTTTATTGCCTTTGTAAATTCCTCCTTTGATACTGGAACTAAGGAGGCTATTGCTATATGATAGGGATCAGACCTATACGTAGTTCTCACTCCTTTTACTTGGGTTAATAAAAGTGATAATAACGCACCTAGGGTATTATTACCTCTACTTCCTAATCCTGCATGTAAAACTATTAGATCATTATTTATTTCTACAAGGATTTTACTTTTAGTTGGAACAGGGTATCCTCGCCTTTTTTGTTCTTCTAGTAACGAAGAGATCTTTTCAAGTATTTCTTTCGGTAGGTCTATTTGATCTCCTCTTTCTATTCTTTCAATATAATCATACACCTTAATGGAAATTTCTCTTTCAACTGGAATTGACTCACCAAACCAGCTTGGCAAGACTCCGCTTTTCAGTTGTGCGTTTTCGACATAAATACGATTTTCCTCTATTGATACTACTCTCCAAATTTTTCCTCCCAGTATGAATACGGTATTTTCATCCAGTGTAGCCACGAATTCATAGTCTAACGTTCCTATTTTAGTGTTAGAAATATGGTCTATGACTATGTAATCTTTTATAGAGTCTGGTATCATATTCGTACTATAATAATATCTCCATAATCTTCCTGCCGGTGATATCTTATCTTTATTCTTTCTAATTATTCTTGCAGATTCAAGTATACTTAATGTTTCTTCAAATTCCTCTTCTGTTAAGTCGTTGTATTGAAATGATGATTTGATTAAGTTAAAGATTTCTTTCTTATCTGTAATGCCTTCTAGTACTAGACCTGCAATTTCGTGTGCCATAACATCATAAGGTTTAGGTTCTACTATTGGTTTTTCTAGGTATCCTTCCTTTAAATTGTCAATTATACTTTTACATTCTAATATGTCAAAAATATCATGAGAAGGTAATAGAAAACCACTAGAAACTTTATTTATTGAATGTCCACTTCTTCCAATTCTTTGTACAAGTCTTATAACTTGCTTTGGAGAGGTATATTGAATTACTGCATTAATTGTTCCTACATCTATTCCAAGTTCTAAGCTTGAAGTGGCTATTAATGCGTCAAGATTGCCAGTCTTAAATTCTTTTTCAGCTTCTAATCTTATTTCTCTCGATAGAGAGCCATGATGTGTTCTCACTTTTAGTTGAGACAATTTTGACAATTCGGAGGCTAGAAATTCTGTACTCTCTCTAACGTTAGTGAAAACAAGAACTGGTTTATTCTCTTTTATCAATTTTTCAAGTTCTCTTATTCTAGCCAGCGTATCTGGATGTAAGCCTGTCTTATATGATAACTCAGCAAGATCCTTTGAAACTGTTGGTATGACCAACTCTATTTTTACATCTTTTCTGGTATTGTATTCGGCGACCTCTACGTTCCTTCCAATAAACCTCTTCGCTAATTCAATATCGCCTATTGTTGCTGAAAGTCCAATCAGTTGAATCTCATACTTACTTAACCTCTTTAATCTTTGAATAGCTAAAAGTAATTCATAACCCCGTTTCTCATCAAGCATTTCTTGTAATTCATCTATAATGATCCATCTTATATTTCCTAATAATTCTCTCATTTTCTGGTTTACTAGTAAATAGAGCAATGTTTCAGGTGTTGTTAGAAGTAAATCAGGTGGATCTTCCAAGATCCTTTTTCTTTGCCTCTCCGTTGAATCTCCGTGTCGAATCGCTATTTTTATTCCTAATGCGCTACCTATCCTACTTAATCTATCTTCAAGATCTCTATTTAATGCTCTTAATGGAGTAATATATATAGCAGAAATTTTCTCAGCATTTGAGCTTAGTATTTTATAAAAAACTGGGAAAATAGCAGTTTCTGTTTTTCCAAAGCCAGTCGGTGCAATAACAATAGTGTTCTTACCCTTGAGTATAATTGGTATTCCTATTTTTTGTATAGGGGTAAGACTCTTATAGCCAAGTTCGTTCAACTTATTGATAAATGTCTGAGAAACACTTATCATAAACTACATAATAACCTTATTTCTGAGACTAATATAAGATATGTTGAGAAAACACGTTATAATAATAGTCTTTTTAGTCCTTGAATTTCTCATATTTACGTATTTAGTTAATACTGGATATTTGAATATTTCAAATATAAACCTATATATATTCACTTTATATCTCATAAGTGTTATTATAGCTATAAATGGAATAATAATCTTTATTTTGACTGGTTCCTTAATTATTTCATTTTCCTATTTTCCTGTCCAATTATTCATTTATCAGCTTATAGCAGGTAATATTACAATTTCATTTCTAACAGATGTTCTATTGCCGAGTCTAATAGGATATTTTTATCTTTTATTTTTCATTTCAATAATTACGTGGATTATAAGAAGGAATATATCAGATTCATGGTTGGATCAGATAAGAACTTACGGTCACAAGTTTTCTATCAAGAGACTCGCTATTTCTTTGGTCATAAGTTTAGTTGAATTAATTCTTCTTAAAAATTATTATTTATTTTTTGGTTCACTCCTTTCTTCTATAGGTTTTTCATTTTTTGGAGAGATTACAGATGTTCCGTTGGTTCTTCTTTCATGGATAATCTTTCCTTATTCGATTTCTCCAAAAATTCGGACTGAAAATAAGGGTATATGCATAGGTAAAATAGTTGGAGTTTTATCTAAGGGTAGTATCCTAGATTCTTCTTTAGGGAATATCACAACAACTTCTAAGTACAAATGGATAAAATTAAATCAGGATTTTTGTGTTAACTTTAGTAATTCTAAAAATTTCAACTCAATAATTATAGGTACAAGCGGATCGGGCAAGTCAAGTCTGGCTACTCTGATTTCAAAAAAGCTTAACGTGTCATTTACCATATTTGATCTTCATGGAGAATATTCTATTCCTAATGCAGTTAAGATTGATATGTCAAAAGTTACCATAAATCCACTAAGTCTATTTGGTCGAAGTCCAAAGGAAAGAGCATTAGAAGTAAGTTACATGCTCAAGAGTCTCTTTAATCTAGGCAATATCCAGACAATTGAGCTATCTAACCTAATACTTGAGGCTTATATGGAGAAAGGAATAGATCCTGATGATATGGACACATGGAAGAATCCTACGCCAAATTTTAGGGATTTGCTTCTCTTGCTCGAACGTAAGAAAAAAGCTGCCATAACTTCGCAGGATATATCCAAATATCAGTCAATAGAACCTTATTTGATATTTCTTTCCTCCACAATATTTACCCAAAATAACGTCAATATTATTGATATCCTAGAAAAGAATTGTGTACTTGATTTTTCTACTATACCAACCAATGAGGTTAAACACATAGTAATGGAGACTATTCTTAAGGGAATACAGAGCTACATGTATTTGGAGAAGTTTCCTGATATAAGGAAAATGATAATCATAGATGAAGCACCATTTCTGCTGAGTAAAGATTCATCAAGGGAGTTGATTAATAGATTATTTTCAGAAGGGAGAAAGTTCGGGTTTGGTTTTGTGGTAATTTCGCAAACAGTAGATTATGTCAAAGATCTGTTTGGAAATGCATATCTCACTTTTGTATTAAATGTATTAGAACCTAGAGAATCAGAATATTTAAGTAGATATTTTGGTGGACAAGATAACGATATGTATTTAGCTGTATATGAGACTTTACAAAAATTACCCAGAGGATTTTTTATTGTAAGGGATTTATTAGGTAGATTTATATATTTAGTTCAGGCTGACTTTGGTGAGTAATTATGTCTGAGGACGATTCTAAAAAGGAGCCTGAGCCAGAGGAAACTGAGGCAGAAATAAAGCATGAAGAAATTAGCAGAGAAGAGGATGACGAGGGGGGAGAGTTTTCTACAGTTACTATTTCAGATATCGAGATGTTACTAAAAGATACAGAAATATGGGACAAACTGTTAAGGAACGAATTAAGTATTGAGGAAGCTAAAAAAATGTTTGATGATGTAGCTAGGTCGTACTCAAAAGCCGATAAGAAGAAAAGAAGAGTAGAGAAAAAGCCTAAAAAAGGAAAAGTGACTAAGAAATCTGATGAGGAAGAAGAATGATTAAAGCAATATATGGTAGTGCTAAAGATTTTTATGATATTATTCAAGGCGTATCTAATGTAACAGATTCTATAACTTTATACTTTACCGAAGAGGAAGTAATGTCAAGATACTTAACTGAAGATAAAACATTGATGGTTTTACTCAAAATATCCAAGGAGTACATGGAAGAATATATTATAGAAAAACCACTGGGGATAAAAATACAATTAAATGAATTGAAGAAAGTTCTTAATAAAGCTAAGAGTAAGAGCGCAGTAATAAATATAGAAGAGACAGATGCTGGGATGAAGATAACAGTAAGAGATGAAAAAACTGGACTTAAGAGTTCTATTTACCTCAAGGGCGAGAAAATAACCAATATAGAAAATGTGGTTGAACCAAAAGTTGGCTTAACTATATCTTTCACTTGCAGTGGAAATATAATAAAAAATGTTGTGGACGAAGCCAGTAGTATAAGTGAGCAGATTCAGATTGAAGGTGATGATAACCAAATAATCTTTAGCACAGAAGAGAGTGGAAGAGGGTACAAAGCTTATTTGGTGATGGATAAGCCTCTAAAGGGGCTTGAAATACAATCAAGTGGAAAGTCAACATATGGCGTTGAAGTACTAAAAACTGCACTTAAGGCTTCTGCATTCTCTGAAAACTTAACAGTTAGATTTGGAAATAATATTCCGATGAAAATAGAAGCTCCAGTACAGTCTGGTGGTCAGCTTATATTCTGGATAGCACCCAGATTATCGTAGATGAGATTACCAGAAGCTCTCTTAATAATAGCTATATGTTTATTTACAGCATTAAATATTGTATTTCCACTTATAAGTACAAACTTAGCTTCTTTTCCTTCTTCTATACCCCAATTTAAGTTAAATTGTTTATACGCATTATATGTAGCTCCTCTCAAAATTTCTTTTGAATAATCGGACATTGGTTCTTGAATCCTAGTTATTAATAGACCTAATTCTAGGTCTAGCCATAAGTTTGGAGAAAGAAGACCTGCATTATCTGTACCAAAAAGGATATTTACGTTTGCATTTATTGCGTCTACTATTCTAGGAACTCCCACACCAAACCACATGTTACTCCTTGGGCAAAATACTACGGACGTTTCTAATTCACGAAAGTCAGGATATTTAAAATGAGTTGCATGAATTAAGAGATTAGGCTTATAGGATTCAGTTATGTATCTAAAGTCATCCAAAAGATACTGTTTTAAGGTCTCAGAAATATGAACTGCTCTTATTTTGGTTGAAAAAGCATTAAAAATTTCAACTAATTCCTGTTTACTATTTGAGGAAATTGAAGGGAGTCCATATCCATCGGTAATTTTAGACAATTCATTCAATTCATAAGTATCAAAGAAATCCAATCTTCCTAAGATAATGTACTTAATGTCATTTCGTCTTCTGAGTTCACTGACCAATTTGGCACCATTTATACCTTGTTCTCTAAAATCTACTATTGCTAAGACTCCAAACTTCTGCGAATCTATTATAAAATTCTCTATGCCTTTGCGTATAATACTTGGATCTATTGACTTAAAATAAGTGTATTTTTGACTTAATGGGTCACCTACGACTTCCTTAATACTTTGTCTAATACCGTACTCAGGGAATGAATAATCAGCTGTATGTGTATGTGAGTTTACTAATGGTGGAAATAGAATGAAATTTCTAAAATCTTTTGCATTAGTGTCATATCCGTGACCTATGTGAGATATTATTCCATCAGAAATTTCAACGTTTACCTTTTCAACGTAATCAAATTCAGACCCTAAGAAAGCAGCACCTACATTTATTCTAAAATTTTCCATTTTATTTCCCTATTTTTTCTTACGTATTCCAATGCAGTAGTTGCTTTCATTAAGGCTTTTCTGGGATTCTCTGCTATTCCAATTCCAGTCTTCACGTTATCATTTAAATTAGCAATAGTAAGCATTGAATCTAAATCTTTCTTGCTGGCAAAGAGACCTACATTATCTCCACCAAAATAATAAGCTATTCCGCCAACTTTTTCCGACAAGGAAAACACATTAGCTTTTAGTTCTTCAATTTCTTGCATAGCTGTTCTTTTATCTAATCTTGTTATACCATTGATATCATAATGTGCTACAACTATTTTATCATCAGGCTTATCCTCTAATGTATCTACGCAATTGAATATTGATTCATAGATTGTTTCACCATATCCTTTACAAATTTGCATTTTCGTTGGTGAATATTTTTCACTTACTTCTCTAATTACATGAAGCACTTCTTTCTCTTTTACGCCATCAACTAATATAATGTAAGAGTCATATCTAATTGGTATGGGGAAAGCATTAACGTCAGCTAATTTACTGTATAGAATGGATGCAAAATAATGCTGAAAAGCTTGTATTCTCCATTCCCTATCGCATCCCAGACTTTCTGTCCATTCCTTATATCCCACTAAATCTAATATTATAGTTTTCATTCTATGCTCACGTTAGTTTCCTTTGTAAGGTCTATTTCTCTTAGTTTTTTTAATCTTTTAATTAATTTAACAGCACTTTCTACTGCCCTCATGGAGTATTCTTCTATTCTTTCAACAGCCTGCTCATGGGTAACTCCATGACCTATTATTCCTAAAGTGACAGGTTTACCATATTCTACCGATAAATCCATTAGTTTTCTTGCAGTCTGCGTTGCAACTATTTCATCGTGTTTAGTTTCACCCTTAATTACAGCTCCTAAAGTTACTACTCCGTCTATTTCATCTCTCTTTAGTAGTTCTTTAACTATTACAGCCATATCGTAGCTTCCAGGAACTTTCACTACGACTTTCACTGTAACTCCAAGAAACTCTGCATGAGATAAGGCTCTCTGCAACATTAAAGATGTTATATCGTAATTAAATTCACTTACTACTATACCTAAATTAATCTTCGATTGGTCCTGCATTTCCATAACCCTGTCTTAAACCTTTTCCTGCAAAAGGTGTTAGTGAATTTTTACCATCTCTTATTAACTTAACTAAGTTTATCGAGTGCTTGGTTACTCTGTCTATTGCTATATTTTTAAGTTGCTCCTCGTCCTCTGCTTCATCTTCATGAATTGTAACGTCTATTACGTGCTTACTTGTAATTATTTGAGTTGTTATCAAACCTATACTTGCTGCTAAATAACTATATTTATCTAACATACTTTTTCCAACCCACCCAAGTGTAATTACCCCATCACAGCCACTGTCAAGTAATCTCTTTGCAGCAACAGGTAAATCCTTGATTCCTGGTACCGTATATCTCACTATTTCTGCGTCAGGGTCTTCCTTTGTAATAGTTTTAATTGCAATTGCACCCATATCTATTCTAGAAAATGTAGTATCTGCTACGCCGTATTTTCTCCTCATAGTCCTACCACCTCCTTAATAATCTCTTTTCCATCTATCAGAGGAAACCCATTATTTCGAGAATAAATAAGCGATTTGTCTTTTGATAAACTTATATTGTTATCTAGCATCTCTGCTATTATAGCGCTTTTCTTTAATCCTAAATAACTGAATAAAGCCATTGTTAGTTCAGTATGTCCTTTTCTTGTCGATAAACCCCTAGAAAGTAAAATTGGTACATGACCTGGCGAATAAAATTCATTGTAGAATTTTTGAATAGCTTCATCTATGTTATTATTCTCAACTAATTCTACGACTGCATGTAATTCTCTTATAGTTTTAGCCCTATCTTCATCACTTATTCCTGTCTTTGTATCGATGTGGTTTACCCATAGCGAGAATGCTGGCTCATCCCCATATTTTGGTCTTTTATAAAGTTTTGGGTAATTACTTTTTATTATTTCGGAGATAAAAGTAATGCCAATCTGTTGTCCTATATCCTTGCTGGTGACATAACATATTAATCCGCCTGCCTGTGTCCTTAGAGTATTAATTACTTTCCATGTCACTTTCTCCCCGTAGAAAACCATATCTGTTTCCTCTTCTCTACCATCAAAATCATATATTAAAATTGGAAGACCTTGCTCTAAATGCCTCCTTAAAGTGATCTTGTCCAGCATTGTTTAATACATAATAATCTAAAATATTTAAGCGTATGTACTATCTGTTTTTATATCTCCTTAATGTTAAAAATACTATTATACCAATCACAGCTACAATAATAAAAGTATAATCTGTGTTTAATATACCAGCACTTTCTATATTATATGTAGTTTCGTTTCCTTGCTGAAAATTAGAACTATTGTATTCACTTTCGCTACCGGTAAAATAAATAATAATAGTAGCGTTCTGAAGGTTACTTACAATATCTATATTTGTTTCATTATTTTGACTGAAATAGCTTACGATTGCATTACCAGTTAATATAATATCCAAAGTTGAATTCTGGCTATTGATAATTAAAGTTAGATTTTTAGGGTAGATGATACGCAATGGAGATACGTTATTAGAGATTAACAACACTATATTTCCAGACGGGGCTATAGAGTAGTTTATATCTAGTGGTTTATAAGTGAAATTTTGAATTATCTTAATCTCGAACTCAGGTAATCCAGGATAAGATATCGTGTTTGAGTATAATGAAGTAGACCCAAATAGGATATCACATCTCAACGGCAATATGATTATGGTTAAGAGTATTAGCGGGAGGATTTTTTTGCTCATTTATAGTTCAGTTTATTTTAACGTATATTTTATTAGCTTTGATAAATAGTGTATAGTTGATATGTCTAATCAAAATCAGCCTTACAATCCATACAACTGGAAAATGATTTTGCTATCACAAACTTCTATAGTTATAATATCTTTCGTACTATCTCTTTATTCGCAGTATTTCTTGCCAGTGTATATTGCATATTTGATAATTTACTTCATAATAATGACTACTATAATGGCTAGAAGTAATCCTATGCTATCTGAGAGGAAATACCTTTCAGAGATAGTTAATGCACGAACTATACTTGAAGAGAAAAAGGCTGGTGAGTTAATACAAAATGATGAGGAGTATATTAAAAAGTTCCAAGCAATAACCAGTGCTAATCTAAAATCATTTGGAATAATGTTTGTTTACTTGATAGTCATACTAATATTCTATAATTTTGTGGTTCTCAGATATGTTAGTAGCGTGACTCAGATACAAAAATTGATAGTATTCCTAGTCTATTCAGAAGCATTATTCCTATTTGGTATGTTTGTTAACAGAAGAATAATGAGGGTTCAAATGATGGAAGTAATGGCACCATTTACATACAAGATAACTGAAAAAGGGATAGTTTCAACTGATAGAAGTGCAGTATTTTTGCACTCTAGACATCTCGTAAACGCATCTATAGTAGAGAACAGGGATAAGAAGTACGTTGAAATATCTCCTACTACTCTAAAACTTCCATATAAATTAAGACTATATAGTAATGATATAGATAGGATATTAGACGCAATAAACAGAGTAAAGAGATTAGAGTTAAAAAGACAGCAATCTTCTAGTTCTTGAAAAGTGAAAGTGTGAGTAAGATCCTAAACTATTCTCCACGTAAACTCCATCTTTTCCATTCCATATACCCTTTCCGTGTTTATTTTTGAAGGCAAAATTTACATCCCCAACACTTACAGCTTTTGACACGTGAAATTCATGTCCTCTTATACTTTCTCCTTTGCTGGAAAGTAAGTTATCCTTTTCCGTCTCAAGTTCGGTATAGCCAATAGTGAGTTTATCCTTTGCCTTTATCTGTATATCGTATAGTCCTATCATTCTGTAACTTTTTTCATTTATTATTTCGTTCGACAAAAACATGAATCCACCACATTCCGCTAAAAGCTTTACTCCTTTCTCCACGTTTCTCTTTATCCAATCTTTAGTTTTAGTAGAATTTTCGAGTTCCTCTAAATGTAACTCTGGATATCCACCACCTATGTAAATAAAGGATGGTTGGTCAGCTGGGGCATCATTATTAAGTGGGCTAAAGAATTCCACGTCATACCTCTTTTTTAAAATATCTATATTCTCGTCGTAATAAAACGAAAACGCTGAATCATATGCCACATAAGCCTTACCTACTACATTTCGTTCCTCAATTTCATTTGACTCCTGTAGTTCATTTGCTTCCTCTGCAATTTCCACTATTTTGTCAACATCTACATTCATTTCAATCAAGTTAGCTGTTGCATTAATGACATCCTTTGCGTTCTTAAAATCCTCAGTTGTATAAAGACCTAGATGTCTACTGGGTACAGAAAGACTCTTATCTATAGGGAGATACCCAAGTACTTCAACGTTTTCAGGTATCGATTTTTTGCAGTAATCTAGATGTTTCTCAGACGCAATGTAGTTGAATATTACACCTCTCACGTTAGCGTTTCTGTATTCTCTCAATCCTTTAACTATAGCACCAACTGTAGAAGATAGATTGCTACAGTTGATCACAAGGATCAGAGGTGTATGAGTCAATTCAGACAATTTATATGTACTATAATCTTCGTATAATCCGTCATAAAGACCCATCACTCCTTCTATGATTCCCAAGTCAAAGTGCTTACCATATTTTGCAAGACTCGAATATACCCCTGATTCTCCCATTAACCATAAATCAAGGTTTATCACTGGATGTCCACTAGCTATTTTATGATACATAGGGTCGATAAAATCTGGACCTACTTTATATCCTCTTACCTTATATCTCTTCGATAGTACTTTGATTAGCCCGGCTGTAACTAACGTTTTACCTGAGTTACTTCTATCAGAGGAAATAATAATACGGGGAAACCTCATGATAAAAAATAAAGTTATGTCAGATAAATTGTTAATTATGCGTATAGTTTATGATGACGTAAGAGACTTGAAAAACATAGTAGAGACTTTGACTAAGTTTATAGATGAGGGTTTGTTTGAAATAGGTCAGGACGGCATAAGACTAGTGGCTGTAGACAAAGCGCATGTATCCTTAATTAATATCGAATTGTATAAGGAGCTATTTAAGGAGTATGAAGTAGAAGATGAGTTTAAATTTGGTTTTAACAGTCAGTATCTAGCTAAAATTTTAAGTATCGCCAAAAGAAAAGAGGAAATTTCAATAGAGTCCGATTCTCCTGAAAGGGTTAAAATAACATTAGGCGGTGCCTTAAATAGGGTGTTTATAATAAATAATATTCAGGTATCCCCGCCTGAGGTTCCTGAAGTTAATTTGGAATTTGAAGTTAAAGCCTCATTGTCATCAAAAGCGTTTAAGACTACAATTAACGAGATATCTGCAGTAACAGATACAGTGGATATTATTGCAGTGGAGGATAAAGTTATTTTGAAAGGGGAGGGAAAGGAGGGTAGTCAAATAGAAAATGAATTTAGCAAGGATACTGGAGCTATTTCTGATATGGAGTTTAAGAACGAGGCTAAATCTCCATATGATGTAAATTACCTCAGTGATATTTTATCTTTGACAAATCTTTCAGATTATACTAGGTTAGCATTCTCTACCGAGAAGCCTTTAGAATTGGAATTTAATATGGAAGGAGGAGGGAAAGTTACTTATTTACTTGCACCCAAACTATCTTGATGAAATTTTATACAGCATTAGTAGGAAGCTACCCTAAACCTGTAAAGATAGCTAAGGTAATATCTAGGCTCAAAAGTGGCAAGATAGAGAAAAGTAAGGCATATGAGGAGCTAATGAAGTTTGAAAAAAGAATTTTAGAAGAGGTAAAGGAATACGAGCTAGATTATACTACAGACGGTATGGTAGGATGGGATGATATTGCTGATCTCACAACATCTTTTCTAGAGGGTGTAGAAAAAGGCGCTTTAGAGAGGTTTTTCGATAATAATTTCTACTATAGAAAGATTGTGATAAATCAAAAGTTAGGTTATAAATCTCAAAATGACTATGTACAGTATTTTAAGCAAGTAAAAGAAATTTCTAAGGATCTAAAGTCAAAAATTAAAATAGTAATATTAGGTCCATTAACTTTCCTACAGCTGGCTGAAAACAATTATTATGACGATGTCGGAAACATAATTGACGATTACGCTAAAAGCACTAATAGCTTATTGAGAGACTTAATTGACTATTACGATGTTGTAGAGGTTCATGAACCTTCATTGTTTCAGAAAGGGATTAAAGGAGCATTACTTCAAAGTTCTCAACAAGTATATGAAAAACTGTTTAATGGAATTAATAAGGAGAAACACGTTTTAACATATTTTGATATTAGGTTTGATAGAATTCAGTATTTACTAAACTTGCCCGCTGATTATTTTGGATTTGATGTAACAGAACAGAACAAGACTAAACTTGGAAGATTATACGGTTATATGAAAGATATGAATGTCTATCTAGGAGTAATAGACTCAAGAAATACTAAAATGGATAAAATATCTACCATTAGAAGGATAATTGAAAAAGTTCATGAGAAAGGTGCTAAAAGTTTGATTATTGGTAATTCGAGTTTCAATGATTTCATACCTGAGATTGTGGTGAGGAGAAAGCTTAAATTACTTCAAAAAACTAAGAGGTTGGTCGCAAATGTCTGATGAAATCACTATTTTACCTACCACAGTTATTGGAAGTTATCCTAGACCAAAGTGGCTAAGGGAAACTATCAGACTACACAGAGCTGGAAAAGTTAACCAGGAGGATCTTGAGGAAGCATTTAATGATGCAGTTGTAACAGTAGTTAGGGATCATCAAGAGGCAGGGATTGATGTTCCAACTGATGGTGAAATGAGAAGAGACGAAATGGTGGAGTTTTTTGCAGAGAGACTGTCAGGATTTAAATTTTATGGTCACGTTAGAGTTTGGGGAGATCATTATTATAGGAAACCTTCAGTTACTGGAAAAATAAAGTACAACAATCCTATGCTTTTAGATGAAGTAAACTTTGCTAAAAGCGTATCTTATACCCAGAATCTTAAAGTAACAATTACTGGACCATATACCATTTCAGAATGGTCTTATAACGAGTATTATAAAACTCAGAGGGACATGGCTTTCGACCTCGCTAAGGTTATAAATCAAGAAATAAAGAACTTAGTTGATATAGGAATAAAGGTTATTCAAGTCGATGAGCCTGCTATACATACGAGAAAAGAAGATGTTGAATGGGCTATTGATTCAATAAATGAGTCTATTAAAGGTGTAAATGTTAAAGTAGTCTTACATGTATGCTATGGTGAGTATTCGTATTTAGAACCCCACTTGGACAAATTGAAGGTTGATCAAATTAATCTTGCCCTAAAGAACTATAATTATACACCTGTGAAATTATTTAAGAAATGGGATAGGGAGATCGGAGTAGGAGTAATAGATGTCCACAACAGGAAAATCGAAAGTGTGGAAGAAGTAGCTGAAGATCTGAGAAAATTACTCGAGTATTTTAAACCTGAAATGGTATGGGTAAATCCTGATTGTGGTTTAAAGTTACTTCCAAGAAAAATAGCTCTCCAGAAACTTATTAATATGGTAAAAGGTACGCTGATTGTAAGAGAAGAACTTAAAAAGAAAGGTTACACAAATACTACACTCAAGCCATTAATTAATAGGTGAGCTGATTGAATAAGAAGAGGGCAAAGGGAAACTCACACTCAATAAGACCTGTTAGGAGCGGACCTCCTAAGTGGGTGAGGTTCACAAGAGAGGAGGTAGAGCTATTAGTAGAGGAGTTAGCAAAGAGAGGTTATCCACCTAGCATGATAGGAATGGTGTTGAGAGATCAGTATGGCGTACCTTTGGTAAAACAAATAACAGGGAGGAAGCTTACGGCAATTCTTCAGGATAGGAATATGAAGCCGAAGATACCTGAAGATCTATTTAATCTTATGAGAAGGGCAGTAAACATTAGACGTCACTTATTTGAATACCCTAAGGATAAAAGTGCTAAACGTGGATTGGAGGAAGTCGAATCCAAGATAAGAAGATTAGCAAGTTATTACAAAGAAACAGGCAAGTTACCACAAGAGTGGAGTTACGATCCAGCCAAAGCCGAACTATTGGTAACTGGTTCCCTCTACTGATAAAGCCTTTTCTGCTTTTTCCTTAAGTATATCTACTATTCTTTTATCGAATCCTATTGGTTCTGCTATAATGATCTTAGCTTTATTAGAAGTCTCCTTTAGTTGATTTGGTATATCCCTTTTGAAATGCATACCAGCAGCAAACAGTAATGGAACTACAACAATTGTATCAGCACCTCTCTCTACTAACTTTTTAGCAGCTTCATCAATTTTAGGCTCATTAATTTCTATGAATCCATACTCTACCAGTGGGAAATGTCGTTTTAGTTCCTCTGCATAATTAATTACAATTTCTTGCCACTCTTTTATCTTGCTTCCATGAAGCACTAATAATAATCCTATCATAGATAAACTTTCGACTTCGATTTTAAATACTTGTTTTTTAATTTACCTTAATAGTGGTAAATATTGCCTGACTTTAAGATTGTGGTATCTGATCCCAAAACGAAAGAGGATAAGAAGGAAAAACTAAAAGTGAAAGTTTCCGATAAGGTTAAATCAAATCAGGGTGAGAAAGAAGGAAAAGCCATACCTTTGGCGAGAATTAATGATAAAATCAAACAGGCTTTAAACTTAGATGATTTTCTGACGCTGGAAATAACTAAGCAAGAAGGAGATAAAAAAGTAAAGATTAAAGGTCATTTTAAGATAGAAGTAGATAACACAGTGCCTGACGGAGAAGTGTGGATATCAAAATCTATGGCAGAAAAATTTGGTGCTGAAGAGTTTGAGGCTTTGGCATATAGGACTAGAGCCTTTCAATTATCTTTAGATCAGTCTAAATTACCTAATTTGGTTGGAACCAAAATCGGTGATGTTATAGATATTAATGTATCAGGTGTTAATCTTAAATTAAAGATAACCGGAGGTTCCGATAACTCAGGCTTCTCTATGAGATTTGACGTAGGAGGCGGAGCCAAGAGAAAAATACTAGTTAGTGGTCCACCAGGCTATTATCCCAAAGAAGATGGATTAAGGAGAAAGAGAACTGTCAGGGGAAATATGATAACTCCTGAAATAGTTCAAATTAATACTATAATGATTAGGTGATGATCCGTTTGGCATGGCCAAGAGTACAACCTGAAGCCAATATAGGTGTTGTGGGTCATGTAGACCATGGTAAAACTACTTTAGTTCAGGCTCTAACTGGAATTTGGACTTCGAAACATTCTGAAGAGTTAAAAAGAGGTATGACAATCAAACTGGGATATGCTGAAGCTAACATAGGTTTATGTGAGTCTTGTAAATTACCAGATGGTTATGTAACTGAACCATCATGTTCACAATGCAATTCTAGTGAAGAACCAAAATTTTTAAGAAAGGTCTCATTTATAGACGCACCAGGTCATGAGATATTAATGGCTACTATGCTTTCTGGAGCTGCATTGATGGATGGTGCAATTTTAGTTGTGGCTGCAAATGAACCATTTCCTCAACCACAAACTAGGGAACACTTTGTCGCTCTTGGTATAGTTGATGTTAAGAGATTGGTAATAGTTCAAAATAAGGTAGATGTAGTAAGTAGAGAAGAAGCTATAAAGCAGTATAAACAGATTAGGGAATTTCTGAAGGGTACGTGGGCTGAAAATGCGCCTATAATTCCCGCAAGTTCACTACATAAGATTAACATAGATGCTGTTATTGGTGCATTGCAAGATCATATACCTACACCTGAGAGAGATTTGAGTAAAGATCCGATAATGCTGATAATAAGAAGCTTTGATGTAAACAAGCCAGGAACCAGTTATGATAAGTTGAGCGGCGGTGTTATAGGTGGCAGTATAATCCAAGGTAAATTCAAGGTAGGAGACGAAATAAAGATATTGCCAGGTATAAGGATTGAGAAACCTGATGGAAAGGCTGAATATATTCCACTCTATACTACAATATCATCTATAAGATTTATGGACTTAGAGGTTGAAGAAGCTAAACCTGGTGGATTAGTAGCAATAGGAACAAAACTTGATCCATCATATGTCAAGGCTGACAATTTGATAGGTAGTGTTGCAGTGAAGGCTGATAGGGATATACCAGTAGTAACCGAAGTGACCATAGAGAATTTTCAATTATTAGAGAGAGTTGTAGGAACAAAGGAATTAGTTAAGGTTGATTCCATAAGACCTAAGGAATCCCTTATGATAAGCTTTGGTTCAGCTACCACTATAGGTGTTACAAAATCTGTAAAGGGAGGTAGAGTCGAGGTAGAACTTAAAAGACCTATAGTATTATGGGACAAGAATTTGAGAATAGTAGTTAGTAGACAAATAGGCGGAAGATGGAGATTAATAGGATGGGGAATAATAAGCTAAAGATCTTAGTAGATACGAATATTCTTATGAACGTATATGACGGTATTGATCCTTTTGAATTGGTAATTTCTTATCTTGAATATAAGCCTGAATTTTATGTCTCAAAGGCTACTATAATGGAGCTTGATAAGTTTTTGAATGAGGAGAAAAGTGTCATAAAACAGAAGAGAGCCAGAGTCGCAATGTTATATTTAGAGACCAATAAGAGTTCATGGACACTAATAGATGAAGCTGATAATATCCTAGTGGACAATTTATTATTAGAGCTATGTAAGCAGTATAACTTTATAATTTTCACTTCCGACAGGATATTGAAGAACAGAGCACTAAAAGAAGGAATAAAGGTTATATACCTCGTACCAAAAGGTAAAAATATAAGTCTTAATTTTATTATCTAGTTTGATGTTTAAGCTAGTTAGAGCTAAAGGTATTGTTAGAATTCCCCCTGAGTATTTTGGTCAGTCTGTTGATGAAATCGCTATAAAAATTTTAAGGCAAGAATATCAGGAGAAACTCATTAAGGATATTGGTGTCGTATTAGGTATTGTAAACGCTAAGGCTAGCGAAGAAGGTTTCATTATATTTGGTGACGGTGCGACATATCACGAAGTGGAATTTGATATGTTGGTTTATACACCTATAATACATGAAGTTATTGAAGGAGAAGTAAGCCAAGTCGACAATTACGGTGTTTATGTTAATATGGGTCCCGTTGATGGTTTAGTTCATATATCTCAAATAACTGACGACAATTTGAAGTTTGACTCTAATAGAGGAATATTGATAGGTGAAAAGAGTAAGAAGAGCATACAAAAAGGTGATAGAGTTAGGGCTATGATAATTAGTGCATCTATGAGCAGTGGGAGACTTCCTAGAATAGCATTAACTATGAAGCAACCCTATCTAGGTAAAATAGAATGGATAAATCAAGAAATAGCAAAGGCGAGTAAGTAATGTCAGAGAAGAAGGGTACCAGTTTTAAGGCATGTAAGAACTGTAGAGCATTAGTACCTCCAGAAACAAGTATATGTCCACTTTGTCATTCATCTTCCTTTAGCGACGAATGGAATGGCATGGTAATAATACTAAATGAGAAATCAGAAGTTGGACAGATGTTTGGGGCTACAACTCCTTGGAGATACGCAATAATAGTGAAATAGATCTTTGCTTTATCTTGCCAAGAAGTTTAAGGGCAGAACTCAGTAAACCATATGGGGTTCTTTTTATCAACGAGAATAAATTAAAACAATTTCTTATAAATAAGTCCAATAGTAGGCTAATAACAGTAGGCGATGTCGTCACCCAAACTATACTTAAATTCCATATTAAACCATTTTTGGCAATAGTAGACGGTAAAACGAAGAGAAAGTTAGTTAAGGAAAATTTTGGACAATTTGAATACATAAAAGTTAAAAATGAACCTGGTCTTATACGGCTTTCAACTATAAGAGAGATAAAAGATATTTTAGTTCATAATGAAAATGATAAGATTTTGATGGTTGATGGAGAGGAAGATCTTTTGGTTATTCCCGTTGTAATATATGGTAATTTTGGTGACATAATAATATACGGTCAGCCTAATGCAGGCGTAGTCGTAACGCTGAATAATGATTTTCTTAAGAGAAGAGTTTTGGAAATTTTCAAAAAATTTCAGGTCACTTCATGCTAGACTAAATCCGACCTGCGCGGGATCATCATAATTTCAGACCTTTCGAGCCTCTTCATGCTCCAAATTTCTCGTACCTATATGAATAGTTCAGTAATAGATTTATTACATCCAACCCTTTTATTCTTAGAGACCCTTTACGTAACTGTTTTTCATTAAAATCATCTACGTTATCAGCAACTATATTATATGGAACGTATAACAAGAAAGGTACAGGGTCACCTGTGTGTTCCTTTACCTCAACAGGAGTTGCATGGTCTCCTGTGATAGCTATTATTAATTCTGAGCCATAAATGTCTAATACTCTACCTATCATTTTATCTATCATACTTATAGCATATAACTTACCGTCAATATTTCCGTCATGCGATGCTGCGTCAGTAGCTTTTAAGTGAAGAAATACCATGTCATATTCTTTAAGTAATTTCGATGCCTCTTCTGCTTTACCTATATAGTTTGTATCTAGTCCGCCTGTGGCTCCCTTGGGAGTAACTACATTCATTCCAATTTGGCTACATATACCTTTTATTAATGCTGTTGCAGATACTGCTGCCGCGTTAATCTTAGTGTAATCATAAAATTTTGGCAGGTCAACATATTGTGCTGCCCCCCTAAGAAGTACTATATTTGCAGGTAACTCTCCTCTTTCAATTCTTTTTTTATTCAATTCTGAACTAGAAAGTATATCGTATATTCTATTTGTGAGTTTATTAAGAACTTCAGCAGTAATTTTAGCCTCTCTTGTATCATCAGTTGCCTCACTTTTTTTAACTTTAACGCCGGTCTCATGAGGATCAGTATCGCTAATTTTATCGCTTAAGCCTTTACCACTAAGGACAACTGCTACTCTATGTTCTGTACCATGATAGAATTTAACTTGAACTCCATCTATTTCTCCAATCTTTGAGTTTAACTCTTGCACCAGGTCTTTTGCTTCATCAACCTTCCTTCCTGCTCTCCTATCTATCACAGTAAGGTTATTATCTACAGTTGCGAAGTTCCCTCTAAAAGCTACATCTCCTGCTTTGAGTCTTGCACCAGCTCCAATAGCTTCGAACGCTCCTCTTCCCCTATAATACTTAAATGGATCTATACCAAAGATAGCTAAATGGGATGTATCACTTCCTGGTACTATTCCAGGGGATATAGGGTCCATTAACCCAGCTATGGAGTTCTTAAGTAATTCACCTATATTTGGTTTCTCCACTGCCTCAAGAGGCGTCTTATGTTCTAGTTTAGTGACAGGCCGATCTCCTAGACCATCTGCAATGAATAAGAGAATTTTATATTGCTTCATGCTATCGCCCTCTTTAGCTCCTTTGAAAATCTCTCGTATCTTTGTATATCAGCTTGAGTAAGGGAAGCTTTTACAACATTCAAGGCTTTTTCGAAATCCTCTTTACTTACCTTAAATGAGGTTTTGTTCATACATTCTTTTATGTGCTTTTGGTAGCATTCCATGTTACCCTTGCATTCGTCTCTAGACTGTTTGTCACACATAGAGTAAATAGATCTCATGGCGTTAATAGTAGCTTCTCTAACCAAAGCCTCTAGGTCTGCTCCTGTATATCCTTCTGCTTTTTCTGCAATATCCTCAAGTGACACATCTTCAGCCAATGGCACATTTTTAGTGTGAACCTTCAAAATCTCAAACCTTGCAGTCTTATCAGGTGGAGGAACATAAATCAACCTATCAAACCTACCTGGTCTAAGCAAAGCAGGATCCAAAATATCAGGCCTATTAGTAGCTGCAATTATAACCACTTTATTTAATGGTACTATTCCGTCCATTTCTGCTAGTAGTTGGTTTACTATTCTTTCTGTTACTCCGCTGTCTGTTGATAGTCCTCTTATTGGTGCTATTGAGTCTATTTCATCGAAGAATATTACTGTTGGTGCTGCTTGTCTTGCTTTTCTGAATATTTCTCTTATTGCTTTTTCGCTTTCACCAACCCATTTTGATAGTATTTCTGGTCCCCTTACTGCTATGAAGTTTGCACCACTCTCTGTTGCAACAGCCTTTGCAAGCATAGTCTTACCAGTACCAGGAGGACCAAACAACAAAATACCCTTAGGAGGTGTTACACCTGACTTAGTAAATAACTCAGGGAATCTCAAAGGCCATTCCACAGCTTCTCTTAGTTGTTGCTTAACGTTATCCAGTCCTCCAATATCATTCCAATTTACTTTAGGAACTTCTACATATACTTCTCTCAATAGAGATGGCTGTATTGATTTCAGTGCATTCAGGAAATCGTTCATAGATACTTTTAGTTCCTTTATTATTTCTGCAGGAATAGTTGGTTGATCGAGGTTTAATTTCTTCTCGTCTACGAATCTTCTTAGTGCATATATTGCAGCTTCTTTTGCCAAAGCCGCTAAATCTGCTCCAGTATAACCATATGTCATCTCGGCTAATTTATCGAGATCAACATCATCTGTAATAGGCATATTTCTAGTGTGAACTTGAAGTATATCCTTTCTTCCCTTGGTGTCGGGTGGTCTTATTTCAATTTCCCTATCGAATCTACCTGGTCTTCTAAGGGCAGGATCTATTGCGTCTGGTCTATTTGTGGCACCAATAACTATAACTCTACCTCTGCCTTTAATTCCATCCATAAGTGTCAGTAGTTGCGCTACCACTCTTTTTTCTACTTCTCCGGTAACATCTTCTCTTTTTGGTGCTATGGCATCTATCTCGTCAATAAATATTATTGACGGTGCATTTTCTTCGGCTTCTTTAAATATCTCTCTTATTCTTTGCTCGCTCTCTCCATAGAATTTACTCATTATCTCTGGTCCATTAACGGTTATAAAGTAGGCTCCGATCTCATTTGCTAACGCTCTTGCTAGTAAGGTTTTACCTGTACCTGGTGGACCGTATAATAATATTCCCTTAGGTGGGTCAATTCCTAGTCTCTGGAATAGTTCTGGATGTCTCATTGGCCATTCCACAATTTCTCTTATTTTCTGTTTTGCTTCCTCTAGATCGCCTATATCTTCCCAGCTTACTTTAGGATAAGCTAATGAGCTCTCTTTTACTGGTTCTTCTCTTATTTCAATATTTGTACTACCTGTAACATAAACGTAATTTGAGGGTTGTGTATTCACAACTGTCAGTTCTAAGGTTCCCGTATAGATTGGTATTGGAAGTGTCTCTCCTTTAGCTAATGGTTTGTCCATTAGTGTATCTTTTACATATTCTACAAAACTATTGTCAAATCTAATTGGTTGTGTAGGTGCTAACACTACTTTACTTGCTGGTGACACATTGGTTTTTCTGACAGTTACATCATCTCCTATTCCAACTTTTATAGACTTTCTGATGTAACCATCTATTCTAATTTCGTCATCGGATATATCGTATGCAGGCATTACTTGAGCTAAAGCAGAATTCCCATCTTGTCCTATAATTTCTATGTAATCTCCGGCTTCTACATTTAATTTTCTCATGGAAGTTTCTGAAATTCTAGCTACTTTTTTTCCAACGTCTCTCTGTCTAGCTTCAGTAACTCTAAACTTAATACTTTGACTCATGTGACATATTACTTTAACCTTTTTAAATAAGTCTAACTGTAATAAAATACTGTGTGCAGTCTTTGAGTGATATTCCACCCTCAATATATTTATTCTCATGTCCTAATTGTGGGAGATCTATTTCGACATATAGGTTACTTCTAGGATCAGTATGCAATATATGTCTAGAGGAAGATAAAGAATATAAAAATATTGGGGACTTAATAAAGGACATAGAAAAACAGGGAAATTTAATCAAATTGAAAGATATTCAGAGAGTGCTAGATGATTATGAAAGTTTTGTTTCTGTATTTAGGAGATTATTGGGCTTTCCACCCTTTGGTCCTCAAAAAAGTTGGATATATAGGTTGCTAAGCGGAGAGAGTTTTGCAATAATAGCTCCTCCTGGTTTAGGCAAAACCACCTTTGGTCTTATTTCATCTATTTACCTCTATTTAAGAGGCAAGAAATCAATATTAGTGTTTCCAACTAAAAGCCTTGTAAGGCAAGCTATTGATAAATTATCCTCTTATATACAAAATCTAGCCGAGATAAAGGAGAATCCTCCAAAAGTCATTTATTATTACTCAGGAATGTCAAGCTTCAGAGAGAAAAGAGGCAGATGAAGGATTACAGTCAAAGACATTTGATATTTTCATATCTACAAACAGATTTTTGATTGATAATATAGATCAGATCTCCTCAACTAGTTATCAGTTCTTATTTGTAGACGATGTAGATACCGCATTGAAGTCTAGCAAGAGTGCGCAGGCTATTCTTAAATTACTAGGATTTACGCCTAGTGACCAAGACAAAATTAAAGAGAGTTTGAAAAAATATAGAGAAAATACTCAGAAAAATGAACAAAATGAATACATTTTTGAGGAAATAGATAAAATTAGAAAAGATAGATTAGCATCAAAGACTGTTATATTTTCGTCAGCAACCTTAAATCGTAGTAATCCAATTTTAACGTCATTAGTGGGATTTAAGCCGGGAAGTTCAGTAATATATATCAGAAAAGTATATGACATGTATGTTAAGCAGCCTGATAAAGAACAAGAGACTTTTAACCTAATTAAATCTCTCCTGCATAGGTTGGGCGACGGCGGATTAATATTTGTGCCAGTAGACAAAAAACAAGAATACATCAAAAGATTACAAAGCGAGTTAAGTAATGAGTTCAATGTAGCTGCCATAACATCGACATCAGCAACTAAAATAGACGATTTCGCTAATGGTGAAATAGACGTATTAATCGGTTCTGCAACTCATTACGGTATTCTTGTAAGAGGGTTAGATCTTCCCTGGAGGGTAAAGTACTCAATATTTGTCGGAATACCTAAGTTCAAGTTCAGATTGGGAGAAAAGGTAAATCTACTCACTTTAAGTCGATTATTAAGTTTGATAGCGCTCATTACAAAGGATCAAGAAGTTATATACATATCAAGAAGAGTTAAGGATAAAATACGAAGGCTATCTCCTGCAGCATTAACCATGTTATCAGTTCAGGCAAAGGAAGGTAAACTAGAGGATAGTATATTACTTAAAGCATACGATTTGTTAAATAAGTATCTTAGTAATCAAAATGTACTGAAGAGAATAAGCGAGATAGGAGATTTCGTATTATCTCCTGATAATGATATACTGATTCCAGACTATCTTACCTATGTTCAGGCTAGCGGAAGAACGTCCAGGATATATGCAGGAGACGTTACCACTGGTCTATCTATTCTATTAGTCGATGATTTTAATTTGTTTAGACTTCTAAATAAAAAGTTGCAATACATATTAGATGATATACAATGGCGAGAATTAGATGTTGAAAAGTGGACAGCAGGAGACGTAGAAATAAAGAATCTAATTTCAAAAATTAATGAAGAGAGGAATGAGATATCGAAACTAAAAAATGAGGGTAATGTTGCGCCTGCACTGCAAAAAGTAAAGACTGTTCTCCTCGTTGTAGAATCTCCCAATAAAGCTAAAACTATATCCAGTTTCTTTTCAAGACCTAGTATTAGGCAAATTGGAAATATGAGAGTATATGAGACAGTGCTAGGTGATAAAGTTCTTATGGTTACAGCATCTGGTGGTCATGTTTATGACTTAACTACTCAGGACATGGGTATTTATGGAGTAGATATAATGAAACAGAATTCCTCTTTAGTCTTCATTCCTATATATAATAGTATAAAGAAGTGTGAAAATAATCATCAGTTTACCGATTTCTTTGAATCAAATAAGTGTCCTAGGTGTATGACAACAAAGGTGCGCTACGACAGTTTGAAATCTATAAACGTTTTAAGGAATTTAGCTGTAGAGGCTGACGAGGTGTTAATAGGCACCGATCCTGATACGGAAGGTGAGAAAATAGCATGGGATCTGTATTTAGCTCTAAGACCTTACAATAGTAATATCAGGAGAGCTGAATTTCATGAGGTAACTAGAAAAGCTATATTACAAGCTATCAATCAGCCTAGAGAATTTAACGTAAATTTAGTTAAATCACAATTGGTAAGAAGAATTGAGGATAGATGGATTGGGTTTAAACTATCGTCAATATTGCAGACTAGGTTTTGGCCTGAATATTGTAAATCTCTATCGTCGAATAAACAGCTTAACTGTAATGAAAATAAGAACCTGAGCGCAGGCAGGGTTCAGACTCCTGTCTTAAGCTGGATAGTTGACAGGTACACTGAATATCAGAGAAATAAGAGTAGAGTATATTATGGAAAGATAGACCAGTTACAAGATATAGTTATCTACGTCCCTAAGCAAGATGGTGTTAGAAAGAATAGTAAAATTGTTGTAGTTTTTAATGAAATTAATCAATTGGAGGAAGAGTTTGGTCCTCTACCCCCATATACTACAGATACATTACTTTCTGACTCTAACAATTTCTTTGGTCTTTCTGCACCAGAGACCATGAGAATTGCTCAAGATCTTTTTGAACTTGGACTCATAACTTATCATAGAACTGATAGTAACAGGATATCAAATACTGGAATTAGTGTAGCAGAGAACTATTTGAAAGATGTTCTTGGTGATAAGTACACTAATATTTTTAAACCAAGAAGCTGGGGAGATGGTGGAGCTCATGAGGGGATTAGACCAACTAAACCTATCGATGTAGAACAACTAAGATTATTAATAGAGGAGGGTGAGTTAGAGTTAGCGAAAAGATTAACTAATAATCATTTCAAAGTTTATGATATAATATTTAGACGATTTATTTCTAGTCAAATAATTCCTTTAAAAGTTCGCAAAGAAATTGTTAAAATAGAATTATATGGAGAAAATAAGAAAGAAAAAATAAATAGTAATCAAAATATAATAGAAGTTATAACGGGGATTACTTTGCCCGGAATCGATACTGAAATCTCTAAATTTGCATATGTACCCGTAAGGAATGTATCAAGATCTGTGGCAGAGAGGCTAAAGGAGCTTGGGCGTTCTATACCAACAGATTTTTCAATTGAAATTTCTAATTCGTTTATCAAAAGCACAGTTAATTTATATACTCAGGCAGATTTAGTTATGGAGATGAAGAATAAAAAGATCGGCAGACCTAGTACTTATGCGACAATTATAGGTACTATTCTCAGAAGAGGTTATGTCTTAGAAAGTCTTAAAACTAAAAAATTAATACCAACAAGGCTGGGCGTAGAGGTCAATAAGTATTTAAATGAAAATTACGGTAGATTTGTTTCAGAGGATAGAACAAGAAAATTGTTACAGTTGATGGATATGGTTGAGGCAGGTCAAGAAAAATATGAAGAAGTCTTGAAACAAGTTTATGAAGAAATAAACGAAATACGGTGAAAAAATGCTCATAGGTTTACTTCATTTAAGATTAAAGGAAGCTAGCAGAAAAGCTAACATTGAGAAAGCTCGTAGACTAATAAAAGTGGCTAAAGAGAAAGGAGCTAAACTGGTAGTCCTTCCCTCATTATTTCCTATAGGGAATCTTTTTGAGGTCTATGAAAACGAGAAGAAATCTCGTAGTGTAATACGAAATTTAGCTGAAAAGATTCCAGGTTCTATAAGCGAAATGCTAATTAATCTAGCGATGGAGGGAGAAGTTCACTTAATGGCTGGTCCAATTTTAGAGCAAGCCGGTCCAAAAATATTTCTTACTAGTCTAATTATTTCACCTCAAGGTGAAATAATAGGTAAATATCGTAAAGTCATAATATCCGAGAAAGATACGAGGCTAGGAATATCTTCAGGAAAAGAGCCAATGTTCTTATCATTAGACAAGCGATACGGAATTATATCAGAAGACGATTTGTTTTCGCCGGAGATAAATAGAATTTTGGCGTTAGGAAGTAGTGTCGCTGTTATTGGCTCAATTAAGGCATATTCAAAGAATAACAGTAGCGACATTATTAAACATGTAGCTATATCAAGAACTCTAGAAAACGAAATACCATATATTTTAGTTGGTGAAATGATAGAGGACGAAAATGGAGATATTATAGGTAGTTCGCCAACCTTTGTTACCAGTGTAAACTCATTAGTGTACAAGCAAGCTGAAGAAGATGATACTGTATTATACGTCGAGACAACAGTCCTTCTACAGGAGAGTGGGGCTCAGGATAAATTAGGTAAAGTAGGTAATTTAGAAAATATTATATTAGGTCTTTGTAAAAATGCCAAGAAAATGAAAGGAGTAGAAAGAAAGAGGATCATGGATAAAGAAAAGATAGAGGATAACTAAGTAAAACAAGTAATTTCTAAGAATTTAATTGATAAACTACAATTCTTCTGTTTTTTGTAACTTTAGCAAGCATCCCTTGTCTTTCTAGTTCCTCAAGAATCTTTTTAGCTACACTAATGGTCACATTTATTTTGCTTGCCAGTGTATACGGTGTTATAATTTTCTCCTTCTTTAATTCTTCTTGTACTTTAGACACAGTGTCTTTGTCTATAGTTATAGATTTGGACGTTATCTCTTTTCCTGTTTTTGAAGTAGTCCTTTTCTGTCCTTTTTTCTGTTGTTCCTCCTCCATTTTCTTTACTCTTTTTTCTATTGTACCAATCGGCTTTTTACTTGCTCCGCCCATTACTTACACCAGCTAATACTTTAATCCTTTAAACTATTAAACGTTTCTCATGAGTAAACAGATTTCAGTAGATGAAATAATAGGAAGAATAGGTAAGATAGGATCCGTCTTTGGTATAAGTAGAAATGAACTAAAAGTGTATTTCCTCCTTTTAGTTAACGGAAAAATGACAGCCAAAGACGTTTCCAATAGCATGAATATATCATACACGAAAGTATATAGTATTCTATCTAAATTAGAGGCTAGGGGATGGATAAAGAGAGTTGGAAAAAAGCCATCCCTTTATTCAGCTAACCCAGTAACAGATGTTTGGGTTAGCGTAAAGAGAAATATCATGGATATGGTTGAAAGAATAGAAAGAGAATTAATCATTCCAATGAGTATTTTATTTTCTTCAACGACATCATTATATAACGTCATATCGGTGTCTTCAGAGAACTTACCTAATATGATTACCCAATTATTAGCAGAGCCATCGAATATTTACTATTTCGCATTATCATTTGACGGAATATTAAATGATCACATAGTGAAATTGTTAGAGAGTAATTCATATAGAAGTGACGTCAAGGTTATTTTAGTAGATAGTATGAAAATAGAGCTACCACAAGTCGTTCAAAAGAAATATGTTAATTCAATGTTTGGTAGCGGTCTTATTACGGATAAGGGTATCTTACTTATCATAAAGTCATCTGAGGAATCATTATATGGGCTATATTCAAATCACGTTTATTTCATAGATATAGGAAAGGTTTATTTTCAGTATTTATGGGGTCAGTCTGAGAATTTAGGGAAAAATGCTTAAAAATGTAAGCGTTTCAAAGTGATATATACGATATAGGATGAGAATAATTACAGTAAAGCTTCCGGAGCAATTCCTAGAAGCCATAGATGAGTTGGTTAATACAGGAAGATACACGTCTAGAAGTGAAGTTATAAGACTTGCATTAAATGATTTTATAAGGAAGGAACTATGGGTAAGTGATAGTGAGTGATGAAAGCTGGTATTTTTGATCAATGAAATAAGACATCAGAACTGATTTTAAATTATACTCCTAGTATATTCTTCCCAATGCCATTAAATGAAGGAGATCCTGTAGTAATATGGGTTGATCCAAAAAGAATATATTTAGTTAAGCTAATCCAAAACAAGGTTTTTAGTACAGATAAGGGTTACATTGATCTAGGTAAATTAATAGGCTTAGAATATGGTTCAGAAATACTGCTTTCCACTGGGATTAAGGCATATTTACTGAAGCCAACGCCTATAGATCTATATAGAGGATTGAAAAGACTGTCCCAAGTATTGTATCCAAAAGATATAGGATATATAATCTACTCTTCAGGTGTTCAACCAGGGAGTACTATTGTGGAAGCAGGAACGGGATCAGGATTCCTTACTCTTTCACTTGCATATTTTTTAGGTAATTCGACGAAAATCGTGACTTATGACGTTAGGGAAGATATGCAAGATATTGCCAAAAGGAATGCATCCTATTTAGGGCTCTCAGATAGAATAATATTTAAGTTAAAGGATATAAGGGAAGGTATAGAAGAGGTCAATGTAGACGCAATATTCTTAGATATGCCAGACCCTTGGAATGCAATGGAGACTGTGAGAAAAGCACTGAAGCCCTCAGGGTCTTTAATCATATTTGTTCCCACTGTAAACCAAATAGAAAAAGTAATACCATCACTAAGTGATTTCGTAGATGTTCATGCTGAGGAGTTAATAATAAGGGAGTATCAAATGAAGGAGAATGCTGTTAGACCAAGAAATATAGGAGTAATCCATACTGGATACATAATTAGAGGAAGAAAACGAATAAAAGTGAGTTAATATTAATTCATACCAAGATGTCTTCAAAGATTAAAGTTTATGCGGACGCCGTAGTTAAGTATGAAACTAATCTGAAAGAGATAGAGAAAAAGATCGCTGAAGACGGAAAGAAGCTTATTTTACTTTCTGAAAGTCTTACCCAAAAATTGAAATCCGTAGCAGAAGAATACGTAACCAGTATTTCTGCTGAGTTGGAAAGGAAGTATGCAGAAGAAGCAAATAAACTTAGACTAAAGTATGGTGAAGAGAGAAGTAAGGAGATTAATAAAATAAAGCAGTTAGCAGAAGCTAATCTAGATAAGGCTGTAGATTTTGTTATATCAAAACTTCTGGAGGCTTATAAATGAGTACAAACGTATATGTAACAGCATTAGCTAGGGTATATAAAGCTAATACTCTAACCAAATCCACAGTATTAGAGCTATTAGACACTAAGAACTGGAAAGACGCTGTTACAATACTTAAAGACAAAGGTCTAATTCCAGAGATTCCCTCAAAGTTAGAGGATGCGGAAAATTTATTGAGGGACAAGGCTGTAAAAACTGTTGCAACATTGAAACAATACACATTAAACTCTAAGGTGGCTGCTCAAATTTTAGATTTATACGAATTTATACTAACTCTGGAGGATATAGAAGCTGTAATATCAGCTAGTGTTCTAGGTAAGAAGGATGGTGTAAATGTTAGGTACTTAAAGGAGCTTGTTGATGTAAGACCACAATCATTAGAGGATGTAGTTTCTACTGTGAAAGGAACCTATAAGGAAGCTCTTAGATTTTCTCTGGATAAAGCAGGGAATAAAACGCCATCTCGAATAAATTCCTACTTAGAATACTATTTCGTCGATCGGCTATATCAAATCATAAGTAATATAACCGGAGATGCGAGGATGAAGGCACAAGAGATTATATGTGGTTATGTTGACTATGTCGCAGTTTCCCTTGCATTCACGTTAAAGGAGCAGGAGAGGTCTATATGTAAGATCTCATCAGATATAATTAGAGATATAATTAACATGGCTAGACCAGATGAACTTAGTAATATATTGAGCAGAACGAGTTATGCAAAACTTCTCACCTTAGGTAATCCTTATGATTTATTAGCCTCATTTAAACGTGCTGCTAGAGTTCTTGCTCGAAACGCTTCAATAAACGCATTTATGAATTCACCATCTGTAGTGTCTGTTTTGGCAATTGCGGAGTTAACAAAATTAGATTATGAGGATTTAGTAACAATACTAAATGGTATAGCTCTTAAAATAAATGACAAGATAAAGAACCAACTATCATTTGATATAGTCTAAAATTTTTGAATCTATTATATATTCACCATCTTTATTTCTAACTATTGTGTAATCAGGTATCTCAGGTGGGTCTGGCATATTTGGATATGGTTTCTCCCTGCCTAGATAAATCCATCTAAGTTTACCTTTATTCTTTTCTAACTTGTACCAGTATTTACCAATGTAAATGTACTTCTTATCGTTCTTGTAGACTAAATGATAAGGCTTTAAATATACTCCAAAGTCCTTTATACTATCGTTATAATCGTAAACTTTTGACTTCAATTCTGATATAATTGTCTCAAAAACTCTTTGTGGTACTTTTACCAGCATTGTATACACTAATCTTTTTACTTTCAAAAAAAGAAATCAGTAATGCGAAGGGTATTAGCATGAGAACAAGAACTATAAGTAATACAGGGATCGAGATTTCCGAGCTAGGGATTGGGCTTTGGAGTTTGGTGACGAAAGAATGGGGTGCTGACGTTAATAAAGCTGAAGACATACTAAGACGTGCTTTTGAATTAGGGATTAACTTTTATGATACTGCCGATGTATATGGAGAAGGATTAGGGGAAAGTATTTTAGGTAAAGTATTCTCCTCTAAGCGAGATAAAGTAGTGATTCTAACTAAAATAGGTCTAGACTTCTACCATAACTCGGTGAATGGGAAATACCCTCGAAACTATAGTCTTGATTATCTATCATTTGCTTTTGAAAAAAGCCTTGAACGTTTGAACACAGACTATGTTGATATACTTATGATTCACAACCCTAAAATAAACGATATAAAGAATAAAAAATTGTATGACTTTTTGGATAGCCTGAGAAAGGACGGTAAAGTACGGGTTATAGGTGTAGCTTTAGGTCCAACTTTAGGGTGGGGTGAGGAAGGATTAGAGGCAATAAAAATGGGATATGGTTCTCTTGAATATATATATAACTTAATTGAACTAAGACCAGGAATCGAGTTCTTGAATTATGACATAGCCCACTTTGTTAGAGTTCCTCATGCATCAGACGCTTTAAATGAATCTAAGTGGCCTATATATAACGATCCTAAATTTCATAGAAGATATAAGGATATAAACTGGATAAATAAAGCAATTGAAAGATCAAGAGACCTTATATCATTTGCAAGGTCTAAGCATATGACTCTAGCTCAATTAGCACTTAAGTTCATTTTATATAATAAGAGAGTTACCTCAGTAATTCCCAATGTAGCATCTATTAGTGAGTTAGAAGAATTTGCAAAAGTTGAAAATTTGGAACAATTAACCGAAACAGAATACGATTATCTGTATTCTTACTCAATACGAAATTATAGAGATTTAAATGACGAGAGTATTGAGGAGACTAAACAGTATAAGTAGCTAAATATTCTAAAAATTTTCTAAATGCTATAGCTCTATGAGAATACTTATTCTTCTCTTCTGTACTCATTTCTCCAAAAGTTAGGTTTACTCCATCTGGTATAAATATAGGATCATATCCAAACCCTTTGGTTCCTCTTATTTCAGTGCTAATACTACCATATACTCTACCCTCAAATAACTTTAGTTGAGTACTATCAACATAAGCTAATACAGTAGAGAAGTACGCTTTTCTATTTTTTTCCCCTTCTAATAATCTAATAATCCCTTCCATCCCTATCTTTCTTCTGACGTAATTACTATAAGGTCCTGGAAATCCGTTTAACGCCTCTATAAATAATCCACTATCTTCTACAATCAGAGGTCTATTGATTTGATTATACGCTATGATTGCTGAAAATTTAACAATTTCCTCTAGCGAATCAGCCTGAATCTCCACCTTAGGTATGTTAAACCATATCAGTGAGACGTTAAAATTCTGAGCTATACTATTCATTTCTTTGAACTTATTCTCATTGGACGTGACTAGTATTATCTCTCTTTTTTCTTCTTTCTTCAACGTATCTTCCCCTCATTCTAATCTCCTTCATTTTTTCTATAACTTTGTCTGAGTCCATCATGGTAGAGTATCCTTCCTTGAATCCTTCAAATATTTCGTCTTTAAAATGACTGTGAATACTTTCTAGGGATCTCAATAAAACATGAATATCTGTTGCAAAATCCTCAATATCATTACTTTTCTTAGCAAGTCCGAAATCAATTAGAAATAATCCTTCATCTGTGTATATCATATTTGTCGTAGTTAGATCTCCGTGGATTATATTAGCCTTATGAAGAAGGGATATCATTAAGCCCATTTCTTTTCCTAACTCCCTTAAGTTTCTTCCTTGGTTAAATATATCCCTTAGTGTAGTACCCTCTATATATTCCATTACTATCAGGAATTGTATAGGATCAACCAAAAGTATTGCTGGTACATTTACCCCAGATTTTAGAGCTGAGTATATCATTCTAGCTTCCAATTTGGTTCTGCTCTCATTAATGGCTCTATCAACAATATCGTTTCTATAACTCTTTTTTATCCTTTTTTTAAACACAGCATGTATGCCTGCAAAATACCCCTCGTATATTATAGCTTCCGCTCCTCTTTTTATCTCTCTGACTATCTCCATGGTATATCAACTTTATCTATTCTCCACCTGGGTCTTATTATGGACTTTTCTATAGGTATAAATACTCTGTGTTTAGCCGCCAATAATCCTGTATATGCTATCATCGCACCATTATCACCGGAATATTGTGAAGGAACTATTTTTAGCTCAGCCCCCCTATCAGCAGCTAATTTCTCAAGTTTACTCTTTAGACTAACACTAGCCGCAACACCACCTACAACTAGAATTTCATTTTTTCCAGTAAGAGCCATTGCTCTCTCGGTAGCCTCCAATAGCATGTCAAAAGCTATTTCTCTGACACTATAGCAGATATCTGGTAAATTTCTCTTGCTTAACAGTTTTAGGGCTGCAGTTAGTAAACCTGAATAAGACATATCTTGTCCTTTCACTATATATGGTAGTTCAACATACTCCTTACCTTTGTCTGCACAAATATCTATTTGGTGAACACCATTTACAACATAAGGAGGAGCAAGTCCAGCTTCTCTCACAAATACGTCAATCATATTACCTAATGCGATGTCGAGTGTTTCTCCGAAAACTCTATACTTTCTATCAAAGAATATAGAAATTATAGTGTTTCCTCCTGAAAGGTATAAGATAAGAGGATCTTTTGCATTCGTAGAGTACATACCAATTTCTATGTGAGCTATTCCGTGATTTACAGGGATAAGTTTCTTATTGAAAGATAAAGCTAATGCTCTAGCAACTGTAGCACCTACTCTCAATGCAGGACCTATACCTGGACCTAAAGCTACCGCTACGCCATCTATATCTTTCATATTTACTTTGGCTTCATCTAAAGCTTTTTTCACTATAATAGGCGCTTGTTCAACATGATGTCTAGCTAACTCTGATGGTTTCATGCCACCTTGTGGCGGTATGTAAGTATCCTTAACATTAGCTAAAATTTTGATACTATTGTTTTCTTCTTTGACTATACCTACACCAAAAGTATGAGCGGTACTCTCTATTCCTAATATTATCATCTGGATTTACCTATAAATTCGGTATAGCCACATTTACCGCATGCCCATCGTTCCAGAGGCTTCATGTGATGAGCCATGATACTGCCGCATCTAGGACATTTTTTATTCTTTAGCTTTATTGAATCTTGTTCTACTTCGTAATAAGTTCTTACTACAGCTTTAGATTGATTTTCATTGTTGTTTTTGGGCACTCTTACCACCCTTCTTTATCTTTTGCCCGGTATCTCTTCCTATTAAATATTGCGGTTCAAGTTTTTGGAGACTATCCTTATCTTTGTATACATTCACTCTTGCATAACTTATTCCAGATCCATAGTTTGTAAATACCTTCTTTACAACCACAAGATCCTCAGCTGTGCTAAATGTAGAGGCTATAGCTTTCACTAATTCTTTCCTTGATGGAGTTCCAGAACCTATGTGAAAGAGTTTAATGTATAGTTCTCTCCTATTAGCAACATTATTTTGAATATCTCTTTCAACTATACCTTCAACCTTATCTGAGACCTTAATTTTGATTTGTTGAGACATCGGATAATAAAAATAGGAAATAGACTTTAAGAGTTACGGAGATCCTTTATAATATCTTCAGCAACTTTTTTACCTGACAGAACCATGGAACCGAATATTGGACCCATTCTAGGTAAACCTCTAACTTCGGTTACTGACATACCTGCAACATAGAGTCCAGGAGCAACTACACCTGTTTGTTCTACAGTAAGTTTTTCAGCCATTTCACTATAAGCAGATCTTTCACCTGGAATAACTATTCCTAACTCTGGTATCTTTCTTGAAGCTACTGCAACAACCTCTGCGTCATGACCTGTTGCATCAACAACAGCTTTAGCTGATATAAACACCGGGTCAACGTGGAGTCCAGCCATTTGAGTTGCTGTCCATTCTACTGCAACACCTGCAACTCTAAGTGGATTTTCTCTAAATATTACATCATCTACAGTAACTCCATGTATAATTTTTGCTCCAGCATCAATTGCAGATGCAGCTAGTTTTGCCATAAATTCTGCTGAATCTACGATGTAAACCCCATCCTCAACTTTTTCTAGTCTTATATTCATTTCTTTTAATACTTCATCAGCAGGACTCTCAATTACTAATTTATGAAATAGCATGGCACCTCCTCCTATACCTCCTCCAAAGCTTAACCTTCTCTCGAAAACTAATGTTTTTAAGCCGTGTTTTGCTAAGTAATAAGCTGCGCTCATCCCAGCAGGTCCTGCTCCCACAATAACTACATCATTTTCAACAAAGTTCATCCAATCTTCCATAGTTTGCTTTATAATATACCTGCTAATTTTCACTTCATCTATTGCTTTGATTTTGATTGAATCTGACATGTCTTATCAATTAAATAGGTTATAAACTCACTTATATGTATTTTTATATCATACTTATTAACCTATTTGTAGAGTAATAGTTATGCCAATGCAGTTAAATACGAATATAACAGCCGTAAGGTGCAGTTGGTGCGGTAAAGTCATAAATAATGAACCTATTGTGGTCAAGACTTGTTGTAATAACAAACCATGGGTTTTTTGTAGCAGGCAGTGTTACAATATGTGGGTGAGAGATTGGCTGAAGAGTCAAGAACAACAGAGAGGAGCAAAGAAAAAAGGAGGAATGTTGTAGTAGGCATATCAGGTGCTAGTGGAGTAATTTATGGTATAAGAACAGTAAAAACTTTGAATAATTTAGGCTACGATCAAGAAATTATTATCTCGAATGGTGCTATAAAAGTAGCTGAAAAAGAATGTGGTTTAGATTTAGTTTCTACAATTAGTAAATTTGTAGACGGTAAAATATATAGGGAGGAAGAAATAGATGCTCCACCCTCTAGTTCTAGTCATGTGGTTAAATCTCTGGGAATGGTTGTAGTTCCTTGTAGCATTAAGACTCTTGCGGAAATATCTAATGGTTTATCTTCTAATTTAATATCTCGTACAGCCTTAAACTTTCTACGAATTAAGGGTAAATTGGTATTAGTTTTGAGAGAAACTCCCCTAGGGGCTGTAGAGCTAAGGAACGCTTTAAGGGTAACTAATGCAGGTGCAATAGTATTACCTGCATCACCCGGATTTTACCATAATCCAAAAACCTTTGATGATTTAGTGAATTTTATAGTGGGAAAAATCTTAGATATGCTTGGAATAGAGAATAACTTGTATAAACATTGGGATACTTCTTCTAAAACAGATCAACGTCCTTGCGACCAAGTTTCTTAGATAGTAGTTCTTTGACTTTACTATCATAATCATTGTTCTTTCTTAGTTCCTTTTCCATATCCTCATTTTCACCATTCTTCTTACTGACTGCAAAAGCGCATTTGTTTCCGGGTAACAAAGCTCTCTTTTCACAATAAGCATATTGGCATTCTCCTGTAATACAGACGTCTCCAACCCACATACAGTAGCCAATCTTCTGTGGCGTACCTTTAATGTATTTCTTTTGTATACTTAATGCTTTTTTATTACATCTGAAAAATGGGCAAAGGTAATTACACTTTTCACCTAAAGGTGTAGGTTTAGGTTCCTGTAGCCCAAAGTCAGTCCTTTCGTGCTTAGGGGCGTTATCTCTTATCACCAAACCTTATATCACCCATGAAATCTCTGCTACTTCATAATAATTTTATAATTTCAACCATTTAAACATTATGTACCTTATGCTCCTATTCCTTTGATTCACAATAGATAGGATTAAATTTTTTCTAGTACTATGCGAAACCCTTCCGAAACCTAGAATTTCATTCGGTGAAATCTCTTGTTCTTCGTCTATTGCTATTACGAGATACGGCGCATGTTCAAGACCAGGCGCTACTGTATAAATTGCAAAATCAGCACCATACTTCATCCCCGACCTGACCACAAACTTCTTCTCTCTTAAATCCTCATATACAGTATATAATAATTCAAACCTGGGTATATTCTCCATCCCGATTTTGTATAAGAGTGCGTCATCGATCACTTTACCATCTCTTATAACCTCTATAATTTTCTTTTTTGAGAGATACAGGGCTTCTATAAGAGATAGAATAAGAGGTTTTTTTATGTCTTCAGGGCTTTTAGGCTTTGTTATATCTAGTGGTTTGCCGTAATATCCCAGCTTGTATATTTCTTTAGCTTTCTCTACATCATTAATTAGCACTTTATCTCCTAATATTTCCCCTTGGATCATTGAATCATCCTATTCTCTTAGAAAGCTTATATAAAGTATACTATTTGCTACATTTCGTAATAGATCTGCGCAATCTTCCAACCTATCTGCAACATCCTTAGTAAGTAAAATATAAGCAATACCACTTTGTTCTCTTTCGAAAAGTTTAACCTCAAAATTCCTATACAGATCATCTACCTCTTCCTCGATTTTAATTACATTTCTAGCTTTCTCTGATGCTTTTTTTGAACTTACCGATAATAAGCGTATGGCTTCTATAGTATTCATTAACGCTGCAATCAATTTTTCTGTTATTGTAATACTTAGATTTTGAAGTACATTATCATACACTTTAATTACGTTATTCAAAACTCCAAATCTATAAGACGCCGCGCTTATATTTTGTGATATTTTCTCAAAATCACTTAAAATATCTAAGTATAATTCTTTGTTATTTATCCCTTCTGCTACTCTAAATATATATTCTCCCAACTTATATTTCAAATCTTCTACGGACGATTTTATTCCATCTATTTTAGAGTAGACTTGAGTATGGTTAGCGTTGTTCTCGGTAAATTGTTGATATAATATTCTCAGTTGGTCTAATATCTGGTTGGCTATGTACTGTAATTGTTCTTCGATCGAGACTTCTGGTAAACTCATTCACTCAGTAGTGTTGATTAATGGTTAATAAATGAATTTTAGTATTAAGCCCCTGATTTTTGATATTGTTTCGATATCTTTGTCTATATTCTGATCAGTAGAAGCACTTCTTTCTTTAAGTGTTCTCAGGACATTTTCTTCGTCCTCAAGACCTACTACATAGAAGTAATTTATTAAGCCTAGAGCTTCCTCTTTTAGCTTAGTGTCTTTAACATTTTCCACATAATTTGAAATGGTTTCTATTCCTTGAAGGATTTCCTTCCTTGTCCTCCTTAGCCTCCTTATAAGGACATCTATTTTTTCTGTGTCCAGTTCTGGTATCTGGGCATAATTTTCTAATTTATCTAATGTGTTGTTATGTTCTTCTATTACTCTCTCGAAATACAGTAATACTCTTCCAACTTCAATATCGCTTTGGCTCATTTAGATGACCTCACACTTACTGTACTATTATCCTCTAATCCCAATTTCAGCATATCCTCACTATTACTCCAAATCTCTGTGGCTGGAACATTATCTTGAACAATTATCTTGAACTTATTTCTTCTTCCTTTAACAGAAATCTCTATTTCATCTTTAGCGTTTATTTCGTTTGCTAACTTTGACGATATAATAACTGTTCCAGCATCAACCTCAGTCTTCTTTCTAATTTTTACTCTTTTTTCCTTTACTTCAGTCTTCTCTTTTCTTAATGAAGATGCAGGAGGAATTATATTCACAAGCGACTTTATATCTACTTTCTTATTTTTCTCCTCTACTTCCTCCTTATCAGTGTCTTCCTTACTCATTGTTACTAACTAATTTGCCTAGCTTATTAAAATCTTCACCTTTAAATAACCTATCTAATACGTTCATTAGGTCAGTTATATTTACCCTTATCTGTTGCCAACTATCCCTATCTCTTATTGTTACAGTATTATCAGTCAATGTCATAGGATCTACGGTAATTGAGTAGGGCACACCGATTTCATCAACTCTGGCGTATCTTTTTCCGATACTACCACTGTCATCGAAGATTATATCGTATCTTTCCTTTAACGAATCGTAAATTTCTCTGGCTTTCTTTATCAGTTCATCCTTTTCAAGAAGCGGAAATATAGCTATATCATATGGTGAAAGTCTCTTTGGAAGTGAAAGTATAATCCTACCATCTTTTTCCATATAGGAGTTAAGGAGTGTTAGATAAAGGCATCTCTCGACACCAAATGAAGGTTCAATAACATGAGGGATAACACGTTCACCGCTGATTTTCTCTTCCCTTTCAACTATTTTCACATACATATCTATGTCTTTACCTAGAACTTTCTCCTTATTGAGGATCATTCTTTCTATTTCTTCAACGGTTTTAGTATTTATTATTTCCATGATTGTTTTACTAAAATCTCTTCCTTCTTTTGTAACTAAGTCCTTGTTTAATATTAATGTTTTCTTCTTAACAATTTTAGGTGTATCAAATTTTTTGAAAATACTCAAATCTTGTCCACTATAGGCTGAATGTCTTGATAAGTCATAATCAGATCTATATGCATGACCCGAGATTTCAACTTTTACGTTATCGATAACTACTATCTGGTCAAAGGTTTGTTTGGAATAATGCGCTCTTTCATGTGGTAGTTTTTCCTCAAAGTAGAATGACGAAATGCCTAGTGAATTGACAAAATTTGAAGCAATACCCATCCAATAAGCCATCCATTTGTTGATAACTATTTTCTCATTAACTATTTCACTGAACTTGTATTTTGTATATTTCTCTTCGCCTCTTGCTTTGTCGTCTCCTCTGAGAATGTTAATCTCTAGATCGTATAATCTATCTAAGGGAGGTTCTACGTCTGAATTTGGGTCAAAGAAGAATTCAACTTCCATTATAGTAAATTCTCTCATTCTTATGAGTCCTTGTCGGGGGGAGATCTCATTTCTACCTACTTTTCCGATTTGTGCAATACCTATTGGTAACTTCTGTCTAAATGCTTCATATACTCTCTTAAACGATGTAAACATTCCTTGAGCTGTTTCTGGTCTTAAAAATGCTTTATTTGTGGAATAAGGACCTATTCTGGTTTCAAATAATAAGTTGAATAGTCTGACTTCTCCGAGCTCTCCACCACATTTAGGACATTTTATTCCTTTCTCTCTAATTATTTTGTCTAACTCAGAAGGAGGAAGACCTTCAGTTGTGACCTTGGCTATTTCTTCCACCAAATGATCTGCTCTATATACATTATGGCATGAATTACATTCAACCACTGGATCAGTGAAATTATCCACATGACCACTGGCTTCTAGTACTTTATACGGCGTTAAAGCTGGTGTATCTATTTCTACAACAAAGTCAGAATTGTCTTTGATAAAATGCTTTCTCCAAAGGTCTACTATCTTATTTTTTATTCTAACCCCTATAGGACCTATGTCATATAGTCCGGCTACGCCTCCATATATCTCATATGAAGGCCAAAAAATTCCTCTTCTTCTGGCAAGCTCGATAACCTTTGTTTGTAGATCAGCCATACAAGATTAAGCATATTAAAGAGGATAAAAAACTTCTATTATGGTCGATTCAAGGCTTTTGTACCTCAACGAGAGTTCAAGGCAGTTTGCAGGTTTCAATAAAACTACATCTCCTTTTGTAATAGTAGGAATACCACTAGATATTACAAGCAGTTTTAGACCAGGCTCCAGATTCGCTCCCTCAGTAATCAGAGAAGTTGCACAATATATAGAATTTTATTCCATGAGAACTGGAATAGATATGGGTGAAATAGGATTTAGTGATGTAGGAGACATTGTTATGCATCCATCAAATGTAGAAGAAAATATAAAACGCATAAAAGACGTAGTTTCTTACTTCTCCGAGAAGGGGAAAATTGTTGTAAGTATAGGTGGAGAGCATAGTATAACAGTGGGTACAACTGAAGGAACAAATGCAGATTGTGTATTGAGCATTGATGCTCATCTAGATCTTAGGGACGAATATATGGGTTATAAGTACGATCATGCTTGTGTAATGAGAAGGATTTCTGAAAGGGGAGTAAAGATTATTGAGCTAGGTACCAGAGCAGTATCTAAGGAGGAACTCGAATATGCAAACCAAAAGGGTATAATGTATCTAAATCCTCGGCAAGTCAATTTATTAGGAATTAGAGGCACTGCTGAAAAGGTAAAAAGGGGATTAGCGGAATGTAAGAGGATATACTTAACTTATGATATGGACGGAATAGATCCTGCATACGCTCCAGGAGTGGCAACTCCAGAGCCCGAAGGATTAGATCCTACTACAGTTCTAGAAATAGTTAATATGGTTACGGATAAAAGAATTGTTGGGTTTGATGTGGTGGAAATATCGCCACCTCACGACCCATCCAACATAACTAGTGTCTTAGCATCTAGATTTATACTTGAAACAGCATCTATAATATTTAAATCGCTTTCACTATCTTAACGGTAGGTTTTCTAACCATATAAATTATTCTGTAACCACAGTATGGACATCTTACGCCAGGAAGTGTTTTTAGCTGGTCGTCATCTAATTCTTTCCAACACTTTCCACATCTGTACTTTGCCATATTTTGTTATACTTTTGTAAGGGGTATTAAACCTAACTATTTGGTAGAAAAGTTGAAAAATCCCATTGTCATAAATTTTCTTGGAAAATGTCTGATCTATGTGGAGGATTGCCACCAGATATATGTGAGCAATTAACAAAAGAGGAACAATTTATAAAAATAAAGGTTGAAAAGAGAAGATACGGGAAAGAGGTAACTATTGTAGAGGGAATATCAAATGATGAAACTGAATTAAAGAAAATAGCGTCAGAACTAAAATCAAAGTTAGCTGCAGGAGGAACTGTTAAGAATGGGAAAATTGAACTACAGGGAGATCATAGGGATAGAGTTAAAGAGCTGTTAATTAAAATGGGGTTTCCTGAATCAAATATTCTTGTAATAGAATAAAAATGAAATAGAATAAAAACAAAAAGGAGGTAAGAAATATTCTCATATACAGATAGTTTATAATTCAGGACAAAGAAAGTGTCTAGTTCAAGGGAATTATTTATTACGTTTATTGACTTGGAATCTGTATCTTTAATTCTTGAGTTAACTCTTTATATCTATTCCTAACCGTAACTTCCGTTACGCCAGCTACCTGTGCAATTTCCTTCTGTGTTCTTCTTTCATCATTCAATAATGCTGCTATATAAATTGCAGCAGCCGCTAGACCCGCGGGATCTTTACCAGCAGTTAATCCTGAATTCTTAGCCTTTTCTATTATCTCTGCGGCATGCTTCATTGTTATACCACTTAAACTTAATAGAGTACCTATTCTAGTAACGTAATCCTTAGGATCACTAACTGGTACCTCTATGTCTAATTCTCTCAGTATTAGCCTATAACATCTGGCAACTTCTTTTCTATTAGCCTTAGTGAATTGGGCTATTTCGTCTAGTGTTCTAGCCATTTTCATTCTTCTACATGCTGCATAAATTGAAGCTGCAACGACACTCTCAATACTTCTTCCTCTGACTAGTCCTTTCTCTACGGCTTTTCTGTAAATTAGAGCAGCTTCGTCCTTAACTGCTTTAGGCAAATTGAGTAAATTACCAATTCTCTCAAGCTCGTTCATAGCTTGTGCTAGGTTTCTGTCTATTGAGGATTGAATCCTTGTCCTTATCTGCCATTTTCTCCATCTTAGTACTTCTAATCTCCTCTTAGGGTCTAAAGACCTTCCCATAGCATCTTTGTCTTTCCAATCTATAACAGTAGATATTCCCATATCATGGATTGTTTGATTTAAAGGTCCACCTACTCTACTCCTCTTCTCTTTCTCTTCTGGAGTAAATGCCCTCCACTCAGGACCTTGATCAATTATTCTTTCTTCTATTACTTCACCTGTCTCAGTACAAATATATTCTCCACGTTCTTCATCAAATATTATCTTGTCAGGTGGACATAGGGAGGAAGAAGGAACCTTACTTTGTTCTACCATTTCACCACCCAAAATACAAAAATTTTAAAAACCCTCTTTATATCGTCTACAGAAACATATTTAAGTTTTTTGCTCCTTAAGAATATATAAGGGGAAATCGAAGTGAACATGAGACTTATATTAACAGGTCTTGGTCTGGTATTTATTGGCGCTATAATACTAGCATTTTCAGAAGTATTATCATCCCCCCAAGTGTCAGGTACAACTAGTAGTAATGTGGGAGGTTTTATCCTTATAGGACCTATACCTATAGTATTTGGAAGTGGAAATCAAGCGTTATTTCCACAACTTATGACCTTTGGGATAATACTGACAATAATAGCAATACTATTTTATGTATTACCATTTATCCTCCTTAGGAAAAATCAAAGAAATTAAGAGGCAGAATTTCATTTTAATTAGGTTTACTTATGAGCCCACAATAGCTAACTCTTCCTCTCAATCTGCATTTCTATCCTAACGTAAATCTTTTTAATTCATTGGGCTTAATATATCTCGCCGCGGTAGTACAGCCCGGTCAAGCTTAATGCGCCGGTAGTATGCGGGCCTCTCAAGCCCGTGACCCGGGTTCAAATCCCGGCCGCGGCACTCTCTTAGGTGGTTTTCCCCTAATATCCCCATATAAGTTTCTATGATCTTATCTAAGGCACCAACGTAACTTTGCCTTTCCTTACCGTCTCGACCCTTCTCTGTGATATAGACATAATGCTTCCCCTTAATCTCTTTTATATAGAATTTAGAAGAGACGTAAAAGTTAGGCATTCAATTACAATATTACACGCACACTTATATATTCATTCTCTATCGCAAAATATCTCAGCAATCCAAAGAAGAGGAAAATCTCGTCAAGAATATGGTTTATTATCATTATAATTTTCGGTGATAAACTAGGAGGTTTATCGTAAAATTATCGATCTAATAGAAATACCTCGGCAAAATATTTTTGTTAAGTCCTTAGAGATATATAATCACTTCTCATCTAGTCAAGGAAAACGAGTTTACAAAACTTGTCCTCAACTTTGAAAGCTTATGAAATCATATTTGACATAGACGTCTTTCTAATATTCTAGTTTATTCTTATTCTGGGCGTCACTAATGATAAGTAGTCTACACTATTGTTTCGTAACGCACGTCGATAAAGTTGCTTTAAGTATTTTTAGTCACTGCAGGACGTAAAAGGAAAGGGTTTTGATACAAGTTTGTCAAAAGGATGATAAAGCCCTATTAATTTGGGCAGAGATACCTTAAGAGTCAGTGGAATTTCTCTCACACTTAAAAACTTCTTTGGCTAGAAAAGATCAGTTAATCGAGCTAACGTATCCATAATTCTTAATCTATTTTCATTTTTAGCTAGTCAACTCTTTCTCAATGAACTCCCACATCTTTGACCTGAATTTATCTTCACTGAACTCGGTTGCCCTTTCGTGGAGTTCTTTCCTGAATCTCCTATCGACCTCCATTGCTTCCTTGATTAGTTTACTCGCCTCCTCTACGTTTTTATACTTAAACTCAGGTGCAACCTCCTTAGCTCCGCTCTCTTCAGGGACAACGGGCACTAGACCTGCTGACATTGCCTCAACAACTGGAATTCCAAAGTGTTCTCCCAGGGTAGGGTGGAAATACACAGATGCCCTGCTCATGAGCTTAACTAATTCTTGGGGTGTAAGGTCAGTCAAGATGTGAATGTCTGCACCCATCTTTCTGGAAAGTTTCAACAACTTGTTGTAGTACCCTTTTTCTCTGAGAGACCCGACAATTACTCCTTTTACCTTAGATAGAGCGGATACTAATACAGCGTTCTCCAACATCTTACCCCTTTCTATTCTTCCCACAGTCAAGAAGAACTTTTCCCTTTCTCCCTCATGATACGCACTTGAGAAAGTTTCGACATCCACTGGTGGATATACTACGTCCCTGACCTCTATCTGATAGACTTTGGACAGAGCTTGAGCGGAGTACCAGGAGTTAGCCACAAACCTGGCTTTCTTAGCCTCGTCTTTTAAGGACGAAAGAATTCCCTTAAAGGGTAACAGGTAGATCTTCCAGAGACCAGAGGAATATTTACTAGGTAAATCTGAGATTGCAGGAGCTCCTGCATATATTATATGCTTTGCGAAATTAGAAAGGGGAATAGGAACTCCAGACGCGTTAAGAAATGCGTCCAAACTAACCTTGACCTTTTTAGCACTGAAATATGTTAACAATCGTTGATATTTATCAAATCTGGGAATCGAGAAGGGAACCAAATAAACTGGGTTCCTTACTTGAACTAAGGGCTTCGCAAAACTTACTGAGAAGTAGTCGACCCCTTTCTCCTCCAGCATTTTGAAAAATGATTTATATACCCTCCCCTCTCCACTATACCCCTTGCTCATACCAATGCCGTGTGCTATTACCGCAATTTTTAACCTCATATTCACTAAATTTAATTTAATGGTAGAGATTATAATTCCTGTTGGACCAGGGGACAGGCTAGAGTGGGTAAGAGAAAGTGTAAGTTCAGCCCTAAGACAAAAGGTGGACAGGGTAGTGGTATACGATAATAGTGAGAGACCCGACCTAGGCGATTATCTTAGTTCTCTCGCCGTCGAGTACATCAAGGGACCCAGGATGAGAAAAATAAATATGGCTAAATTAAGAAACATCATGTTATCCTTGTCAAAAGACGACGTGATCATCATGTTAGATAGTGACGTTGTTATTCCATACGATTGGAGCCAGAGACTAGTAGAGAAAATAAGAAGTGGTGTACACTTTACCTGGATGCATTACGCATATTCGACTAACGACATTATGAAACCGCTCGCTCCAGGTGAGAATAATCCCAATCTAGGGTGCTCAGCCCTCTCTTCTAAGGTTAAGGATATAGGGTTCGATGAGAGGTACGAGAGGGACGAAGACATATGGCTTTATGCCAAACTTAGAAAATTAGGTTTTAAGGCTGAGCCAACTGAAGGAAGATGTCTTCATTTAAACTCTACCCACGCTAGGCTAGACTTCAGGTCTTCCCTGAAGGAGGCAAAGAGGAACCTTTGGAGATCCAAGTATGATATGAGGCTAATAAGGGATGGGTTAGTTGATTTCACGTTTCTTACAGGTTATTCTTACTATGGAAGCTATTTTCTAGTGGGAGTTCTAGGAGTAATATACGCTCCACTTTGGCTACTCTACCTTCCAATAATAGCATATGGAATAGAGTATTACGGTGGCGTCAAGAGCTTCCTTCTAAATCTTATCCCTGGACTGGCTCTAGTAACTTCTCTGCCATATGGGCTGGTCAGTGCTCTTAAGGATTAGTATACTTAAGAATTAGTCTTTTCGATGTCGTAGTCACCTTATCCCAACTTGAGTTTAGTTTTAAGTTGAGGTTAACAGGCTAGATGTTTCGCTCACCCTAGATCTATTTTTCCTGATTTTTCCAGGAAGTTAAGAGCATTTCAAGTCAGCCGTGTCCTTTCATCAAACTCTCTAACAAATACAAGGAAGATTATTATATGCACTTTTGACGGTAGGTATGTTATAGTAGACTACAGGCATACCCGTCACTAGGGACTCTAATTAACTAATTAAAAGTTATTATAATTGGAGGGAGAAATTAATTCTCTAGCCATACTGACTACTTGACTAGCTACTTCAGCTAGTTTTTCCTCTTCTAGGAAATTGGATATTCTATGCTGTTTCTTACTTTGAGTTTCACATATGTCTTTTTATCCGCTTAGGTTAAGCTAGATACTCAAGATTGGTGTTAGTTTTCATAGTCTTGAGTGATTCCGAAGGTTCCTTCCGCTAAGACGAGTAGATACAAGCAAAGCTACGTCTTATACAGTTATTTGTTATTTCTAGTGTTATTCGGTCTCTTGATATACTTATCAGCTTTATTTTTAATATTTTAAGCCGAATGTATTTTAAAACTACTCTAAACTTATTTCCTTAAGTTCCCTGTAATATACTGTACAACATTTTTACTCTTTTTGCAGGATGAGGATGTGTCATTAGTATATCTGCAAATGGGGATATGTGCTCGTGTAACCATTTCATAACTAGCTCTTCTGCATCTCTTTCGTTCTCCTTTAGCTTTATTGGCGGAGCGGTTATTATAATTCCTGTAAACGGATCTGTTCTAATATTTTGGGCATATATCTGAATTTTAGCCAGAGCAGTAGCTAGATAAGGTGCTTTATCTTTGTAAAGTGTTGCTGAATGGAAATCAGCAAAGGATTCTCTTAATCTATTGAACCAAAGTACAAATATTTGTAATAAGAAAGTGAGTACGAATAGCACACCTCCTATTGCGAGCATAGCTAGCCCTAAAATTAACTCTACTTCATCTCCTGCGAAGAATAATAATGTCCAACCTGTAAATAATAGAAAGTTACCTACGTATCCTATTATAGTAGGTATGAGACCTAGTGCCATTCCAATTTCTACGTCCAAATGTTTTATATGTCCAACTTCATGTGCTAACACAGCCTCAAGTTCATCTTGGTTTAATATATCTAGTAAAGGTTTAGTAACTGCTACTCTTTTTCCTGTTATATAATTACCAAATGCAAAGGCATTTGGATACTCCTCATATGATATAAAGACTCTAGGAGTAGGAACTTTTGATTCCATAGCTATTTTTCTCACAATTTCGTACAATGGGTCACCAGGACCTACTTCTTCCGTATTTCTCCCTACTAGATAAGGGGCTATTAGCCATTGTATTAGCCATAAGATAACTAAAAAAATGGCAGTAAATATTGTAGGGATACCAATAATTGAGACAATGAGATATGTTATAATTCCCTCAGCGATTATAGTCAATGTTCCTGACAAGAACATTAATGTTTTAAGTTTTCTTCCTACGTTCACGGTTTGTTTTTAGTAAACCTCTAAATTATATTTTTTATTCAAGAGTCTTGCTTTAAGTCAAACAGGGATAGAAATGAAATTCAATCCTTTGGTGTTGCTATTATATACAGTATTTCTTCACGGTAAGCTTTCCATATAAGTTTCACTGAACGAGACTCCATAAAACAACACTTACGCTGTTCATTGACATCGCTAGAGCTGCAATTTCAGGAGATATGTAAATATGAGGATAAAGGAGACCAGCAGCTAGGGGCATTAATATTATGTTGTAGACTAAAGCCCATAATACATTTTCCTTAACCTTTCTTACTATTCTAGTGCTCTGGCTTAGTAGGTAGGGAAGTTGTGAGAGATTGGAAATTATTATATCTCCTGCATATTTTGCGATATCAGTTCCTGAAGAAATAGCAATTCCAACGTGGGATTCTTTTAATGCAATAGCATCATTTACACCATCACCAATAAACACTGTAGGTTTTTCCCTGACTAATTCTGCTTTCTCCTCTGCTGAGAGTCCTTTATGTAATTTTACACCTAGTGATTTAGCTACTTCATCTGCAAATTTACTGGAGTCTCCAGTAGCTATTTCTACGTCATAACCATGTTTTTTCAAATACTCTATGACCATTTTTGCTTCGGGTCTAATTTCGTCACTAATCCAAATTTTTCCTTCTAACTTACCATCCTTACACACAAGAATGTCCGCATCATCCACGATTTCATCAGTTTGACAATTGTTTAATACGAATTCCTTTTTCCCCACGATTATTTCATGTCCGTTAACCTTACCGTAAACTCCCTGACCCTGGAATTCAGTGAAATCTTCAATCTTCTTCTCTGTCATATCTGAATGTAACTGGGCTATAGCTTTTGCAATGGGATGATTACTAAGACTTTCTAATGCTGAGGCTAGTTGTATATCTCCCTCAGTCTTTATGATTTTTATTTTCCCTGATGTTATCGTACCAGTTTTATCAAAAATAACTCTCTTGGTCTCATTTAGCCTCTGTAGAGCATCACCATTCCTTACAATTATACCTGTCTTAGCAAGTTTTCTTATGCCTATCATTATAGCAGTAGGTGTAGCGAGTCCAAATCCACATGGGCATGCAGACGCGAGAACTGCTATTCCTATTAATAGAGAGAATGTAAAGTCAGCGTGAAAAATGTAGTACCAAAAAATTGACGATAAAACTGAAATTACTATTACAAACGGTACAAAGATAGATGATACTTTATCAACTAATTTTTGAATGGGCAATTTGGTAAATTCAGCCTCTTTTATTGCACTTACCACCTGAGAGATATATGCCCTGTTGCCACTTCTCGTGACGTATACCGTTAACGCGCCTGTTTGAACTATGGATCCTCCTATAACTGGGTCACCTTTCTTTTTAGTAGTTGGTAACGCTTCTCCTGTATAGATGGACTCGTCAACAGTAGCCTCACCACTCTCAACCACACCATCTGCGGGTATAATATCACCGGTTTTTACGACTACCAAATCACCCACTTTTAATTCGTTAGAGTTAATTTCGTATTCTTTTCCATTCTCAATTTTTCTTGCTTTCACTTGTGTTAGTTTTATGACATCCTCACTGATCTTTTCTTTCAGGAATGCTTCCAGAAGCTTTCCAATAAGTATAAATGTAATTAGTGATGAGGAAGTAAGGAAGAAAGGCTCTTTTCCAATAAAAATCTGGATTAGGCTGTAGATCCATGCTGTATTAGAAGATAAGGAGACTAAAACGTCCATGTTGGTAGTTCTGTTTCTTATGGCTCTAATCATTCCTCTATGAAATGGGTATCCCGAATAGAATTGAGTTGGAATAGACAATACGAGTTGGAGAACTATATTGTTTATGAACAAAAGGGGTAAGGTAGTAAATACGGCTACTAATAATCTGACTAAAAAATCTTTATATTCAGATTTTTTGGCTATTTTCTCTGTTTCAATATTTGCTTTATATCCTTTCCTATTTAGTTCGTCTAATATTACCTCAGGTGATACACTAAGTGGATTTATCTCAACTATCACTCTTTCCATTCCAACTTTTACGGAAATGACTCCATCGATATTTTCTATTATATCCTTAACCTTACCTATTTCGTCCTGATTAATATTTAATTTCATAATAAACTCTTGAGTTATTATATCATAGCCTGCTTTCCTGATAGCCTGTATAACGTTCTTCAGTTTTTTGTTATCCTCGATTACTATCTTAGCCTCTCCTGAAGTAAGGTTAACTGAAGCATCTTTTACACCTTGGACACTCAATATAGCCTTCGTGACAGTTTCTACACACGTAGCACAATGCATACCCACTACTTTTAATTCTTCCTCTTTGGAGATTCTATAGTTAGGCATCTGGCATGCCTTTTGGTCCTTTGGTTAAATATTCCTGAGGATCTTTATCGAATGCTTTCTTGCAGTGAGGACTACAGAAGTAATATATTTTTCCCTTGTACATGCTTTTATATTGACTATTTTCTTCTACTTCCATTCCACAGACTGGATCTATTTGCATAAGATTAACTCGCTAACAATAAATAAATAGATATCGTTGACATTATCCACATTAACATTAAAAACAACGCAGTGTAATTTACTTTGTAAATTTAATGTCGGCTTTTAAGATACAAAGCATATTATTTATTATGGCTGTTAAATTAACGCCATTAGAGTATAAGGTTCTTAATATACTTAAAGAAGATTCTAGGAGGAGTGCAAGTAGTATAGCTAAAGAGTTACAAGTGAGTAGAGCCACAATAGCTAAGACGATCAAATCACTTAGAAGTAAAAACATTAAATTTTCTGTGGAATATTGGGAAGAAGGAGAATTAGCAGTATTTGCTATATCCAAAGAATGTTTGAAGGGTTCCAAGGAGTGTTACAAGCTCATAGATGGGAGGTCTGTTTCGATTATTAGAGGTAGTTTTGATCATATACAGCAGATTCTTGAGCAGAACAAGATAAAGAATTACCTATTAGCAGTGGATAAAGTGGACTCAACTAAGGTCATTAAGGAAGGGTTATACTGTGATTATTGTGGTGGTGAGATAAAGGGTACTCCTATTACTTTAAAGGTTAGAAGAAGGATTTACTACACTTGTTGTAATACATGCAAGGAACATTTGAGAAAAAAATTAAGTACTAGTCAAGTTTAAAACGATCTAAACTAAAATGAATTATAATGGATAAAGCAATTGAAGCTGGATTATTGAAATTTTCAGAATACGTAGAGAAGGCTGGATTGTTTGTAGACAATGACGGAAACTACTTTTTAATAGGTGTGGGTAAGGTAAATTGTAAGAAAAACTCCGCAATTATAGATCAGGTGTTAGACGAAATTTATAAATATACTAATGAGATAAATATCACAATTTTAATAGTCCCTGAAGAAGTTTATTCTAACATTTCTACTGGAACTTATAAAAAAATAACTGAAATGATGAATTTTAGGGGAGCCTGATAGGTGAGGATGCGGTTACTCGCTGAAGATATATATTTTTCTTATAGTATTTTTAATTTAATATGGTGGTATCTAACAATACTAATACTACTGCAATACCTACCTTATTGAGTGATTATTCTAGTTATATAATCCTTGCAATTCAGGTGTTACTGTTCATTATACCAATACTATTCTTTGTGTATTATATGAGGCGAATGGGAATTGGAGTTGGTAACAGGAAAAAAGAATTGGAGGCTAAGATGAGAAATATACCCTCAGTTTCATGGGAGCAAATATATGATATGAAAGAACTAAAGCAAAAACTTCTAGATATATCAAACTATGTCATGTCAAGGAAAAGGGCATATGGCGTAATACTTTTCGGTCCTCCCGGAACAGGTAAGACCAGTATTGCAAAAGCCTTAGCCAACAACTTAAAGTGGAATTACTTTGAGTTAAGAAGTAGCGATATACTTAGTAAATGGTACGGAGAGAGTGAATTTTTATTAGAAAATTTCTTTAATACAGTAGAGCTTAATGTGCCTGCTATTATTGTAATAGATGAGATAGACGGCTTCACTTTAAGGAGAGAAGGGGATATTCATGAAGTAACGCATAGACTTGTGAATATACTCCTTAACAGGCTACAAGATATTCACGACAAGAGACTACCAGTAATCATAATTGGCACCACTAATCTGCCACAGGAGATAGACGAAGCATTACTTAGACCTGGAAGATTCGATGAAATAATTTATGTACCTTTACCAGATGAGAAGGCTAGAGAAGAGATATGGTTAGGCTACACCAAGGGTTTGAGTGTTGATTGTAAGTTGTTAGCAAATAAGAGTAATAGACTATCTCCTGCAGATATAAAAGAGATAGTAGAGAGTGTGAGTATAGAATGTAGTAAAGAGGGGAGAGAGCCAACCACGCAAGATTTCATAAGGTATTTGGATAATTTCAAGCCTTCTGTATCTATTCAGACTTTGATAAAATTCGAAAATTTATCTAAGAAATACTCAAGGCATAAATTGGGAGAAAAGCCTTATGGCATAGCTAATATAAAATGGGACGACTTAGGAGATCTTGACGAGATAAAGAAAGTAATTAGAGAGTCAGTAGAATTGCCTATGAAAAACAAAGATATAGCAAATAAATTGGGAATTAAGCCTGTAAAAGGCATTCTGTTATATGGTCCTCCCGGAACAGGTAAGACCAGTATTGCAAAGGCGCTTGCAAACGAGTTGCAGGCATCTTTTATTGTCGTTTCAGGAGACGAGATCTCTTCTGTGGGTCCTTTTAAAGCAGGCGAACTTATAGCTGAAAAATTTCATATCGCTAAGGATAACTCTCCTTCTATAATTTTTATAGATGAAATAGATATGATAGCTAGGACTAGAGGTGAGAATGAGTGGCGAGGCGCATTGACCGAGCTCTTATCAGAAATGGATGGGATTAGGGAGAACGAGGATGTGATTATTATAGGTGCCACAAATAGACCATGGGATTTGGATCCCGCTTTACTTAGAGCAGGTAGATTTGATAGGATTATTTATGTGCCTCCACCTGACTATGAGGGGAGAGTGAAGGTACTTAAAGTTCTCACTAAAGGCTTGTCAGTTGATGAAGAAATACTTAATAAAGTTTCGAGAATGACGAACAATTATACGCCAGCAGATCTTAAACTTGTAGTAGATGAAATCAGAAGGAATCTGTTAAAAGAAGCTACCTCCACGGGAAATATAAGGACAAGCCTAAACTTTGATGATTTTGTAAGAGTTTTAGCATACATTAAACCCAGTGTAAATGTAGAATTACTAAAGATGTATGAACAATTCAGAGTTGAAAGGTAATTTTTAAATTATCGGAAATTAAGTTTTATGCATGAAAACTGTATTTAATGATAGACGTGCAATAATATATGGTGTAGTGTTCTCTATAGCGTCATATGTGACCGCTGCAATATTAGCTGTGGGATCATCAGTTTACGCTTTAGGATCTTTCTTAGATCCCATAGTTACGCTGACTGTACCCTTAATACTTATATCAATTGGATTACAGGCTATGAATAAGAGATATAGTATTATTCTTTTAGCATTGATAAATTCTCTTCTTTATTATATTACTAGTCCTGCACTCCTATTTATGGTTCCTACATTTCTAGTTTCAGGAGTAATAGATGAAGTAATCTCGTGGGCTATAGGATACAGAGGATTAAGGGCTGTAATGATAAATACAACAGTGGTTGGCGGGCTTATAGGTGTTCTCAGTGTATTTTTTGGGAGTATACTTATAGGAATTTATGGTTCTGTACCATTTAGTAGCCTATTGCTAGCTTATGTAATATTTGGAGTGATATATTTCGTAGAAAGTGCAATTATGGGATATATATCTTATAAGATTGGTTCTTACTTAATAAATTCAGGAATAATGAAATCTTGATGAATGATCTTGCTCCTGAGAAGATGAGGATAATGCAGGTCGCTGATGGTAAGTTATCTTTCTTTTACTCCATCTTCTCAGTATTTTTTATTTTTTATTCTATTTCATTTTCAATTTCTATCATACCATTCCTATTTAGTGTTTTTCTTACATTAAAGAGAGGAAAATTATTGTTAATTGAATTTTTAGTCATTATCGTCTCGTATATTGTGTTATATGTAGTAAATAGGGAAAATTTTCTAATATTTACGTTTAGAGTTTTATCATATGTAAATATTTTTATTGGATTGTCTGAAAAGATAGATTATAGTACAATAATTGATACGCTAGGTAGTAAAGGAGTTCCATTAGTGATCTCTATCGCTTACATTCCATTCTTCTACAGAGTAAGTAGAGAATTAATTTTTAACATGAGAGCACGAAAGGTTAGATTTTCCTTCTCAAACTATGTTCTTCCTTTAACTGTTCAGACTATAAAGGTCGCAGAAGATCTTTACGTATCTTATAATTTGAAATTATATGGAAACTTGATAAGGAAGAGAAATTTTAAACCTAGGAAGATTGATATTCTATTACTAATAGCATCAGTCTCTGTATTGCTTGTTTCATGTGTATACAATCCTCATTTCCTCCAGATTTACAACTTTGTCGCATAATGATAATATATCCTCATCATGAGTTGCTATTATCATAGCTTTTCCCTCCTCCTTCAAGATTTTTACCATTTGATAAAAGCTCAATAGTGCTTCGCCGTCCATTCCAACACTAGGTTCATCAAAACCAATTACCTTGGAGCCTGATGCAAAAGCCGTAGCTATAAGTACTCTCATCTTTTGACCATAACTCAGTGTGAAAGGACTCTTTTCTGCAAGATCTTTTATCTTAAAAAGTCTCAAAGCTTCCTCATCTTTAACCTCATCAATTACCCTAGGTTTAAAAAATTGCAAGTCTGGGTTCTGAAATATAATATAAACCTTATTCACTAATTTCTTTAATGTAGTTGTTTTTCCGACTCCGTTCCTCCCGACCAGACATAATATTTCTCCTTCTCTCAATTTAATCCAGGAATACTCGAATATTACTTTATCTTTAGGTTTAATGTTGATCTCAGGTAGCTTAAATCCTCTAAGTCCTTCCTCTCTAAGAAATTTCTCGTCATACAATTTTTCTTTTTCGATTTCAACAATTCTATTTATTTCCTTTATTAGATAGACTTTAGATACAAGATCCCTTATTTCTTTTATTCTGTGCTCAGCTATGAGAGAGCCTTTCGGTATTATTTCCTTCACTAATTTTGTTGAATATTTATCTAGGTTAGCAAAAGGTTCATCTAGCAAGATATGTTTAGGATTTGAAGACAAAGCAGAGGCGATTACAAACCTCTTTTTGTAGCCGTCAGATAGAGTGTAAAAATCCCTATTTATATAATTTTCCATTATTTTCTTTGCTATATTAAAATCAATAGTATGGAATAATGATCTTAATTTAAGCTCTTCCTCGCAAGTTAAAGCCAGAATCTGTGTTGCTGGCTCTTGGAAAACCCCAGTTAATTTAGAGTATTCTCTGTGCTCGCAGAAATCATCCCCATCTAAAATAATCTTAAACCTATTTTGTCCAAGACACAAAGCGTTCTTTATCAAGGTTGTTTTTCCACTTCCATTTTTACCCACTAATCCTACTATGTCATTATCATCGATAACTAATGTATCATTTATCGATAGCACCGTAATTCTGCTTATTTTTAGTAGCTGTAAACGTATATGAATTTTGTTAATATCTATTAGTCTTTGACCGTTCTAGTAAATTAAATATTATTTTTGATAAGTGAAATTAGGACAATTACCAATTAGAATTCCTATATAGACTTACCAACTTATGATTAAACAAGAATTGAAAATACATTAAAAACAGTAGAGTTTTAAGAGAGCACTTTTTAGTATTCAAATATGTGAGATACTACAATCTCATGGAGTTTAGATTAGAAATTCTTTGAACCAGTTTACTGTAATGATCTTGTTCCAAAGGTTTACCTTATCACTTACTTCACAGTCATTACAAAGCTTTACGTCCTCTCCTCTGGTCTTATAATACCACATCGATATAGGGTCTATTATTTCTATCTTTTCTTTTGTAACACTTCTTACACATTCTACGTCATAGAGAAGATTCTCCAACTCAAATATGTCTTTAACATACTTACTCCCTATTCCTTTAGAAATAACGGTGTTTACGAAATTACTAAGTAATTTATCAAAGCTCTGATAGTCAATACTAAAATTATACTGCGTGACCGTGAATGAGGAAAGTAAGTATTGATTTATGGTAAAGAGTCCTTTATCGTGATATTCAAATAAATTATATCCACCTATTCTGATGAACTTCTCGCCGTCATGAAGAAAATAGCCAATGTATAGCTCGTTTTTACTGTTATCAGTTAAATCCAGGAATTCTAATTGAATTGGTCTTAGGTTACCTTTACTATTCGTTGTGAAAAATTTTCCCATTCTTTTCCTCATTTTTCTTCCTAAAAATACGTCATGACCAATTTCTCCCATGTCTACGAACATTGCTGTAAAGAAAGTGAAATTATCGACAGATGAAATAGGATTACCTTTTTGTAGATCGAATTTTATGGTAGATAGTACGTAATTAATGGCTTTTACATCTGCTGATAGGTTACTTATTGTATCGTTTCTGATATGCGAAATTCCTTTTACGATCTTATCAATGTATACTAAGCATAGATTTTGAAGTACCAATGATACTAATTTACCCTCCTTAGTGAAGAGAGGAATTATATCATATTCAGGTGGTAATTCCTTCATTTTTACAATTAGATCTTCCACTCTCTCTTTGTGTTTGACTACCTTCTTTGGTGTCTCCTTCTTTGGCTGACATTCTTGTAGTTCAAGATTATTAGTTATTTCTAGTTCATCAATGTTAATTTGTAGATAATCTGAGATCTGTGATAGAAGGTCCAGGACAGCCCTGTGGACTGTTGCTTTATTATAAACCTCCTTAAACTTCCTCATATTGTTCTCTTTGCATATAGATGCTATCACTGTGTAATCGTCCTCTTTCTTAATTAATATTGTAAAATTATCCCTAGTCTTAACTGCTATTAGTGAACCTGGTTTTATGTGCTCGAATAGATAGATCAGTAAATCAAATGCCTTCATTATTACAAAAATCCAGTGAACTAGGTTTAATACATTTATTGCTCTATTTGGCAAGTAACTCTTGACTTAAAATAAGTGAACATATGTGTAATATAGAGTTCACTTGGCTTAAACAGGTTGTTTCACAATTTTCACAAGAACAAACTTACAGCGTCTTTTCATAAGTTGAGAGGTAAATAATTCTTATTTATAAGTGACTCATTCTAAATGTGTAGGTTTCTCGTTTCAAATAATAACAAAGCCTCTACTCTTACTACCTTGAACTAATTGATTATCTATTACGTAAATAATTACTTTTATTCATTTATCTGTATGCTTTCCTAAACTTCGTAAATAGTTTATATGAATATAGGAGATATAGTTTTAGATTATTAAGGAAGGAAGATTTTGATAGTTTTTAAAAGCTCAGAGTAATCGAATTCAAGATTTCAACATATTTTCATATATTAGATAAACATTATTCATCAAAATTTTTAAAAATCATATTAGTCCTTTCTCTATTGAGTGACATATAGTAATAAATATTACAAAGAGGATATAATTAGCATTAAGTCCAAAAGATGTCTGCTTTAATTACTTCACAGTTCGATTTTGTATATAATGAATCGTAAAGTGAAAATGACATCAATCTTATTGTATTTGAAGGACATATACATTAGAAGTAAAATTTTTAAGTTTCTTATTGACTATTAGATATTGATGGCGGAAGTTACTACTGGAAGAAAAAAGAGGACTAGATATGAAATAATCCACGATATTCTTGCACAGTGCGAAAACGGTGCAAAGAAAACTTGGCTAATGTATAAAGCTAATTTAAGCTACGAATTAACAAACAATTACATTAACAAACTAGTAGAGAAACAATTAATATCTCAGAAAGACGGTCTTTACTACTTAACAGACAAGGGTAAAAAATTACTCGAATTGTTAAAAGAATATAAGGATAAGAAGACAGCTCTTGATCGTGTAACATCGCAAATTAAAGATATCTACGGCGAAGATTAAAATTATAAAACCTAATTTTTAAATAAAACGTTAAAGTTTTTATTTTTTGTCTCCTTATATAAAACTTCTTAATGTAATGCAAACCTTTGTAGTTAGATAAAAAATAGGTTGTTTAAAGTTTATACTTTGAGTGAAGCCACTTAAAACTGTTTAAAAATAGGCTAAAATTTATAATTATTAAAACCTCACTGTGTTATTTTTTAACTACAAATAGTTAAAAGATTTTAATACAGATTATGGAAATATTTAAATATAATTTAAACTTCATCTTAATAAGAAATGAATAGACGTGGATCATATTTACCAAAAATACTATTGCTCACTATATTATTATTTATCTTTTTTTCTATATCAGTATCTGCAGATACAACCAATACAATTCCCCCAAATTTACAAAGCTATCCCTCTTCATCTGTTCCATCTTGGTTAGATACAGGTAGTAATGCATGGATGTTGATAGCTGCAACCTTAGTAGGTCTTCAGAGTATACCTGGTGTAGCCTTATTTTATGCAGGATTAACTAAAAAGAAATATACTGTAAATACCATGTTTCTAATATTCTACGCTTTTGCTGCGGTTCTATTAGTATGGATAATAGCAGGCTTCAATTTCGGATTCGGATATCCATCATTACTAAGTATTAAGGGTTTGGGAATTCTAGGTTATCCTGTACCAGCTTGGCAGGGTTTATATATGGCTGAACAAGCAGTATACGGTCCTTCTGGAACACCACTAAACATACCTATGTCGACTTATATAATATTCCAATTTGTTTTTGCGGCAATAACTCCTATTCTTTTGGTGGGTAGTGTCATAGAAAGAATCAACTACAAGGCATGGATGATATTTGTTCCTGTATGGTCCCTTTTAGTTTACAGTCCATTAGCTTATTGGTTATTCGCAGGCGGTTGGTTAAATCAATTAGGCGCTGTTGATTTTTCAGGAGGTTATGTAATACATCTTAATGCAGGTATTGGAGCATTAGCTGCTGCGTTAGCAGTAGGTCCTAGATTAGCAGAGGAAAGGAAATTAGAACCCCATAACTTATCCTTAATACTGATTGGAACAGGCTTAATATGGCTAGGTTGGAACGGATTTAATGGTGGCGATCCAGGAGGAGCTACAATTGACGCGGCAATTGCAGTATTGAATACGGATCTAGCTGCTGCTATAAGTGCAATAACATGGATAATAATGGATATGAAATTCTTTAAAAAGCCCACATTAGTTGGAGCTGCTACTGGCGCAATTACGGGTTTAGTTGCGATAACTCCCGCTGCTGGTTATATTGATGCTTGGGGATCTATAATAATAGGTATTGCTTCAGGTAGTCTACCATGGCTATCCTTGTATAAACTTGAACCTAAATTAAGAGTAGATGATACATTAGGTGTATTCTCATCTCACGGAATAGCAGGATTAGTTGGAGGTCTGTTGACAGGTGTTCTCGCTGACCCATCGGTAAGCCAATATATTTTACCCGGGTTAACTGGAGCACTTTATGGAAACTTATATCAACTTGGAATACAGGCTTTTGCTGCGTTAATAGTCACCATATATACGTTCTTTGTAACATATGGTCTATTGAAGTTGATAGGTCTATTCGTGCCTTTAAGGGCTAGCGAGGCTGAGTTAAAAGTTGGTGATTATTTGATGCATGGTGAAGTAGCATATTCTGACCTTTTACCGAATCAAGCAAAAGAAGATAAAAAGGAATTAGTAGTTGAACAGAAACCAGAGAGCAAGAACGAGAATAAGTAGTAATGGATTTTTTATTTTACACTAAAATTATTCACGTCTTTTTATTTTTTGTCTGCTATACTATCTCTTCTATTAGTTGATCGTTCACCATTTTTATATATATACGGACGAATTTGTTATTATTATAATCATGATATAAAATACCTGATCTTTGACCGTGATATACACTAGAAAATACAGTGATAACTTTGCCGTTCATGTTAGTTCTAAATCCGTCAACTGCTTCATGTCCTCTGATTATTCCTTTAAAATTATTATAGGATAGGAATTCATTTGTCACTCTTTCCCCAAAATAGTATATTCCTTCACCTCTAATACTGGGTAAGAAATCTATATCTAGTAGTCCATCTCTTGGATCATTCCATAATATCTGTAAACCTACAGGATCATCTGGGTTTATATCTGGATACTTTAACTTTGCTATATCTTCAACTGTCGTGATCCCTAGTCTATCGCCCTCTAATGTTGCAGGTAAACCTCCATGCATACAAAGATATCCATTAACTAGGACTGAGTAAGGCATATATGAAAACAGATCTCGGAACTTCTCATACGCATTTTCTGCATCTTCAGTTTTAATCTTTAGTTCTTCAAAAAATCCATAATGAAAGTTTGTAAGTGGACTTTCATGATTCCCTCTAAGTACCACTATTTTAGTTTTGCCCTTATTTTCATCACTCTCTATTAATTTCTTTAATATTAAACTTAGATTTTCTACACCTGTCTGTGGTTCCCTATCAACATAATCTCCTAGGAACACAATCAAATCAACATTATCGTAAAATTTTCTAAATACATATTCGGTTACATTAATTGCACCATGCGTATCTCCAACGAAAACCACCTTGTCTTCTTTATATTCTCCAATAAATGGTCCTTGCTGTCTAAATATATCCTTTGATTTTTCTAACAACTCATACGTTTCTTCAATGTTCACAATATTGTGGTATATTGTGTTCTATTTAAAAATTATATAGCCCTATTTGATGAAGGTATTTTAGAGTTATTTGTTTAAGATATTGTATGACAAAAATCTCCCAAATAGAACCTATAGTCCTAGCACAAACTGAAAAAGGCAGTGCAACATGGGCATCGGTTATGATATTGGTAAGGGTAGTGACATCAAATGGTATGGTTGGATTTGGAGAAGCAGTGCCTACTCTTAGGGTCATAAACGTCTATAATACAATAAAACAGGTATCTAAGGGTTATTTAGGAAAGGAAGCAGAGGAGCCTGAGAAGAATTATCATGAGTGGTACAGACAAGATTTCTACTTACCGAGGTCTTTTGAATCTGCCACAGCAACCAGTGCAATAGATCAAGCATTATGGGACATATTAGGTAAGGAGTTAGGAGCACCAATATACAAATTACTAGGAGGCGAAGTGAGGGATAAGATTCCTGTTTATGCAAATGGATGGTATCAAGACGCAGTTTCACCAGAGGATTTTGCTGAAAAAGCTAAAAATGTTATACGAATGGGTTATAAAGCTCTAAAATTTGATCCTTTTGGTCCATACTTTAATTCAATTGACGAAAAAGGATTACAAGAGGCTGAGGAGAGGGTAAAAGCAGTCAGAGAAGCAGTAGGTGAGAATGTGGATATTTTAATTGAGCATCATGGTAGATTTAATGCAAATGCGTCTATATTGATAGCCAAGAGATTAGAGAATTATAATCCAGGTTTTATGGAGGAGCCTGTTCATCATGAAGATATAGAAGGTTTAAGAAAATACAAATCAGCCACAGTATTAAAAGTAGCGCTAGGTGAAAGGTTAATTGGAGTTAAGGAAGCTGCGAATTATATAGGAGACGGCTTAGTTGATATAGTTCAGCCTGATGTATGCAACATAGGTGGAATATCAGTGGGCAGGAAAGTTATACATTTATCAGAAGCGTTCGACGTTGAAATAGCATTTCATAATGCATTTGGTTCAATACAGAACGCTTACTCCCTACAATTAGCAGCTATTGCGCCTAACCTTTATTTCCTAGAGAATTTCTATGATTGGTTCCCTAGGTGGAAGAGGGATATAGTGTATGATGAAACTAAAGTTGAGGGTGGATACGTAAATGTCCCTAATAAACCTGGAATTGGAGTTAGTGTAAATGAGAAAGCCATAGAGAATATGAAAGCAGAACCAAAAGAAATAGAGGTTTCAGAGGAACCTGTTTGGGTTGTAAAGGGAACATGGAAAAGATATAGTTAATTTTTGATTATTTTTCTATTCACTTTCTGTTTCTGTTTGAATTTCCTCTTTAGCAACGTCTTCTAAGCTCTTCATCTTAGGTTCAGGTATTAATACAATAGTCAGGATAGCACCTATTATACTGACAGCAGTTAACAGTACGAATATATTCCTAAATCCAATAGAGGCAACTAAACTGGGAAACAGATAAGTTGTTATTGCAGCTCCTAATTTTCCGCTAGCTGCAGATATTCCGTGACCTGTACTTCTAAACTTAGTAGGATATACTTCAGATGGTATTACAAACGTTGTAGTATTAGCACCAAAGTCTATAAAGAAGAAGGTTAGTGAATATAATATAAATGCTACAGTGGCAGGTATCGTAAATGATATACTTTTACCAGCTTGAAATAATACTAATGAGACTATACCATATAATATTCCCATTACTATGAAGCCTTGTACTTGTATCAATTTTCTCCCTAACTTATCGATTAGGGCTACAGCTGTGAAATATCCAGGGAAACCGACTAAATATGGTATGCCTCCAATGAATAACTGCTTTGCCAATTCACTTTGAAATTCAGTAATAGAAGTAATAGTTGAACTAAATGGTGACCCAAATATTGGTGTAATAACAGATGATGAATAAACTCCTGTTCCATAAAATGCTATGTCAAGAATAAACCAGGTTCCAGCAGTTCCAATTAGCAACAAAGAGTAGTTCCTTAGGAAAGTCATTATGTTCAGCTTAGTTGAGGAGTTAGGAGCCTTTAAACTATCCTTCACCTGTAGATTAGCTCCAACAAATTGGGCAGCCTTCTTTGCCTCTTCCACATCTCCTTTAGCTATTAATGAGTACCTAGGTGTCTCTGGTACTTTCCTCCTTAGGTAAATAACGGTGGCTGCAGGTATTGCGCCAAATCCTGCCATAACTCTCCATGCAATATCTGGAGGTAATGTTAAAGCAGCGACAACTCCAACTATTAGGGCTGCAATGGAACCTAAAGCTTGATTTGAAAAGACTAAAGCAACTAATTTTCCTCTATCTTTCACATTTGAATACTCACTCATAATTGTTGCAGAAATAGGATAATCCCCTCCTATACCTAGACCCATTATCGACCTGAAGAGAATTAATAAAGGTAAGTTTGGAGATAAAGCACTTAACAAAGCACCAGCTGTAAGCAAAGAAGCCTCAACACCATATACCTTTTTCCTTCCCAGTCTGTCTCCAATATAACCAAACACTAATTGACCAATTATTGCTGTCCATATAGCCGAGGATGCTAAGAGTCCGGTCCAAAATGTAGCTTGATTCCCTATTAGATATTCTGTAAATCCAGCCATATTAAAACCATAGTACTTGTAAGCGTCTATCATCACAGCAAGAATATAAGAGATTATTAATAGGTCATAAGCATCGGTGAAAAATCCCATACCTGCAGTGTACCATATCTTAATATGATTCCAATTTAGTTTAGTATTGTCGATTCCTTTGAAAGGATTATTACTCATTTCAGGCTCTAATTTGATCGTCTACTAATATATTTAGCGTATTTAGACTATAGTTTAGGATATAAACTATTTATAACTATATAGCTCATATATTTTTAAATTACTTTACAACGAGTATAGGTACCTTAGCCTTTTCTATTAAAGCGGACGAAACACTTCCTATTACTACTTTTTTAATTCCTGTCAGACCTCTACTACCTGTAACTATCATATCACAATTAACTCTCTCACAATAGTCTATTATTGTGCTGACCACATCTCCACTTTCAATTATAGCTGATTTAGCTGATGGAAATAACTCTAATACTTCTTTATGTAGACCTTCAGCTTTTTTCTCGTCTTCAATAATTTTTTGATCCGGTGACCTAGGTGCTTCTTTTATAACTGTTATTACATATACTTCATCTTCCTTTTTTAGTATGCGAAGTAGAAATCTAACAGCCTTTTTTGACTGTTCTGAGCCATCATACGCTATTAAAAACTTCATATTAATATTTACTTAAGTGGAGACTAATTAAGATTTTATAATGATGGAAATAAACTATTCTCCTTTTCTAAGGCTACGGGGTTGATAGTAAGTTTGTTTTACACCGGGTAAAAGTTATAAAAATATAGAGACTATATAGGTTAACCGAAATTATTTAGGATTTAAAATTAAAATAAAATAGTATACGAGTAAAAATTCTTGATTTTAATACTTTATTCCGATATCTTCTAGTTTCATAAGAATAAACTTACCTTGATTAAGCATAATAATTAAAATTTACTGAAACATTCTATAGGTGCCTAATGAGTGGTAATAAAACATATACATTAGTAAGATGTAGATTTATAGTAGATTCAGAAAATATAGTTGAAAATTTGAATGTAATTATACAAGGTAATGTAATCAAGTCTATTGGTCATGAAATTGAAGGCGATGAAATTGATTGTTCAAATTATGTGGTTATTCCAGGCTTGATTAACGCTCATACTCATTCCGGGATGATGATATTCAGAGGATATTATGACGATAGTGAATTGGCTGACTGGTTATCTAGGATCTGGGACGAAGAGCGAAAGATGACCCAGAAGGTAATGAATATTGGATCAGAAATATCCGTTATTGAGATGCTATCCAAAGGTACCACAGGGTTTGTTGATATGTACTTTAATCCAGAAGGTGTTAAGGAAATAGCCGAAAAGTATGGAATTAGAGTCGAGGCAGGCTATACTTTTTTAGATTCCATGATGGAACCCCATGAGGTAGATTCTAGACAAAGAAAGCTAAGTAGAACTAACTACTTTAAACCTATAGTAAATGTTCATAGCATATATTCAACATCCGTTGATACTCTGAAATTAGCAAAACAACTGGCTGAAGAGACGGAAACGCGTATTCATATTCATGTGGCTGAAACTAGGAATGAAATTTTTCAGTCTAAGAAAAAATACGGGAAATTTCCTGTAGAGTTTCTACATGAATTAAATATTGTCGAAATTTCTCAATTGGTTCATTTAGGGTGGGTCGCAAATTGGGAATTAGAATATGTAGAGATGGCTACACACTGTCCTACATCTAATATGAAACTAGCCACTGCAGGTTTTTTCCCATTTATAGATATGATCGAGAAAGGTAAGAATGTTACCATAGGTACTGACGGACCGTCGACTAATAATTCACTGGATATGTTTAGGGAAATGAAAAATACAGTATTACTACAGAGACACTCCTATTGGGACACTAGAATAAAAGCTCTTCATGCTCTTAAATCTGCTACAGAAGAAGGATACAAATTAATGGGAATAAAGGGTGGAAAAATAAAAGAAGGATATATGGCAGATCTAGTTCTTTTAGATAGTGATCAATTATATCCACTAAAGAAAGATCGTATAGTCTCAAATATAGTTTATAATGCAGTGGGAGAAAACGTTAGTAAGGTTATAATTGATGGTAAAATAGCATATGAGAGGGGAAAATTTTCTGCCAGGAAGAAGGAACTTCTATCACTCATTGACAATATTTTAATCTAAGAACTATACTAAAGGTGTAGAAAAGTTTAGTCGTAGCTTTTCGCTAACACTAGGTTGATTTGGATATATACATTGGTAAGTACAAGTTTTTAGGTTTTGAAATTGTTAAATTCTAGTCATAAAGTAGACCATTTTATCTTATCTAGTATATTTTGAGAATTCTCTACGATATCATCTTTAAACTATCTTAAAGAAGTACGGGCACATGTAATAGGAATCCCGCCGCGGGGACTTGAACCCCGGACCACCCGGTAACTGCCCTCCTAACCTACAGCCGGGCGCTCTAGAACCGGGCTGAGCTACGGCGGGTCTTCCATTATATACTGTAAAGTAGTTGCAATATAAAGTTTATTCCTTAGGTAACTTGAGCATAATTATGCCAATCATTTATCAAATTATATTACATCAAAATCTGCAAACTATGATCAAGAATGCGGGGGGTGGGATTTGAACCCACGCAGGCCTACACCATCGGGGATCTTACCCGTTTGGGGTCCTAAGCCCGACCCCTTTGACCTTGCTCGGGCACCCCCGCAAGACACAAATCTACTTTTATGGTAAAAAACTTTAATCTTTAACTGTCTCTAGCATTGAGACAACATTCCATATGGCTATTCTGGTATGCATGGGCATATTCGGGTCTTGACTTATTTCCTCTAAAATCCCAATGGCATTTGCTGCTCTTACTGCTGGACTCAAAGTTTGATCCTGAAGATTTCTAATAGCGTCTGTTGCTGCTCTTCTAATATTTCTAGGAACACTAGTATCATTCACTATTTTTTGTAGCATCCCCACAGCCTGTCTAATTTTTGCCTCATTGTCATAAAGAGCAGACATTGTAAATCACCCAAAGATATTTTACTATAGCACTTTTTTAGTTTATTGTGGGATTTCATGAGTACCACAGACTCAGTGAAGAAAGCTGCGGAATTGCTTAGGCAAGGTGCTACAATGTTAGATATACCTTGCCCGGTTTGTAATATGCCATTGTTTAGGCTAAAAAGTGGAGAAGTTATTTGCCCTACTCATGGTAAGGTATATATAGTTAAGGATGAGGCTGAGCAGAAAAGGATTCAGACTAACTTTCTTATGGATAGCTTGGAGAGTATACTGGTTAATAATGTAGAGAAAGTCGCGGAGAAAATAAAGCAAGATCCTATGGATACCGAGTCAATAACTCAAATAATTAGGTACCTCGAAGCTATAGAGAGAATCATGAGAATTAGAAATGGTTTAGAAAAGAATAAACAATAGACCACGTTTCCTCTACAATCTCGTCAATGGATTTCTCAGCGTTCACTATTCTTATTTTATTATTTCTTTTAGCTAGTTCCAGATATTTCTCTCTAACCTTTGATAATGTAGAAATTTTCTCATCAAAATTGAATTTGTCCACCTTATTTTTTATTCTTGCAATAGCAGTTTCAGGCTTTAGATCAAGTAGTATGGTTAAGTCAGGCTCTGGGAAATACTTGTTTAGATTCCTTATCCAATTTTCATCAATTCCCAGAGAACTCTGATATGCTATTGTAGAATCAATATATCTGTCCATGATAATGATTTCAGGATTTTGTTTAAACAGTAGATTTAGGTGATATGCTCTGTCTGCTGTAAACAACAATGCTAATGATATAGGATCTTTCCATCCTATTTCCTCAATTAACTTAATAATTTCCTGACTGAAAGGCTCTGAAGTTAATATGATTTTTTTATTACTTCCAATTTCTATCAAGAGTTTTTCATAGATTATTTTAGATATAGTTGTCTTTCCTGATCCATCTATTCCTTCAAATGATATTATAAACATCTCTTTATCTTCACTCTTCTTTCATCATAGTCATTATTTAATGCTATACTTCCCAAAATTACACCATCAAATGCGGTAATAGGCGATTGAATGGTGACTTTTTGATTAACTTCATCGACCTGTTTTATTAAGCCTGCACCTGCAATTTTTCCCTTATGTAAGAGACCGACAATTAATCCTATGATCTCCTCTCTCTCGATGTAGTAACCTTGGCATGGTTGTTCATCTATTAATTGAACTTCCTCTCCCCAAGCAAACAATAAATTCTTGGATAATGGTGAACCTAAAATTTCTCTTATGTCCACATCCACTAGAAGGGATTTCGAGAAATAACTCCTATATTTATTTTTTCTATACATTTTTCGTGTTTTTATGTTTCTGTTTACATCCAGTGGAAATGGTTTTATTATTTTTACTTTTCTCCTTATTTCTATAGGTAAATCACTTAGTATTTTTTCATTGAATACTAAAATGTAATCAGGATCCAATCTATAGATCAGTTCAAGTTTGTGTTTAAGAGCTGAAAATCCATTTATCCATCCGTCAGCATCAATAACCAGGTTCTTTTCGTCTTTATTCATGTTATATAACTTATCTATCAGTGATATGTGAAGCCTAGGATTAGTTAATGGAGTTATGTCACCAAAAAATTCTATACTTTCATATGCTCTTTCCGATAGTTTCAATTTTTTCTCAACTTGTCTAGACGAAATAGACACAAATGTTGGTAAAAATAATGAAGATTGACCTACATCTGCATCTATTATTTTGCCTCCATGCATGTTAAGTAACATATTAGAGAGATAGGTCTTCCCTGAGTTCTGCTTACCCAAAATAATTATCCTTCCGTCCAAGTCATTGATAATTTTATGCCAGCCTAAGGTGGGATATTTTGATAATATTTCACAATTACTGTCTAGAGAACTTACATCCATGGAAGTAAGGGTGAATGTATCATTCTCATGTATATCCAACTGTCCTTCTATCAGCACTATTCCATTTACAGATATCTTGCCGCTATTTATTCTAATTACACATGGACCTTTTATGACAAGATCGGTATCTCTATCTAACTTAATCATATTGCTGCCCTAAGTGCAATAATATATGCAGCTCGTATATCTCTGTCTTTCACGATAATGAAAGGATTTTTTAGACTACTTCTGTTCTCGTCAACTAATTTCAGATTAGTGTACTCTCCCCTTAAAGACTCATACAATTTTTTACCTATGAGATTCCCGTTTCCTATTCCTATCTTGAAGGTTTTATGGGGATAAATCTTGATTATTTCGTTTAAATAATTTTTTATATTTTTTAAGTCGATTGTATTTGATTCTACTAGTTCACCATCACCAAGGACAGCAACTGAAAGTTTATTTGGAACATTTGCGTCTATGCCAATCAGAAGTTCATTAAAGTACTCTTTTCCTCTAAGTTTACAGACTAAATATCCTATCGTTTTATCTATTCCTAGTTTTTTAACTAAATCTTCTGTTATAATAATTTCAGCATTCTGTGGATTTTCCTCTAAGTTTATGTTTCTTTGCCTAAGGCGTAAAATTAGCTTGTGGTACAATTTAAGATCGTTGACATCAATTGCTACTTTTTTTACCACATATTCAAATTTCTTTTTGAGGATATAAAGATTGAGATTAATGGAGTTTATTTTCGAGAAAGGGAACATCATTTCAATTTATGGAGCTTCAGGTACTGGAAAAACAAATATCGGGTTGGAATTATGTCAAGAGATACAACCCAGTTTATTTATATCTACTGAAGGTAAATCCTACTCTAGTAGGGTTGAGAAATTAAGGTTGAAGAAAGATATACTCTTCATAGAATCTTCCAATGTTTTTGAATTGTTATATGCATTATCAAAAACAACTGATTTACATGTGAAACTGATAGTTGTAGATACAGTAAATAAATTCTACAAATTATATAGAAATAAAAAGGATATTGAACTTCCCTTAATCCTTCTAAAATCTATTGCAGATGCGGGAGTAAAAGTGGTTATGTTGTGGCAAATGTCAGGAAATAATAGAGTTAGTGGCGAAAAATTTATGAGAAATTTTTCGGACGATATAATGAGATTAAGCAAAGGAATAATAATAGGGTACTCGAGATATTGCAAGTTCAAGATAAATGATAATGGCGTGATAGGATGTTTGTGATTGGGTTATTACTTGGATTGATATATTACATTCCAGCGTTGGTGGCTAACGGAAGTGCACCTTTTATAAAGAGCGGCACACCTATAGACTTTAAGAGAAAGCTGAACGATGGAAGGAGAGTATTGGGAGATGGAAAAACATTTGAAGGATTATTATTATCTCTAACATTTGGTACCACAGTTGGAGCTATAATTTCAAGGTTTTTAGGAATAGAATGGATAATTATCGGTTTTGTAGAAAGTTTAGGAGCTATGCTGGGGGATATGTTAGGTGCTTTTATAAAGAGAAGAATAGGATTAGAGAGAGGTGCCAGAGCTCCTATATTAGATCAGTTAGACTTTATTTTAGGTGCAACTGTAGTTCTTATTAGTTTCAATGTTAATCTAAATATCTATCAGGTCGTATTTGTTTGTGTACTAGTTATAGCTCTTCATATGTTTACCAACTATGTGGCGTATCGATTAAAAATAAAAAGTGTTCCATGGTAATATACTATATGCCAAAAAAGAAAGGCGATGAAGTAAGAAAAACTTATAGCGTCGTCAATAACGTGTACGTTATTATAATATTAGTTTTGGTAATGGGTATAACTATATTAGGCGCTATAGCGTTTCCATATTATATATCACCAATAACCTATTCTAATGGGGGGACAGCTCAAGCTGGTGGTATAGCTGTCCTTGCAGCTCTCATAATATTAGGCTTAATATTAGGCGTTTACTTTGTCGAGAATAAAAATTATGATATAGGCACTCCGATTCTTATCTTAATGCTGGTTATAATTGTCATTTATGTTTGGTTAGCTTACGGTTCAGCGGCGATTAAATTTATATTTAATATGTCGGGGTAATAAGTATGGAACCTATTAGGGTAAAATTATCCACAGGTAGAGAAGTAATTGTTGATGAAAATGCAATAAGGGTATTAAATGAATACGTGAGAACTCAAATGACATTGGAGCAACTCGCAAGAAGACTAGGTTTAACAAGCTGGGAAGAAGCTTATGAGCTAGTAAAACAAATTCCCTCATATGTCATGTGGACTCCTGTATCTATATATAGTAAGCAGGTACAATAAGAAAATCTGCCAATATAATTTCTATACTTTTCTATAGCAATCGGGTCTAGATTCGTATATAAGACCTTGTTTTCTCATATCGCTTATAAGTTTATCAAAAGAGGATTTTTCTATACCAGCGTTTTCAGCCTCCTTTGCAAGATCCTTGATTTTTACACATCCCTCAGAAGAGGATATGGTATCTATTATCTCCAATATCTTTGACATTTTTTCTCTGGCACTCTTCGGTTTACCTGTCATTATTGTATCAATATCTATTTTGCCTGATTCCACATCTATTCCTACTCTTTCTAGAAATATTCTCATTATATTTATTGCTCTTTCCGCATCTTCTCTTGAAACTTCCTCTTTTAGAGCCATTCTTGCATATGCCTCTGATATTCTTATTAATGCCTCAAGCTGTCTTGGTGTAATAATTATTGGTGAGTCTGGACTCTCTGAACTCTTTTTCCTCATTTCTACGAAGAAATCTAGAAGCAATTTTTTGGCTTCATCACCAAGTTTTGGACTTACATTTTTTCTTGAGTAAGCAATATATTTCTTAAGTAATTCAGTATCTATAGTATTTTGCTGGACAATGTTTTTAGACGCATGAACATTCAAAATGTGTGAAGCAAGTAACTCATCTTCTTTTCCTGGTTTATCTACTAATATGAATATCAAATCAAAACGCGATAATATCGTAGGTGGTAGATTTATGTTCTCAATAAGTGTCCTCTCTGCGATGTATCTGCCTAGCTTGGGATTTCCCGCAGCTATGACAGTAGCTCTAGCGTTTAGTTTTGCTACTATTCCAGCTTTTGCAATAGATACAGTCTGCTGTTCCATTGCCTCATGAATTGCAACTCTATCCTCCTCTCTCATCTTATCAATCTCATCTATTACTGCAATTCCACCATCGGCTAATACTAATGCTCCTGCTTCCAGGTAATAATCACCACTATTTTTATCTCTGGTTACAGTTGCAGTAAGTCCTGCTGCAGTAGAACCTTTTCCTGTCGTATAGACTGCTCTTGGTGCAACTCTGGCTGCAAATTGTAACATTTGTGATTTTGCTGTTCCGGGATCGCCTATTATGAGGATGTGAATATCTCCTCTAACTCGTGTTCCATCAGGTAGTAGCTTAGGAGAGCCTCCGAACAAGGATAATGCTATGGCTTCTTTAATTTCCCAGTGTCCATAAATTGATGGTGCTATTGAGGAAATTATTTTTTCTCTAATAAAAGAATCTTTTGAAAGTTCCCTGATTTTTTTCTCGTCCTCTTCCGATATATTTACCTCATCAAGTACCTTCTGGGATATTTCAATACTATTAACCTTTAAATAAATATCAAATATTGCTTTACTACCTCTTCTTATGTACGTATCTTTCTTTATCTCCAAAATTCCGACTACCTTAACTCTATCGCCAGGTCTCGAGATATCAACTAAATCGTCTTCAAATACAATCTCCACTTGACGAGGAAGCTGACCTGGAGGAATTTCCTCAGGTCTTTCTTGTATTACAGCTTTTTGCCAATCGATAAACTCTGACTTGTCCTCTATGAATTTGAATTGTCCAGGTTTGTTACATGCAGGACATACAGATGGTGCTTCAATGACCTCTCCCATATCTCCTTCTGGAGGCCATACAAACTCATGCATACAATCAGGGTTCATATGTTGAAATATGGCTTTTCTTAATCTTTCTTTAGGAGGGGTTGCTTTTACCAATATTCCTTCAACTGAAATTAGCCTTCCAGCATAGTTACTTCTTAGTTTTCTAAGTTCTACAACTCTAGGTACATTTAATATTCTCACATGTAATTCTCGTATTTCGTCTTGGTATGACGGATCTCTCTCAGTTACATAATCATAAAGTTTCTTTTCGATTAATGGAATGATTTCCTTAGGTGAATCTATAAGTTTAGTAGCAAATTTTTGGTTGAATGAGTATAAATCAGAGAAGTCTATGTAAATGCTTTTCTTTCTATAAGCTATTAATTCATTTATAAGATTTTGATATACTAATCTACCTTTGTCATCATGAAAAGTTGATATAAACTCTAGAAATAATTCACCATAATCAAGCTGAGAAGGGGTTTCCAATAATATCACCTGGACCTTTTTCTATAGCATATTTTATGTTTTTGTATACTAGTATTTCCTCAGTAGTCATTCTGTCCATTAGATTTTCATCTTCTACGTTAAGATAAGCTAACTGTATAATTTTTCTTATTCTAATGGACATTATTTCACTTAACATTTGGTAAGCTTTCTTTATATTTTCATATGTTGCAACATCATTCTTCTTTTTAAGCTCGTTGAATAGAATTCTGACTTTAAAGTAAAAATCTTTGGGAAGCTTAACTAAAGATGCAGGAACACTTGCAGTCTGTTTTTCCTGGAACAATATTCTACCCAGTTCATCTATTGTCACCATGTCTATCATTTTAACTATCCCTCTCTCTCGCAGAATATTAGCCAGCCACAACTCTATTTCATCTTCAGTACCTTTATTCAGGATAGACTCTTCTATCCCGTTATCAAATGGTCCCCAATCTTCTAGAACCATAACCTTCCTCTTGGACGTTTTATTCAAAATTGTAAGAGCCTTAATTTTAAGGGATATCGACATGACTGTTTATATAAGCTTTAAGGTAAAAGTATAAATACGACATTACTCATGGAAAGACCAACACTTCTCCTAACTGCTAAAAAGAACAAAGATAACATCTGCTTGATGGAAATACTTAACAGGATCCTGATAAAGGATATAAACGCTACAGCTGTCGAGATAGTGAAGAACGTGATTATTCTGTATTCTAATTTAAATCCAATGGAAGCTTATGGACTATTAATATCTGGACCTCCATCATGTGTTGCTAAAATATTTCCTATACATGGTGTGATAGATAGCATTTCTGAGGCTGAGGTAATTAGAAAATCTATTGATCTGTGTAAAAATATGTTAAAGAATACTTTTTATGTTCAATGTTACTCGAGGGGAGTAAGGGTCAATTGTAGAGAAATTGAAATAGGCATAGGCATAGGTCTTAGGGGAATTGCTAAGGTCGATTTCAAATCACCTGAGTTAATAGTTTTTGTAAATGTGGTAAGGGACAAGTCTTACATCTCGTTTTTAAAAAAGGGTAGAGAGAAAGTTTCGGTCAAGTCTCTGGGTCAAAATATATAGTATTACATCTAAAAATAGGATTAGGTGAAAGTTTTGGACGACATAAAGAATCTCATTGAAGATCTATTAGGAGGTGACACTGTATTTAACAATACTAAAATTTTAAATCCAGAATATATACCTTCGAATCTTCCTCATAGAGAGAATCAGATCAAAGAGATGACAGTTTCCTTTAGAGATCTTATATTGAATCCTGGAAGTTCTTCCATAAGATTGGTAATAATAGGAAGAACTGGAACAGGCAAATCTGTAACAACAAAGAAGTTCGGATTAAAACTCAGAGAAATAGCTCATGAGAGAAATTTGAGGTTAGAATACGTTCATGTGAATTGCCATAGACAGCGAACCTTATACCTTATTTTGCAAGAGATTTCTCAAGGTCTACGGTTACAATTGCCTAATAGGGGTTTATCTTCACAGGAAACATTTAGAATAATATATGATTATTTAGAGAAAAGGAATATTCATCTTGTTATTACTCTTGACGAATTTGACTATTTTGTGAGTACAGCACCACTGGAAGATATATATTTCTTAGTGAGAGTTTACGACGAGCTAAATGTAACTACCAAGAGACTACATTATATTTTCATTGTTAGGGAAATAACTAGTCTTTCAGGTTTAGATAAGAGTATTAAAGATCATATAATCAAGAACATCATAGATTTTCCACCTTATAAATCGACAGAACTATATGATATTCTTGCAGATAGAGTCTATAACGAGAAGGCGTTTAAGGAGAATTCTGTATCGGAAGACGTATTAAGGTTTATAGCTGAAGTTCATGGATTTGATAAAGGGGGTAGCGGAAATGCAAGAATATCAATAGAAACTCTTGAACTTGCGGGAAAAATTGCAGACAGTGAGAATTCACCAATTGTTACGTTAGAACATGCGAAGAAAGCTAACTCAAAAATTAACCCTGAATTAAGTGCATTAATTGATAGTATTAAAGAACTTGATCTTCATCAACTAATATTTCTAAAGGCTCTCGTATTATTACATGATCAAGAAGGAATAGACTTCTTTCCAATAGGAAAAATAGAACAAAGATACGTCGAATTAAGTAAGAATTTTGGTGAAGAGCCTAGGAGACATACTCAAATATTTGAATACGTTAGGCGAATGAAGCTAATGGGTCTTATAAACACAAGGCAAAGTGGTAGAGGGATGAGAGGAAGAACAACGCTAGTATCTTTACCTATACCTATTTCTATGGAATTTAAAGACTTAATAAATACAGAAATTAGAAAGAGGTTAGAACAATCGAGGATCTCATAAACTCCGTTATTTTAAAAGTACTTCGAATTCTCTTGAGAGAAGGAGAAATAAATATAACCAGACTGGCTAGAGAATCTCATGTTAATTACAAAAAGCTAGAAAAAGCTTTAGAGACGCTAGAGAGGAAAAATATAATAGAGATCTATGAGGGAGATAAGACTAAACTAATAAGGATCAATTATTCTAACCCTAAAGTAATAATACTAAAAAACCTGTTTGATGAACTTGAGAGTATATGACTGAAATTCGAATGATTGATATTTCAGGAAAAGATATAGTGCTAAGAGAAGCAATAGCTGAAGGATTTATAAAACTTAAGAAAGATACAATAGAAAAAATAACAAAGAGAGAAATAGAAAAAGGAGATGTGATCGCTACCGCAAAAGTTGCTGGAATTTTAGCTGCAAAAAAGACTCATGAGTTATTACCAATGTGTCATCCAATTCCTTTAGAATATATTAACGTAGAAATTGAGATTGAAAATGATGGGTTAAAAGTAGTCTCAACAGTTAGAGCTCATTACAGAACTGGAGTCGAAATGGAAGCTCTTACTGCTACTAGTATAGCCCTTTTGACTATTTGGGATATGGTAAAGAAGTACGAAAAAGATGAAGAAGGACAATACCCATTGACAGAGATCAGTAAAATTAGAGTTGTTAGTAAAATTAAGTCTTACGGCTAGAAGATCTCTTCGGATAATATTTTTTACTTTTTTCTGCCTTTTCTTCACTAGTTGGCTTACTAGCCTGTGTAAAAACGTTTAAAATTTCTTTCTCCCCTTCGGTCAGTTGGAGATAATTTTCTACTGCTTCTGCATGTCTAGTATAATAAGACGCAAGGAATGGTAAAGTGTCATTTAATACCTTTCTTTTTGAGGTATGAGTTTTTTCACCTATTTTTTTAAGAAGGGTCTCGATACTATCACGTTTTTCTTTAGTCCTAGCTAAGGCTTGAATATATTGTGGAAATTGATACTTTACCCATCTTGCCTTATAACCTGGTTTCTTTTTCTCTAATGACGCAAATGCAATACCTGGTCCCATTAAATCAAACACATATGATAATAAATCCCATCCTACTTGTTTAGCTCTTGTCAGGAAAACAGAAGCTCTAGATAGAGCCTCGTAAGCTCTCCAAACATCTTCCATGGACGTGTATTGTAATGGGATATTCTCATCAAACCATCTCATTAATAACTCATAATCAACCTGGCTATTTGTGACTGCATTTTTAGCCTGCCAATAATACTTAGCCCAAAATACGTCTCTAAGGGTTTCGAAGGGATCTAATTCCCTATCCTTTCTCCTTACTAACTCTTTTACGTTATCTAATGTGACTTTCCCATATCCCTCCGCTATACCTTGAAGCATATTTATACAATATCGTGCATCACCTTCGCTTTGCTCTATAATATGGTCTAGTGCCTCATCAATGCAAACTATTTTCTCCTTCTCACATATCCTCTTCAATAATCTCTTCAACGGATATTTTCCTAATCTTTTTAACTCTATCATTTTCACTGCGTTTCTTAAGCTTCTTAGAGACGGATCCCATGGATCATTAGCAGTGAGAATTACTGGATATTTTGTTTTTTCTATTAATTCTAAGATTGCAGGTATAGCACCGGCATCAGCCCTTGAATAAATTCCGTCTATTTCATCTAGTAATATTATTTTTCCCTTAATTCCAAATAAGGAGCCTGAAATAGATGCCCTTTCAGCAACATCCTTTATATCCCTTAAATTTCTTGAATCACTAGCATTCATCTCTAATAATTCTAATTTATAGTCTCTAGCTAATGCTTCAGCTAGAGTTGTTTTGCCTACACCTGGTGGTCCATATAATAGGACAGCTTTAGCTGTTGGTTCTCCATTAAGCCAACTTTCTATCCATTTTTTAAGTTCTTCTTTGACTTCATCTTGGTTTTCAACCTCTTGTAGACTTTTTGGTCTATACTTCAGGAACCATTGTAATGGCAATTACTTCCCTCCAGAATATTTTTCTGCATGTAACGCTAATTTCGCTAAAAAAGCCGACAACTGTATTTCATCGTCTGCTCCTTCCATAATTCTGAATTCTACCTCTCCTGCATAATCAACTAATATTACCTTTAGGTCATCTGGTATACTTATCTCATTTCCCGTGAGTTCTTTATGTACTTGTTTGATTATGTCCTCTCCAGATAATCCGTAATTTATGAGTAGTTCTCGTAACTTATCTCTGGCTTGTAAAAACTTACCACTAAGGGCTAAATGTAGCATTTCTCTTATCTCTTTGGGTTGGGCTAAACCCAGAACTTTATAAACAGTTTCTACGGTGATCTTTCCGTAAGCTGAAGCTGCTTGAATTACATTTATAGCTTTTCTCATATCACCTTGTGTTATATCAAAAATTGTTTCGATTCCTTTTGGATCAAACTCAACCTTTTCGTTCTTTGCAATCTGAATTAATCTGTTTACTACGTCTTCCTTCTTTAGAGGATAAAACCTGAATAATGCAGTTCTTGATTGTATTGGTTCAATGATTTTACTCAAATAATTGCATGCTAATATGAATCTCGTCGTCTCAGTATACAACTCCATTGTTCTTCTTAGAGCTTGTTGAGCGTCAGCTGTCATATTATCAGCCTCATCGAGTAATATGACTTTAAAGGGCACATTATTTGATGCGACTGTTCTGGCAAATTCTTTTACCTTATTTCGTATAACATCAATACCTCTTTCATCGCTTGCATTAAGTTCCAAAAAGTACTGTCTATAATTGTTCCCATAAAGATCTCTGACAAGTGCCAATGCTGCAGTTGTCTTTCCTGTACCAGGGGGACCTGCAAAAAGCAAATGTGGCATATTCTTTTCTTTAACAAACTTCTTTAATCTTTCTACTATTTCCTTCTGATTAACTATTTCGTCTAGTGATTTAGGTCTATATTTTTCTGCCCATAATATCTCTTCTTCCATTTTTCAACCCTTTCTTTTATACTTACCCATAATGAATCCTTTGTCAATCATATATCCTTCCATCATTCTCTTGAGCTCCTCTGCCGTAACACCAGATTTTACTGGTAACTCTGAGCTCAAGGCATATACATAAAAGAAGTATCTATGAGCCTGGTGACTTCTAGGTGGACAAGGTCCATTATAACCAACCCTTCCAAAATCATTTACACCTTGAATACCTACCCCGGCTTTCTCTATCTTCTTCACGTTTTCCTCTAATTTGTTCTGCTTTATATTGTAAATAACCCAGTGTATAAAAGTACCTCCAGGTGCATCGGGGTCCTCAACAATTATTGCATATGACTTTACATTTGGAATTTGATCCCATTCAAGTTCCGGAGAAATATCAGAACCATCACATGTATATTTATCCGGTATATAGTCTTCATTTTTAAAGGAGTTAGATCTTACGTTCACAAGAAAAAGATGTAAGGCTCAATAAAAAACCTATCTCTTAGTGATATAATATTCTTTCTCTTCATGCCCATTCTTGGTAATTTTAGTGACTATTACTCCTGTGCCTGTGAAGGAGTCCCTCTTTATAGAGGAGAATATAGCCCTCTTAGCTAATTCTGCAGCCTCATCTAGTGACATTTCTGGCTTGTAGTTATCCTCAAGTACTCCAAGAGCTTCCGGTGATCCTGAGCCTGTTGCAGTATACTCCTCTTCAGTTATATCCCCCAGATAATCTAAATTGTAGAGTCGTGGCTGATCATCTACTCCACCTATTAGTATTTGGACTAGATACGGGAAGTATTTAGATGAAGAAAGTACATTAGCTAGCCATGTGGCTATGCCTTTAACAGTTATGGGACCTTCGCCAGTTATAGAATTACGATGATATATATATTTTAAAGCTTCATATATAAATTGTAAATCAGCAACGCTACCTGCAGTCGTAATCCCTATATTATCGGTGACATATAAGACCTTTCTAACGTACTTATGAGCAACATAATAACCTGCGCTGGCTCTTCTATCAGCGGCTAATACTACTCCATCCTTGACCTTAATCCCTACGGTCGTTGTTCCCTTCAGAATTTTATTTTGAAGATTCATTAGAAATCAAGATACATGTATTTTACTTACTAATAAATCCAACAATATCTAATATCCTTTTAGCTATATCTAATACAGTCCCATCCTGATATAACTCTCCGCTCACCATTAAACCTACTGGTAGTCCGTTTAACTGTGCAACTGGAATAGAAATTGAGGGTGCTCCTGTTACATTAAATATCTCGGTGTTTGACACTAATTTTTCCCTAAATGTTAGCTCATTACCAATAACTTCAGAAATTTTAGGCGCTACAACTTTTGTAGTAGGTGATATTAGAACATCAACATCACTAAATATTTTCATGTACTCTCTAATTAACACATGTCTTGATCTCAACGCATCAACGTACTCATATCCCAATATTTTAGATCCATTTTCAAGCAGTCTTCTAACATCTGGAAAGTAATCATCTTTCCTCTCTTTAAACCACTTCCTATGGTAGCTATAGGCTTCAGGCAAAACTATCTTCCTTCTTATATCACCTGAATATTTCTCAAGAATTTCGTTATGAATTTCTTTAATATCGAAATAATTATTGAGTGTGTCAACTACAGGTTTCAGAGCCCTAGATACCTCGTCATCACCAAATAAAAATAGACCCACTCTGGGTCTTCTCCTAATCTGGGACACTAAAACAGTTTTATCAGTTAACGTTACTTCAAGGACTCTGTTTAAAGTTTGCATATCCTTAACTATGAACCCAACTGTATCTATACTCCAACTAAAAGGAATGATTCCATCTGTTGGGATCAATCCTATGCTAGGTTTAAATCCTATAACACCACATAGTGCTGCTGGTATTCTTACAGAACCACCGGTATCTGTACCTACACCTACGTCGACTAAACCTAATGCTACTGAAACAGCAGCACCACCACTGGACCCCCCTGAGATCCTTTCAATATCATAGGGATTCTTCGCAGGACCAAAAATTGACGACGTATTAGTAGCGCCCATTGCAAATTCATGCGTATTTGTCTTTCCGATAATTTCTCCGCCCTCCTCAAGTATCTTTTCCACTACATATGCATTGGTGTCAGGTATATAGTCATTAAGGATTCTAGATCCTGCAGTTGTTGGCACGCCTTTAATGTCTATAATGTCTTTAATCGAAAATTTCAGATTTGAAAGCCTACCTTTATCTCTCTTTTTTATATTCACCAGTCTGGTGAATATATTGTACCTCGAGTTTAATTCTTCTAATGACATCCTTATTCACACAAAAGAGTGGTTTAACTTTCTTTTCCGCTACTAACTCTTCTAAACTCATCTTATTATTTGTTATGCTCATAAAATATATTAAAGTTAATACTTTAAACTGACTATTATCTAGTAGTATTGTATATATTATGAGAATATTCTATCCGTATCGTTAAGTAGAATTTTAGAACTGTTCAAGAACTTTATTGTAACTCAACTTATTATATTTATAATTGATTGATTTAAACTTTATAACTATATCTTTCATAGATTTTATTTATATGTATTTTGAGCTAATCTAATGTTTCATTTCAAGTGATAAATTTTTATTTATGAGTATTAATATATATTGAATAAAATGAAAGCTATAGTGGTTCCTGCTCCCAAACAAAATTACTCATTGCAAGAGGTTAAAGATCCTAAACCAAACAGTGATGAAGTTGTTATAAGAGTAGTTAGAGCTGGATTATGCTACAGAGATCTGTTACAACTCCAGGGTTACTATCCCAGAATGAAATATCCGGTAGTTTTAGGACATGAGGTTGTAGGAGAAATAGAGGAAGTAGGGGATAACGTTAGTGGCTTTAAGATAGGAGATCGAGTGATTTCCCTACTTTATGCACCAGACGGAAGTTGTGAATATTGTAAAGTAGGCGAGGAGGCTTACTGCAAAAGAAGACTAGGCTATTCAGAGGAGCTAGATGGCTTTTTTGCTGAAAGAGCTAAAGTTAAGGTTACAAGTATTGTGAAAGTTCCACAATCTGTGAGTGATGATGCAGCGGTGATTGTTCCATGTGTCACTGGCATGATATATAGGGGTATAAGGAGAGCTGGAGGAATCAATAAGAATGAATACGCTCTAGTTACAGGAGCAAGCGGAGGTGTTGGTATTCACGCAATACAGGTCGCAAAAGCATTAGGGGCAAGAACAATAGGTGTTACCACCTCTGAAGATAAAGCTAAAGTAATTAGAAAATATGCAGATCACGTTATAGTGGGAAGTAAGTTTTCAGATGAGGCAAGAAAGATCGGAGATATAAGTTTAGTAATAGACACTGTTGGGACGCCTACTATTGAGGAGAGTCTTAGATCGCTGAGAATGGGAGGTAAACTTGTTCAAATTGGCAATGTAGATCCTTCTCAGATATATAGTTTAAGGTTAGGTTATTTGATTTTAAAGGATATTTTATTAGTAGGTCACGCATCAGCTACTAAATACGATGCTGAACAGACCCTTAAACTCACTGAAGGAGGAAACATAAGTGCAGTTGTAGCAGGTCATGTAAACTTAGACAATATTGATGAAGGCTATAGGATGATTAAAGATCGTAATAAGATAGGTAAAGTTCTGCTGAAACCATAAATTCTGGAAGTTAATATTTTTCTATGTGGAGATTAAGTTTAATGTATTAAAGATACCCTCTGATTTACTACCTCATTCAGAAGACGAGATTGATCAATTTAATGAAATTGCTGGATATATTTATGAAAGCATATTACACTCACAAGCATCAAAAGTGAATTTAGATGAAAAGATAATTCCACTTTCTTCTTTCTTACAAAGCAAAATGGTAGAGGGGTTGCTGGAAAATATTTATCATTACATGCAAATGCTAAAAGGAGCTAAATATTTGTCTGGAGATATTTCTATATCAATTAGTGAAGCCATAACATACACTGCACTCCATACGATATATAGTGTTAAGTTACGTAATATAATTCCTTTCAGAACAGTAAAATATCTAGGGATAATAGCTGATGCTGTCGTTGACCTGTCTAGGGAGGAGAAATTGGCTAAAGAAGTTGGAAGTGATTCTGGACTTCTATTTATCAATATAAGATCATCAATGAATCCTAAGAGTTATCAAATCATAGATAAAATAAGAAAAAGTCTCATAAACATAGAAACTGTCAGATATCCGGATAGCTTCGGGCTAATATCCATAGTTACGTTAGACAAGGGGGAATTAACTGATTCCTTTGTATTCATTATACCTTAAAGGTGGTAATGATGGACTGTAATAATATCTATAAAATACTAATTGACCTATGGGTTGGAGACTCAAAAGAAGCTGAAGATATGGCTAAGGAGTGCCTAAGTTCTCTAAGGGGCGATGTTGATAAGATCAGGAAAAATATTAAAGAGATTAAGCAACAAGTCCAAGCTGATTTTCTTCTTCCTAAGGCTCTAAGAGACAAAGGTGTAAGTACTGAGGATATACTAAAAATATCAATGTATGAACTTGCAAGGAGAGCTGCTATATTCTCAGGTCCAAGTAAGGTGAAAAAGAACGAAATTCTGAAATATAGTCTCATAAATATGGAGGAAAAACTAATTCTTAAGGGAACATGCGAAAGATGTAAGGGTTATAGATATGCTGAACTCACGAACGGATTTCTAGTAGTTATGGACGATTTAATTTACGCTGAGTCACGATCTAAAGATGAGGACAGAATTGTAGGTGAGATAACTAAGATTCTATATAGCTTAAGGGAAAAATGATAAAAATTCAAAATCCTCAAAAAATTTTGGTCACACGAAAAGATTTTACTTTGATGTGCCCTCATAACATTTTTTAGTATACATTCAATACTTTACGCTAAAATTGATTGTATTAAAATAGTGACATACTATAGTGAAATCCTATGAATGGGAGAGTGTATATAGTCGGTGCTGGTCCTGGAGACCCTGAGCTCATAACTATAAAGGCATTAAACATACTGAAAAGTGCAGACGTTGTGTTATATGATAGGCTAGTTCCTGAATCGATACTGACTGGTTTGAAGTGTGAGTTAATATATGTTGGTAAAGAAATAGGAGACGCATACTTACAGGAAAAGATAAATCATCTCCTTGTCGAGAAAGCTAGAGAAGGTAAAACCGTGGTTAGGTTGAAGGGAGGAGATCCTACAATTTTTGGTCGCGGAGAAGAGGAATGTATATATGTGGTGGAGAACGGGATAGAATGTGAAATAATTCCTGGAGTTACTAGTGCAATTGCAGTTCCAGAAACTGCAAAAATTCCAGTGACATCTAGATTAGCTTCGCCATCTGTGACCATTATAACCGCTACCAGATCTAATGGCGAGCTCATTACTTCTGATTATATTCCAAAAAAGGGAACTTTAGTTATATTGATGGGTATACATGTGATAGAGGAGCTATACGGAATACTGTTGTCGGTCAGAAATAAAGACGAACCTGTGGCAGTTATTGAAAAGGGAACACTGAAAGATCAACGGGTCTTTTTAGGAAAACTGGAAGAGCTGATAAAGATTGTTAAGGAAAATGAAGTAAAAGCTCCCGCAATTATAGTTATAGGAGATGTGGTTTTGTTGAGAAATAAACTTCAAAAATGTTGAAATCGAGATTTAATTATGCAAAATGATCCAGTGTGTGGGATGGAAGTTAATGAAGATACTAAATATAAATTAAGTTACAAGGGAAAGACGTACTATTTTTGTAGCCCCTTGTGTATGGCTGAATTTAAGAAAAGGCCAGAAAAATATATTCAGCATTAACAATTTCACGTAAAGTATTTAAGTCACTAAAGGTATTCAAATCTATGTATCCGCCTAAAATAGGTTATGTAATTCCAGAAAATATTGACGAAACGTTTGACTTTCTAGAGGATCATGAAGACGCTCGACCATTAGCAGGAGGTCATAGTCTCATACCGGCATTGAAATTAAGGATAATTCGTCCGTCCTATCTAGTGGAAATCCGACGTTTTAAGGAGCTAAATTATGTTAAATTTGAAGGTGGTAAGTACAGAATAGGCGCACTTACAACCCATTATGATATTTCTAAAGCTGGTGTTCCTTTACTTAGTCAGGCAGCAACTAAGATAGCAGATCCACAGGTAAGAAATATGGGAACAATAGGGGGAAGTATATCTCACCTTGACCCTGCAGCTGATTATCCAGCCTCATTAATTGCAGCAGATGCAGAGGTTAAAATTAAAAGTAAGAAGGGAGAGAGGACTGTGAGTTTTAAGGATTTTGCAAAAGATATGTTTACACCAGATTTGAATCCTGGAGAATTGGTTGTAGAAGTACAGTTACCTGATCTAAGAAATTACAAGTATTCTTATGAGAAGTTAGAGAGAAGGGCTGGGGATTTTGCCATAGTTGGCGTAGCAGTTCTACTAAAGTTAAGTGGAGATGTTGTTGACGATGTTAGAATAGGTCTAACTGCTGTAAATAATGTAGCTGTAAGAGCTAAAGAAGCTGAAGAAGAGCTTATCGGTAAGAGGCTATCTCAAGAGTTAATTGAGAAAGCCTCTAGCAGGGCAGTGGAGCGTGCAAACCCGAGCTCTGACATAAGAGGCTCAGCTGAATATAAAAAAAAGATGGTTAAAGTTATGACAAAGAGAGCAATTATAAATGCAATAGGTGGTAAGATATGATCATAGTTGATAAAGATCAGAAGGCTAAAATAACTTTAAGGATAAATGGAGAAACCCATGAAGTAGAGGTAGAACCAAGGAGATTACTAGTTCATGTTCTAAGAGAATTGGGATATACCAGTGTTCATGTTGGATGTGATACGTCTAATTGTGGTGCCTGTACTGTAATAATGAATGGTAGATCGGTGAAATCATGTACAGTCCTTGGAATAGAAGCAAATGGAAGTGAAATAACTACAGTTGAAGGTCTAAGTAAAGACGGTAAGCTTCATCCAATACAAGAAGCCTTCTGGGAAAACCATGCTTTACAATGTGGTTATTGTACTCCTGGAATGATAATGGAATCTTACTGGTTACTTAAGGAGAAACCTAATCCTACAGAAGAAGAGATAAGGGAAGGTATATCTGGTAATTTATGCAGGTGTACAGGCTATCAGAACATCATAAAGGCAATTAAGGACGCTGCAGCAAGGTTAAATCAGCAGGCGTATCAACGTCTATAAGCACTTCTCTTCCACACTCAACCTCGCATATATTCTCCTTTTTTAACTCTCCTAAAATCATGCGAGCTCCGACATCTCCATGTAAATTCATTATTTTCTCATAGAGCACCCTACTAAGTAGAACTGGATTCCCTCTAGATCCTTTATGAACAGGAATTACGGCATAACAGTTTTCCTTGAATTCAGATATTATTTTTTTAACAGTATTTTCCGTAATGAGTGGCATATCACCTAGTAGTACTAAGACTCCGTCGAAATTGGAAAAGAATCTCACACCGAGCCTAATTGATGACGATATCCCTTCTCTCCAATTAGGGTTATAAATTACAATTTCATCTAACAATACCTCCAGGAGTTCCCTGTAATATTTACCCACTATGACTACTCTATCGAGAAACTTTACCGAGTTAATGGTCTTTAGTATTAATGGTGTATTATCAATTGTTGCTAATAATTTATTTCCTCCAAATCTCTTTCCCTCTCCTGCGGCTAGGATGATAGCACCGATTTTCATATATACTAGTATTTAGTATATCATTCTTATGAAGTTTGAAGGCGAACTTCAAGTTCCATTCTCATCAGATAAGCTATGGGGTTTTATTACAGACGTAGAAAAAGTAGCATCTTGCTTTCCTGGTCTAAAAAGCATTACAAAGACCGGTGAAAACACGTATGCAGTGGTAGGGACAGCTGGCATAGGTTTTATTAAGGGTGAGTATAAGGCTAACGTACAACTATCGAATATAGATCAGAGTTCAAAAAGCCTGAATTTAGTTGCAAAAGGTACTGGACTTAATAGTAACCTGGATATCACAGCATTAGTACAGCTTTTAGAATCTCCTGTAAGGCTAAAGTACTCTGCTGACGTAAAAGTTAGCGGAGTGCTAGCATCAATAGGAGCTAGGCTAATGGATTCAGCAGTAAATAAGCTACTTAACGACCTTTTCGAATGTATAAAACTGAAGGCAGCAAACTAAGGATCTTCAATCAAGTAAATCAATTACTATCCCAAGTCCTCTTGTTCTACCCTCTCTGAATACAAATATTTGATCTTTTTCTATATATTCTGGTCTATATAAGAAGGATAATGTGACTTCTGCAGCATCACCGCTCCTCAAATATTTAGTAGAAATGTTTTCAAATCTAATCGCTTGTCGTATTGTATATAAATGTAGTGTCGCAACATAACCCTCTTTTATCGTTGTGGGATGGTGCAACACCATAACTTTAGCCTTAAACTTCCTTGAAGATCTGACTTTACTATTATGATTAGTGAGAACCATGCCTTTTCTAAGTATATCCTTATCCAGTCCCTGTATGGCGAATGTTGCTATGGTTCCAGAAGATACCTTGTCCACGAATATTTTGTTCACTTGAATACTCTTCACTTTAACTTCCTTAAAGTCTCCTAGCCTCGTCGGACCTATGTAGTAATTTCTATTCGTGGTAATCATTCCTCTTACAACAGATCCCAATACTACTGTACCTACTCCTGATACGTTATATATTTCATCTATATATACAAGTGGCTCTTCATTTTCATCCCTCTTATCGATCTTTTTGGGTGGCAACATGTTTAAGAACTTCATAAGTAGGTCAAGTCCTTCTCCTGTTACATTAGAAACTTTAAAAATAGGTACTACTCTTTTAGTTTTCATTGCTAGTATAGAATTTAATAAATCTTCCTCATTCTCTACTTCTATTACCAATCTATTTATTCCGGGTATCTTTAGGATGTTTCTGATATCATTCACTATTCCATTAGTCTTCTCTTTGCTATATTTATCGACCTTTGTGACTACTATAAAAATGGGAAATTTCAAAATCGAAGCTACTGCCAGATGTTCTTTTCCCATTGCAGATAGTCCGTCATCAGCACCTACAACGAGCATAACATAATCGACCTCATATCCTAAAAGTCCTTTCAGTGTAGTTCTCAAATATCTTTCATGTCCTCCTAGATCTATAAGCCTTATTATTTTGGAACTTTTGAGAGTTATCTCAGCCTCATCCAAAGGATCCCTCAAGGTCCAATTTATTATATTACCATTACTATCGAGACCTAACAGTCTTAGTGTTACTGAAGAAGTCCGCCCAGAGAGAATTTCATGCATATGACGTGCTATTAAAGCTCTTAGGGTACCATTTCCATCATCCAGTTTCCCTAGGATTAGTGCACCTGTGAGTGTGCTCTTACCTGCATTTACATGTCCCATTACAGCTATGTTAACTTGAACTGGCATTCTCTCTTTGAATATCCTAATTAACAGTTCCGCAATGAATTTCCTGCTTTTTACTTCAACTATCCTTTTATGAACGATCTTAGCGTTTATTGTAGACGCTATTTTCTCTATTGTAGCTATACTTTTGTCTAACTGATCCCTTTCGATACCTATAATCTCTCCATTGTCTCCTACACCTATTATATAGAATGCTTCTCCTCCACCTTCCTCTAATCTATATTTCATTTGAGTTGCTAGACTCTGTAGTCTTGTTTCGTCATCATTTAGTATTAACAGTTTGTATTCTATCTTTCCAGTTTCACTCTCCTTAGGATATTTCATTTCACCACTATTTCCAAATAATTATTTTTTCTTGGGCGTTATATTTTTACATGTGACTTCAGATCTTAAACTATTATACGAAGGCAAGCACATATGCCCTGTATGTTCCAATAACTCAATGTGGATAAGACAATACTCATATGAAGCTCCAAAGGCTGGAGTATTATTGCTCATGGTCTTTGAGTGCGAGAGTTGTGGATACAGAATTAGAGATGTAAAACCATTTGAGGAGGGTAAGCCTATTAAGATTATATTAAAGGTAGAAAATGAAGAAGATTTAAGGTCTATTCTATACCGTTCACCTTATGCAAATGTAATAATTCCGGAACTGGGAGTGGAGGCTCTATCTAAAGAAGCATATCAAGGCGTAATAACTACAGTTGAAGGATTACTTGAAATATTGCTTGACAATATGGGGGAATTATGTGAAAATAACGGTTGTCAAGATATTGAAAAGGCTAAAAAAGGTGAGCTTCCTTTCACTCTAATTATAGAAGATCAAAGTGGGCTAAGCTACGTGGAATCTAAAAAAGCTAGTGTCACTCAACTTTAATTTCAGTACCCTTCTCTTCCTTACCTTTAAGTTTCTTGAGTACTACTTGGAGTACGCCATTATTATATGAGGCTTTTGCACTTTTATCATCAACTTCAGTGGGTAGATCTATTTCTTTATAGTATTTTCTATCTTCTCCGCTGGCTTGTATAATTAGTTTCTTTCCTCCTTCTATTATTTTTACCTTTATATTATTCTTGTCAACTCCTGGTAGCTCCGCTATAACTCTAACTTCTTCGCCTCTCTCTATAACATCAATTAATGGTTCCCTTTCTTCACTTATAAGTGGTTTTCCTTTATACGACTTCACATTTCCGAATTGCTCTATTATTGGTTTTCCATCAGGACCTACAGTTACTCTAAATCCGTAAATATAAGGTCCAAATCTCTTTCCTCCTTCTTCAGGTCCATATCTTTCAAATTCCCTCTCAAATCTTTCAAATTCTTCCTCAATCTCTTTTATTAGTTCATCAAAAAGGTCAAATGGATCTCTATATCTTCTTGACATTCGTTGGTCACCGGTAAGATTTTTGCATTCAAAAATAAAAAATCAACTATCCTTAACTTGAACCAATTCTATTAAAACCCCAATTGTACTTTTAGGATGAATGAATGCAACCAAATGTCCTCTAGCACCTACCCTTGGTGTCTTATCTACTAGCTGAATACCTAGGATATTTAATTCGCTGAGAGACTGTTTTATGTCACTTACTTTTATGGCTAAATGATGAAGTCCTGGACCTCTGTTTTTTAAAAATTTAACAACTGTGTTAGTTTCATCATCATGATTTATTGGTTCCATTAACTCTATGGTAGTCTCTCCGCTACTTCCAGCTAGAAAAACTACTTTTATACCCCTGTCTGGTAGTGTTTCTCTATGCACAACTCTAAATCCAAGCTTATTTGTGTAGAGGTCTATTGAATTATCTAGATTTTCTACTGCTATACCGATATGGTCTATTGCATCTGTTATCATTAAGTATATTTTTTCTATTTAGTTTATAAGTTTGATTAAAAAGAAAGGATTTTAAACTGTTTAAGCAAATATATATCAGATGACAATGGACACTGACGATAAGATTTTGGAGAAATCAAAGGAATGGGAAGAGAAAGTCCTTAAGCCATGGATTAGTAAGAGACCAGAAAGGAAGAACAATTTTCTCACGCCATCTGGTATATTAGTTAAAAGACTCTACACTCCTTTAGATCAGAAGGGGGACTATCTAAGTAAACTAGGCTTTCCAGGAGAGTATCCATATACCCGCGGTATATATCCTAACATGTATAGAGGAAGACTGTGGACTATAAGGCAATATGCTGGATACGGTTCTGCTGAAGATACAAATTATAGGTTTAGAAAGCTTCTGGAAGCTGGTCAAACAGGATTAAGCATGGCTTTTGACTTGCCAACTCAGTTAGGTCTTGACCCCGATCACAAGTTAGCTTTTACCGAAGTAGGAGTTGTTGGTGTATCTCTTTTTCATTGGAAGGAAATGGATTTGGTAATGTCGGATATACCTATTCAGAAAGTGACCACATCGATGACTATAAACGCTACGGCAATTGAATTACTTTCCATGTATATAGCCACTGCTGAGTCACGTGGTATATCTACCTCAGAGTTAGATGGTACTGTGCAAAATGATATATTAAAAGAATACATAGCTAGAAAAAATTACATTTATCCACCAGAATTTGGAATAAGATATGCAGTTGATCTAATTGAGTATTCATCTAAAAACATCCCAAATTGGCATCCAATTAGCATCAGTGGTTATCACATACGAGAGGCTGGAGCTGATGCGATCCTAGAGGTGGCTTTTACCCTAGCTGACGGTATTGAGTATGTCAGGAAAACCATTGAGAGAGGTATATCAGTTGACGATTTTGCACCTAAATTATCCTTCTTCTTTGCAGCTTACACCAACATATTTGAGGAAATAGCAAAATTTAGGGCGGCGAGAAGAATGTGGGCAAAGATTATGAAAGAAATGTTCAATGCTAAAAAGCCTGAGTCGATGATGCTTAGGTTTCATACCCAAACTGGTGGGGCTGAACTTACTGCTCAACAACCTGAAATAAATATCATAAGAACTACGTTACAAGCTTTAGCTGCAATATTAGGTGGTACTCAAAGTCTTCATGTAAATTCTTATGATGAAGCATTAGGTTTACCTACTGAGAAAGCAGCTAAAATAGCCATCAGGGTTCAACAGGTTATTGCCCATGAAAGTGGAGCTACTGATACAATAGACCCAATTGCAGGTTCGTACTATGTTGAGTGGTTAACTGACGAGATTGAGGAACATGCTTGGAAAATTCTTTATGACATTGAAAGAATGGGCGGAATGATGAAAGCAATAGAGGTAGGATATCCACAGGCACAGATTGCAGAGAGTTCGTACAGGATTCAAAAGAGATTAGAGCAAAATGATTTGGTGAGGGTGGGCGTAAACATGTATTATGAGCCTGACTGGATAGGCACAACAGAGGTTTTTAAGGTTAATCCGTTGGTTAGGGATAGGATATTGCAAAGGCTTGCAAAATACAAAAAGGAGAGAGATAACTCTAAGGTCGAGGGTTCCCTTTCAAGATTAAGAAATGCTGCAGACAAGGAGAACGTAAATATATTTCCTTATATTCTCGATGCAATAAAATCAGGAGCTACTGTGGGAGAAGTGAGCTCAGTTTTGAGAGAATTATGGGGTGAATATAAAGAACCTTCTTTATTTTAATCTTGTTTTTGTACCTTTAATTTCTTCAATATTTCCAAAAATCTCTCTTTTTTCTCAACTTCAACTTCATTATTTTCTCTAACTATCTCCCACTTATCCCATGGAAATATGATCCATTTATCAATTATCTTATAGTAATAATCTGGATATTTTCTTGACCAAGGTTTAACAAACAATGTGGCTGTTCTTACAACTAATGGATTAAACATTGCAATAATGTTACCTGCAAAATCTAATGTTTCTCCGGTATCTGATACGTCGTCTATTACTAATACCTTCTTAGCCTCTACGTCGTTCACATAAATAGCTCTTACTATAGGTTTATTCTCTCTATCCTTTACTCCCTTATAAAACCTAATATCTACGTACTTCAGATTCTTTATCCCCAGAGCATCTGATATGAGTTTTGCTGGTATCACGCCTCCGGTTAAAATACTCACTATCATATCAGGAACAAAATTATCGTCTAACATTTTTTCAGCTATCGTTAGCACGCCTTCTTCTATCTCATTCCAACTCGGCACATAGTATTCAACCATTCCAGATCACCAAGGGTACTTTCATCTCATTAAGTGATAAGCCTCCGTGATGACCTTTAAGTTTATTGTATTCGTTTCCCTCTTCCTTAAATAGGTATACATACGCATTGGAGTCGGTAGGAACAGCTATATAGTCCGCATAAGAGGTATTACCACCTATTAATTTTTCAAACTCATTTCTACCAAAAACTTCAAGGTTGGGATATTTTGTTTTTAGATACGTCTTTAGATCATATCTACTGTGTAAGAACACAGCCCTAGAGTCTCCATAAGGAACAACATCTAGAAGTTTTAATAACTCTGAATCGTGGTTAAGGGCAATATGTTCATTAACCTGAACATGTCCGTGATCTGCTGTAATCACAAAAGTGTAATCCTTGAATCTCTCAGCCAGTTTCATTAGACCGTTATAAAGATCTCGTATACATTCTTTTACTACTGGGTGGTTTGGACCATGTTTATGTGCCAAACTATCAACATCAGGAATGTAGATATATACGAAATCATACTCTTTCATCTGAAGGATATTTGAAGCTTCTGTGAAAGCGTCCCAATAATTTATATAAGTCTTCGTGATGTTCGTCCTACCGTGTGTTAACTTAGTAAACTGTGTATTTTCTAATCCCTTAGGAGTCACTTCTGCTGTCTTTTTGTCTCTAACTTCTTTTAGATAATTTTTTACATCCGGGAACGCTTTCTCATATTCGATACCTTCCTCTGAAATAATGTCCCTAGTATCCACTAAAGGGTAAGTGTACTTGAGAGTGTTGATTATTCCTCCAAGTCTTTTTGAGTAAGTGGTATAACCTAATATACCATGCTCAGCTGGTAATTGAGCAGTAAATAAGGTGGTTAAAGTTGTAGCAGTAGTTGAAGGAAAAACTGTTGTTATAGTTCTGTCTACAGTAAAGCCTGCATCACTTAGCATTGTGTAACCAAGACCATCCAGGAGTGTTAAAGCAATCCTCCTACCGCTTATCTCTAGTTTCTTGCCTTTGCATTCCCTATTTACTCCTAAAAAATCAGCAATCGCACAGGCTAAATTATAAACGCTATTTGAGTAGTAATCAGGATATACAAATTCCATACCAATAAAGTTTTATTTAAGTTAATAAGAAGAGATGGTATGATTTTAGATCTTATTGTGTATGCAGCAACGGCTAGTGCTAACGGAAATCCTGAATCTTATAGTAGTTTAGTTTCAATGCTAGTTTATGTCGGTATCGGTCTGTCTGCAATAGGAGCTGTCTTAGCTTTAATATTTAGGTTAAGAAAAACTTAGTAATGTATGACGTTGTAATCATAGGCGGAGGACATAATGGTTTAGTTACCGCCTCCTATTTAGCTAAATATGGTCTTAAGGTAGCAGTATTTGAGAGAAGGAATATTATAGGTGGTGCTGCAGCTACTGAAGAACTATGGCCAGGTATAAGGGTCTCGACTGGTTCTTATGTTTTGAGTCTATTAAGGAAGAAAATCATTAAAGATCTAGAGTTAGAACGATATGGACTGAAAGTCTATCTGAAAGATCCTGGTTTATTTGTACCATTTGAAAACGGAAAGAGTATAACAATATGGCTAAGCTTAAAGAGAACAATGAAAGAAATAGAAAAATTTTCTAAGAAAGATTCTATAAATTATGAGAAGTTTGTTAAACTCTTAGATAATATGAGTGAAATTATAGATCTTGTAATGCTCAGTCCACCTCCTGAAATAACAGAAATAGAAGAGCTGCTCAAGCTTGTGAAGTCATTTAACATCAACGAAAATGATGCCTTAACCCTAGCCAGAATGTTTTTCCAAGATGGAAAGTCTTTCTTGGATGAGTTTTTCGAAAGTGAGGAGTTGAAAGCTGCTCTTATCGAAGATGCTGTTGTAGGTACTTTTGCATCTCCTTCAACCCCAGGAACAGCATATGTCCTTCTGCATCATAATATAGGGGAAGTTAATGGTATAAAGGGGGCATGGGGATATGTTGAAGGAGGAATGGGAGCTATAAGTAAAGCCATAGCAAAATACGCAATAGATCATGGAGTCGAAATTTACATGAACTCTCAGGTCGATAAAATACTTGTTAAGGATGGTGTTGCAACTGGCATTGAGCTGAAAGATGGTAAAATTATTAATTCTAAGATTGTGGTCTCTAATGCCGATCCTAAAACCACTTTTCTTAAACTACTAAGGGATGCTGAATTGGACGAAGATTTTCTGCGTAAGATAAAGGCGCTAAAATCAACGGGAGTCTCGTTCAAGATAAACGGGTACACAGAAGAGCTTCCAGATTATGGATCTGGAAAGGACTTTAAACCTATACATGTTGCGTCTCAATTGATTATGCCGTCCATTGACTATATCGAAAAAGCATATACTGATGCAAGATCTATAGGCTATTCCAAAAGACCATGGCTATCCCTTAACATTCCTTCAACCTTAGACCCAACATTAGCTCCATCTGGAAAATATGTCTTTAACATATTTGGGCAATACATTGTTTATGGTTACGACGATGAAGCTAAAAAACAGGAACTATTGCAGAATGTCTTAGATTCTCTGAGAGAATTTGCACCTAACTTTAAGCCTATACAACTGGAGTTTTTAACACCTAAGGACATAGAAGCCAGATTCGGTATGATGGGTGGGAATATATTTCATTTGGACATGACACCTGACCAATTATATGTTTTTAGACCTGCTATAGGTTACTCCAGATATAAGACGCCAATAAAGAACCTATACCTTTGTGGCTCTGGTACTCATCCAGGTGGCGGTGTAACTGGAGCTCCTGGCTATAATTCTGCGGTTCAGATTCTCAAGGACACTGGTGTATTACAATGACTTAAATATCGGGAAATAGATATTCAGATTAGTTATGACCATTGATGAAGTACCGATAATCATATCACTCTTGGGGGTAATCATATTTATAGTAGTTATCTTATCCCTGTTGTTTAAAAAACAGACACAAAAATTCATTGTTTCAGATAAAGCGACACAAATTCAACAAAAAAATCAACGTAAAAATGATATCCTTGATAGGATTAATTGGGAAATGATAGGTGGATATGAGGATGTTAAGAAGGAAATTAAGGAGTACATAGAATTCCCATTAAAGTATAAGGAGTTATCAAGGAAATATGGTATTAAACCTCCAAAAGGTATTCTATTATTTGGACCACCAGGGTGTGGAAAAACACTAATGATGAGAGCATTAGCAAATGAAGCTAAAATTAACTTCATTTATGTGAACGTCAGCGATATTATGAGTAAATGGTATGGTGAAAGCGAGGCTAGACTTAGAGAACTTTTCGCAAATGCAAGAAAGAATTCCCCATGTATACTTTTCTTTGATGAAATTGATACAATAGGGGTTAGAAGAGAAAGTCATACGGGAGATTCTGTTACTCCTAGACTACTATCCCTCATGTTATCTGAAATAGACGGTTTGCAAGGGAATGATGGTATAATTTTAGTAGGTTCCACAAACATACCCCATTTATTAGATAAAGCCCTATTGAGAGCAGGAAGATTCGATAAATTGATTTACATAGGGTTACCTGACAAGAGATCAAGAAGAGAAATACTGGAAATACATTGTAAAGCTAAACCATTAGAGAGCGATGTAGATTTTGATAAACTCGCTGAAATGACTGAGAGGTTTACTGGTGCAGATTTGGCTAACTTATGCCAGGAAGTAGCAAGAAGGGCAGCAATAGAAGCCTTAGAAAGAAATGTAGAGAGAAAAATAAGTATGCAAGATTTTAACGATGTTATAAAGAGATATAAGCCCAGCGTAACACTTCAAATGTTGGAAGAATATGAAAAGTTTAGGTTAGATTATGAGAGGAAGTTCAGGGGTCCAGAAATCACAAGTTCTGATAATGAAAAAATAACCTTAGATGACATAGGTGGGTATAATTCAATAAAGAAGGAGTTATATGAGCTATTAGAAATACAACTTCGTTATTCCAAACTGATGGAGCAAATGAAGATACCCCCAATAAGGGGAATTCTATTACATGGTCCACCAGGTGTAGGGAAGACTATGATGGCAAAAGCATTGTCTAAGACACTAGGTGTTAAGTTTATAATGATTAGTGGGGCAGAGATCCTATACAAGGGATATGAAGGTGCAGTTAGTACAATCAAAGAAGTCTTCAATAGGGCAAGGGAGAATAAGCCTGCTATTGTTTTACTGGATGAGATAGATGCAATAGCACCTAGAAGAGAAAATCAGAAAACCGACTCCTCTAAGGTGGTAAATCAGTTGCTAACAGAAATGGATGGTATAAGGAGCTTAAAGGAGGTAGTGGTTATTGCAACGACAAACAGAATGGAGGATGTAGATCCTGCACTAAAAAGACCGGGTAGATTTGATAGAATAGTGTACATGCCTCTGCCTAATTCTGAGGAGAGGGAAGATATTCTCCAAAAGTATATTGGACTTGAGGAGTGTAAAATGGTTAAATGTGATCAAATTGCAAAAGTCACTGAAGGCTATAGCGGTGCTGATCTTGCAGCTATAGCTAGAGAGGCTAAGTTAAAGGTTCTAAGGGAGATAATAAGAGGAAATGTGGATAGAAAGTTGAGTTATGAGGATTTAATTGAGGCAGCTAGTAAAATTAAACCGTCTGTAAAGCAAGAGAGAAAGATCTTAGAAGACTTTCGTCAAGACTTATAACTAAATCTTTTACAACACTTACTTCCGTCAAACTACTTTTAATTTTTCTTAAACCTATGTCGTATGGAATTACCCCTAATCTGGAACAGAAGTTAGATGAGGCTGCAATATCCACATTTCTCAGTTTTCCCCTTATATCAAAAAACATTGTTGCCCTGCCTGTACACACTAATATCATATCTAAGGATGCACTTCCTAAACTTCTTATTTTATAACCCTGACCAATCTTCTCAAAAAATAATTTCAGATTAGGTAGCTTTGACCTGGAGAAATAGGCTAATAATAGTATTTTTTCAGGCTTTTTTATCTCTGCTATCTTTACGCCATTTACGTAAGCGCTTCCTTCATCGTAGGAAAATGTGTAAGGAGTGAAAATACTGCTTACAGCACCTACATTTGAACTGAGTATATCTTCTTCGTCCCTATTGTATATAGCAATAGATACTGAAGACCATGGTATTCCTGATACAAAATTTGTACTTCCATCCAGTGGATCTACAATTGCAATGTAATCGTAATTTTTCCCATAACTGTCAATTACACCTGATTCTTCTGTAACTATGAGTATATTATATCCTAGACTTTTTAACCTGTCCACAATAAAGTCTTCAGATCTCTTATCTATAATTCTAGTCACGTCATTACCATGTACATTAATTACTCTGTCGACGTCCTTGTTTTCTCTCTCTTCATATATATATTTAGAAGCTTCGCTAGCTACCTTCTCTACATCTTCTCTTTTCATTTTTTCTTCTTCCTCTGGTTTAGATAATTAAATGCTGCATGAGCAGCAACTGCACCCTGAGCTGTCGCGGTAATAATTTGTCTAAAGCCAAGCCACATTCCCGTACAATCTCCTGCTGCAAATACTCCCTCTACGTTAGTTCTCATCCACTCGTCGACTTTAATATATCCGTTGTTATCTACTTCTATTCCATGTGCTCTGGCGAAATCGGTAGGTGGTTCAAAACCTATTTCCACGAATATACCATTAGTTTGTATCTCTCTAGTCTCTCCAGTGTTTATATTCTGTATTACAACTGATTTTACTAATTTCTCTCCCTTAATTTCCTTTACTACGGAGTTTAGAATTATTTCGACGTTCGGTTTTTTCTTAACCAATTCAACATAAATAGGTTGTGCTTTAAATTGATCTCTCCTATGGACTAGATAAACCTTATTGGAGTATCTTGAAAGTATTTCAGCGCCCTCAAGCGCAGAATCTCCTCCACCCACGATTACCGTAGTCCTGTTTTTAAACAACGGTGCGTCACATATTGAGCAATAAGACACTCCTCTGCCTGCAAATTCATTTTCTCCAGGTACATTTAATTTTCTTCTTTTGACTCCTATTGCTAAAATTAAAGTATCTGCTTTATATTCTCCTTTTCTCTTTGTCTTAACCACGAATTCGTCTCCTTCTCTCTTAAAACCCTCCACGATATCTAAAAGTACTGGTACCTCGTATTTCTCAATATGTTTGTTGAATACTTTTATCATATCTTGCGCGTTTATTCCTATCAAGCCTAGATAATCGTCTACCTCACCAGCTTCTGTCAATTGTCCACCTGGAGTTTCTCCTATAACAAGTGTTTTTAACATAAATCTAGCAGCATATAATGCAGCGCTATAAGCAGCAGGTCCTAAACCTATAATTATGGTATCGTACTTTTCGCCTTCTTTAACGTTAAATACCTTTGGTAATAGACTCATATGTATAATCTACTTCTAATGAATTTTAAGTTTTCCTAGATTTGATTTTTATTCTACCTGGCAAGATTAAGAATCAATGCGAGTATTATTGATAACCGCTAAATTAGCCTATAACAATGTAAAAGCAGTATCCTCCTCATTAGGTGTAGACACGGATATACTAATGCTCAATTATCCAATAGCTTCACTAATGACAGTTGATTATATAGTAGAAAATTTAAAGAGTCTTAAGCTGGGCAAATACGACTACATAATAATTCCTGGGCTGGTAAATGGAGATGCTAAAAAAATAGAGGAAGTTACAGGTATAAAGACCTATAAGGGAACTGAGGACATAAACGATTTACCACTTATGATTCAAGCTTTAAAAAATGGTCTTAGCTTTTCCACAACTATCCCAGCGGACAAATTAATCAGCATAGAGAGAGAAAAAGAGGTGTCTTTGGAATTAAGGAGATTAGAAGAGAACGGTGATTACGCATTTGAGGTAAATGGACTAAAGATTCCCAGAAGACCGCCACCATTTAGGATATTTCTTGAGATCGATGGGACGAAATCCCTGGAGTTGTTGGAAAACGAGATAGAGAGGGTGGATAAACTAGTGGATGTCATAGTTATCGGGTTCCCGTCTGGTCATGAGGATATAAGTGAAGTAAAAAATAAGGTAAGTAAGCTTTCGTCTATGAAGCTTACTGCGATTGATTCTGGCTCCCCTAAAGAGTTAATAGAGGGAGTAAAGGCTGGAGCAAGTTTTGTATTCAATCTAAATGAAGAAAATATATCTGATCTCTTAGACATCAAGAGGGATGCGGTATTTATTGTAGCTCCCTTTAGCGTGGAAAATAAAGCTACTACAACATTGAAAATTAGAGATAAGGCAAAGCAACTAGGATTTGATAAGTTAATCCTTGATCCTATCCTTTCACCTCCCATAACTGGATTAGTGGAAAGTCTATGCGAATATAAAACGGTAAGAGAAAACTCCAATGAGCCTATGCTCATGGGCTTACTTAATGTTACAGAACTTATAGATGCTGATAGTGTTGGAATAAATGGGATTTTAACATCAATTGCAGGAGAGTTAGGTGTCGCTAATCTTCTAACGATGGAGAGAGGAAAAACTAGAGGGTCTTCGTATGAAATTAACACTGCTACTAAGATGATATCTATAGCACTTAACAAACGTAAAAATCCTAAAGACTTGGGGTTAGATTTACTAATTTTAAAGGACAAGAAAAAAATATCTACAAGTTTGAATGAGAATTCTGGGGAAATCATTAGGGTTTATGAATATTTAGAACCAAAGAATATGGATAAAGGATATGTAAAGATAGATAAGAATGATGAAGAGATAGTACTAACCTATTACGGCAAAGAAAAATTCAGCGTAGTCGGAACTAGTGGCTTAAGTATAGGAAGAAAATTTATTGAAAAAGCTAATGTCAACACTGAGCACGCCTTATACATAGGCTATGAGCTAGCTAAAGCGGAGATAGCCTTGAACTTAGGTAAAAATTATATTCAGGATAAACCCTTATTTAAACATGCTTATATCAATGCCTACAGTAATAAAAAGAAACACTGACAATTATGTTGTATATATTGCGGTCATTCCCCCTTTAATTACTCATGGGGAGATTATTCAAAAACTAAGTAGTTCAATGGATATTCAGGATGCATGTAGGGGTTATTCTAAAGCAATGTGTTATTGTATGGTATATGGTGGTATTGTTGTTGAGTTCGAGAACGGGGAATTTACTCACATTACAGTTGAGGGTTTTGTTAGCAATGGTAGTAATGGGGATGTATTTACTTTGAATAAGTTTTTGCAGAATCCATACTCATGCTACGCCTTTAACGAGGATGTATTATGTTTCTCGTTATCTAAACCATTTGGTTCCTCTAGGTTTATAGATAATATTGGTTTAAGATATATTATTGATTAGGGGTATTCTATTAGTGCGTAGCTATTTTCTCCCTCGTAAATCTTTACTCTTACCTTGAATTTTTTCTCTAATTTTTCATAAATATCTTTAGCAATTTCTGAGCCAATGTATTCCACTGTGGGGAAATCTTCCTCTATGATCTTGTATTCCACTTTAAAAGGTCCCTTTAACTCTATCTTCCTAGCATCTCTAGAGGGGATAATGAGTTTATGATCCCATTCCCTAATTACTTCATGAATTATTTTGGTCAGAATCATAAAGTCTATTACAAATCCTGAATTTTTATCTACATCCTGTCCTTCAATCTCTACTGATAGTTTATATGTATGCCCATGAATTTGATCATTACCTTTCGATGAAAGTGTGTAATGCGCAGAGTCGAATGAAAAGCCTTCAACTCCTATTACTACTTTCATTTAAGACCCTCCTAATGTTTTTATTAAAATGTTCCCATAAAGATTCACTTAAATATCTGATCTCGTCGCATAAAGATATTATGTTCTTATCTTTCTTTATACTATCTATGACCTGAGATAGTGAAATAATTTCTTGAAACTTTCCTGTTGCTAAAACTTTATCTTCAAATTTTAGTGAATCATGACCAATAATATAATCTTTACCATTTTCTATAGAATTATATATTGAATAAGTTAGTTCTTCTATGTTAACATTAAAGCTATTTACCTTATCATGTATCTCCCTTTCCAATGTGTCAATCTTCTCTTCAATTAAGGACTTGAGGGAATCCAATATTTCAATCTGTTCTTTAAAAGATTCTATGTTCAGAAGATTACTGTATTTGGAGTTTTTAATGCACTCAGTCCCGCAAGGTATATCTATTTCTACTATTTTTAACTTCTCTTTTGGTTGAGCATTAAGATAGTCGCTAATTATATTATTCATATGTAATAATAAGTCATGCAAGTAATAAGTATGAACTCACTCTTAAGTCTGGTTAGAGATTTTTGTTCAAGTATAATTGACCATTATGGAAAGGATGTCAAAGGCATACTTATTGCGGGAGACGCATTAGAAAAGATGGATGAGGATTTAGAGATTTACATTATAGTGGTGATAAGTAAATTGAGAAGAGTGTCGTTTTTGGCTAGGCAAGAGATAATAGAGTATTTTATAAACAAGTTGAAAAATAATCCACTATATAAAGAGTATATACTATCTTATGGTCATAGACCATTGATCTACTCAATACTGGTTGATCCTGATGAGCTAGACTATAATATGCCGATAGTATTGTATGCTATGACAAGAGGTAAGATATTATTAGATACAGATAATAAGATAAAGAATTTACTTCCTGAAAAAATTAGTATAATTGGAAAGAGTGTAATGAAAGTTGAAGACATAGATAAGGGTAAGGTGGTTGATCTATGAACAACAGTTCGTTAGCATCGGAATTTCTTACCAGGTCATTTAGGGATCTATCAGATTGTAAGAAGGCTTTTGAAGAAGGAGATTTACTAGGTTCTCTGAGACGAATGTACGAATTAGTAGAAAATATTAGCTTTAGCATGTTAGTATTATATGGCTTTTACTACAAAGGATCTCATAAGGCTCAATTTCTTGAGCTCTTAAGAGGTAAAGCCAGTGAAAAGGAGAATAAACTAATTGATGAGTTAGAATTGTTGGAGCAAAGACTTTATGCCCTCCTCTTGGTAGAAGAGTCCTCACTGAAAATGTACTCCATATTAGCAAGAAACATAGATGTAAAGGCGCTCATTAAAAAAGTTGAAGATTTATTTGAGCTAGCTAATACAGTTTTTGATGAGTTCCATAGTTGATCTTGACAACGCAACATGTAGTAGTGATATAATAGAGGCACTAGGATATTACTCAATGGATATAATCTACAGAATAAGCAGAAAAAACCCGTATTTCAAATCGGTTATGGAAAAGTATAAGATCGAGATAATAAGAGAAGAGGGGAATAAAATATACTTCAGAATACGTTCTATTGGTTAAACTTTTACTCTATGTTGAGAAGGATCTTCGGTTTTAGCGAAAGAGATGATTATGTCTCAGCAAGTATACTAAATATCATGATTAACAGTGATGACTATATCGAGGAACTAAATAGCTTAATAAGAGGTAGAAAAGTTGCTGTGGTCGGAGCAGGACCAAACTTAGAAGAAGTCACAGAGATTGAGGAAGATGTTATTATTAGTGCTGATGGTGCCACAAACTATCTAGTGAGTAAAGGCATAACTCCTGATATAGTAGTCACAGACTTAGACGGCATTACAGTGTTCCCTGATTCTCTATATGTGGTTTTAGCTCACGGTGACAACATAAAACTGTTATATAAAGCCAAAAGGATGAAAAGACTAATTGGCACCTGTCAAGTTATGCCCTTTGGAAGACTAAGGTTATTCGGGGGATTTACTGATGGTGATAGAGCAGTAGTCTTAGCCAAGCTTTTCAACGCAAAATCTGTTACTCTATACGGTATGGACTTCGATTCAGGTATTGTAGGAAAGTATTCTAAACCCTACTATAAAAACAATATATATTCTAGTTGGGTTAAACAAAAAAAATTAAAAATAGCTAAGTGGATAATCGAAAAATTTTTAAGTAAAGATTTTTAAGTTCTCAGTTAACTTTATTGTGGGATGTCTATTCTCGGTTAATTCGAAAAAAGTCAGGATATTTGATACAACTCTAAGAGATGGAGAGCAAGCTCCAGGAATAGACTTGACAGTTGATCAAAAAATAAGGGTCGCAAAGAGATTAGCTGAGCTAGGAGTTGATGTCATAGAGGCTGGTTTTCCAGCATCTTCTGACGGAGAATTTGAAGCAACTAAAAAAATCTTATCTGAGATAGGAGATCAAGTAGAAGTAACTGGGTTATCAAGGTCTGTAAAACAGGATATAGATAGAACGATTGATACAGGGTTATCAAGTATTCATATCTTCATAGCTACATCAGATATCCATCTGAAATATAAATTAAAAATGACAAGAGAAGAGGTCTTAAATAGAATTTATGAGTCAGTGAGATATGCTAAGGATCACGGATTAATAGTTGAATATTCACCTGAAGACGCGACTAGAAGTGATGAAGAGTTCTTATTGAAGGCAGTTAAAACGGCAATAGATGCTGGAGCGGATAGGATTAACATTCCAGATACAGTAGGTGTAATGCACCCCTTCAAGTTTTATGATCTGATAAGTAAGATAGTTAAGGTAACTGGAGATAAGATAGTCAGTGTTCATTGCCATAACGATTTCGGTTTGGCTACTGCGAATTCTATAGCAGGTGTTATGGCTGGAGCTCGGCAAGTCCATGTTACAGTAAACGGAATTGGTGAAAGAGCGGGAAATGCCTCGTTGGAAGAAGTCGTAATGTCACTGAAGAAACTCTTAGGTTATGATGTGGGCGTAAGAACTTACTTGCTATACGAAGTGAGCAGATATGTTGCAGAGCTTACAGGTGTTCCAGTGCCTTACTTTAAGGCTATAGTAGGTGAGAACGCATTTGGACATGAGGCAGGAATACATGTTCATGGAGTTATTGAAAATCCTATGACATATGAGCCAATCTCCCCAGAAGAGGTAGGGAACTTCAGAAGGATCGCATTAGGGAAGCATAGTGGGATACATGGATTGAAGAGATTACTGGAGGAACAAGGGATATTTCTAGACGATACTCAATTGAGAGAGGTTCTAAAAGAGATAAAAAGTTTAGCAGAAGCTGGTAACAAAGTAACATCAGCTGATGCCAAAGCGATAGCTATTAAAGTAATTAATAAAAAGATAACCGCATGATTAGATTTTTCTTACACTCATGTTTTCTTATAGATAAGTTAATTCTAATAGATCCACACGATGGTGCAAGTATTGGTCTACCTAAACCTGAGACTAAAGCCCCTTTAGTACTTATTACTCATGATCATTATGATCACAATGCATATGAGATAATACCTCACGAGACAGTTAAGCTAAAGGAGTATGGAGAATTTACGTTCAGAAACTATACTATAAAAGGGTTCAGAGCTTATCACGATAAAGAAAAAGGCAGGAGAAGAGGAGAAACTGCGATATATAAAATTATAACTCCAAACGGTAACTCCATAGTTCATTTGGGAGATATTGGTCATGTACCAGAGAATATTGAGGAAATAAAGAATTCAGATGTTTTATTATTACCAGTAGGAGGCGTCATAACTGTAAATGCTAAGGAGGCTACCGACATAGTCAACATTTTACGTCCTAGAATTGTTATCCCTATGCACTATTGGGTTAAGGGTCATTACATGCCTCTTAATCCTCTAGAGGAATTTCTTGGGATCATTAAGGATAGCAGAAAAATAGTGGAACTAGACGAAAAAGAATTTGACGAAAATACCTTACAAGAAAACACTGTAATTATCTTTAAAGTTTGACTTTTTCTACCCTGGCAACCGGCACTGTCTCCTTGCTTATCTCATCCCTAACTAGTTTTTCAATTGCTTTCCTTATTGCTTCTGATCTGTTTAAACCTGTTTTTATTGCATATCTGTCCAACAATTCTAACAAATCTTCTTCCACCTTAAATGTAACTACTCTCATCTTTGTTATCCCGATATTATACTTCTCATTTGTATGGTTTAAGTATTTTCTGGAGTGGTATTTCAGTCTCTTATTTTAAAGAGGAATCTATTATGATGAAGATTAATATATTCCCTTTCATATATTTTTATCATGAGGAGAATACATATTGCCCACTATACACTTATCACTACCGGAATGGATATATGAGGAGCTTAAGAGGAAAGCTGATGATATGGGTGTGCAGATTACTGACCTTGTAAAATTCTTTATAAAGATGGGTATAGAGGGATCTTTTGAGGGTAAACAGGGTGAAGAAGAAGAGAAGAAAGATGATAAGTATGCTAAACTAGAGGAAAATATCATTTATTTAGAAGCGAGAATGGCACAGCTGGAAACTTTAGTGGGCGAGCTGATCAAAAAATTTGAAGAAGAGGATGAAGAAGAGGAAGTGGAAATTATAAATAGGGATATTAAGAAATAATTATATTGGGCCTGCGTGAAATGTCCTCGTGTTCCGAGGGCTTATGAGCGCAGGAGGGTCCTAATTTTAGGAAAAATTTGATTATTATAATAATGATGTTACAGGGACGAACTGAAAAACTATATTATGATGACTTGATTCCTCGTACTGAATTACATAACGATTAAAGTTACGGTTCTCAAAATAGAGGTATTCCTTCTTACCTGAAATATTACTTTATTTAATTCATCTAGATTATCTGCTACGATTTCAGCAACTACATCATACTCTCCATATACCGGGTTCGCTTCTTTTACTCCGTTTATTTTTCTTAGTTCATTAGAGACATCCACTTCTTTTCCAACAGCGGTTACGAGAAGAACATACGCCTTTACTGGCATAGTATAATTTTATATCATAAGAATATAAAATCTTTTTTATTTCAAGAGAAGTCTCTCTGAATCGAAAGATCTAATAACAAGTATTATTAGAACTACAGATATAATTGTTGTTACTAATAAAGAGAATATGGATTCTTGTATTGATCCGAATACATATGAGAGAAACCCAAGACTCAATTGAACATAAGGTATGATGTATATTAGAGACAGAGGAAAGGACAGTTGTGCAGTGTTTATAAATAATGATATGAAGGAGGAAGCCATTCCAAAAGACAATATTAAGAAGTTAATTATCTGGATATTTCGTATGGATCCACCAAATATATATAGAAGAGCTAAGCTTAATGAGCCTGTTAGAAGTATGGAAATTAAATAAGTTATGACTATAAGGGCTAGTAGTTGGATCATCTCTGTAAGATTTATAGCCAAACCAATACCACTTACCGAAACGAAGATAATCGTTCCTAAAACATCACCAATGGAAGACAAAAAGCCCAGTAATGAGGCAGTCAGAAGTTTGGATACTATGAAAGAACGTACAGTCAGAGGGGTAGATAGTAAAGCCTCTAAGGTTCTTCTCTCTCTTTCTCCTGTTATTCCCTCTAGCAAGTAGAAAACTACTGGTGTCACGCTGGGGAATAGTATTAAAGCTACCAGTCTACTTAATTGGGCTAGTTGATTTGCTGACGATGTTGTGGTTGAACCAGATGACGTCTTATAACCTAAAACTAAGTATATTGGATTCCTTATATCATCCACTGAAACTGACGTGTTGGCAAGTTTCTCAAGTTGAGCTATCCTTTGACTCGAAATATTGACCAGAAGATTATATAGAGCATTATTCACAATGTTTACTGCTTGCTGATTCGAGGATATTACAACGTACAGTACCACATATGCCTGTCTACTTATGTTGGTCACATTATCGTAGAAGTCCTTAGGGAAAACTATTATTGCGTTAGGAGTAGTCCCGGAACTCGAATTCATTACAACAGTTGCACCACTAGATTCAATATTCTTCTCCACGAAATTTACGTAAGGAATATTTTTTGGATTTTGATTTATTATTTCGATAACAGGTTGTTGAGCACCTAGTGTGGCAAATAAAATCAATCCAATTATTGGCAAGAGGATAAACGGTAATATTATGATTGAAACCAGTAACCTCTTATCCCTTCTGATTTCCATTAGTTCCTTTCTAAGAAATACTCTTATCATTCCCTATCGCCTTCAGAAAAGCCTCCTCTAAGTTTTTTGAGTTATACTTCTCTGCTATTTGTTTGGGCATTCCAATCTCCACAATCTTTCCTTTGTTTATTAAGGCTATTCTATCACACATAAAGTCTACCTCCAACATATTATGTGAGGAGAAGAGTATTGTGGTATTGATTGAGCGGGGGAGTTCTCTTATAATTCTCCTTACTCTGACTGTGGACTCGACATCGAGCCCAGTTGTTGGCTCATCGAGAATGGCTAACCTTGGTTTCACCATGAGAGCTCTTGCTATCATGAGCCTCCTTTTCATTCCTCTACTGTAAATTGAGGTCTGTTCATATATCTTATTTCCTAAATCAGCTATTTTCACTCCTAACTCTAAGAATTCTTTCTCCAGTTCCTTATCTCCTCTCGCATATATCTGTGCAAACACCTCTAAATTTTCTATTCCCGATAATTTCTCATATGGAAATGCATCCTCTGGCATATAAGAAATATATCCTAGTTTTTTAGCTTCTTCAGGGGTGTATCCGAATATACTTATGTCACCTTCGTATTTTTTCAGAATTCCTGAAATAGCTCTTAAGGTAGTTGTCTTTCCTGCCCCGTTGGGTCCAATTAACCCAAATACTTCTCCTTTATACACCTGCAGAGAGATCCCATTTAGAACTTCTACGTTTTTATACTTCTTAACAAGGTTAGTAACACTGACAGCTATTTCGTCAGTCATTATACCATGATTCTTTTTGGGATGTTATATTAAATAGTTTTCAGATATACAGTTGTGGTAACAGGGAGTGTTAGAGATAGAACTATCGAGTTCCTACTGAAGTTTGCTGACAAGGGCAGATTGGTAATCTCAAATGCGATAGAGATAACGGAAGAGAACGAGAATTTAGAGCTTGGCGATTTCAGCTATAAAGCTCTAGTAGAGAGGCTACAATCTAAGGGGTTTTACTTTGATCCAAAGATGATTCTAAGAAGCTTAGAAAAGGAGTACGGAATTATTGAGACCAGTTACAAAAGTACCAATCAGCATTGGTGGAGGTTTATTGATAAAGATCAGGTTTTAGAAGTAGTGAAGGATCAAGAGGAGGTAGAGGATCCAAAAATTAGACTTATATTTCTTAAATTTTATTCCTTGGATCCAAAAGAAATAGAAAAGAAACTAGAGTTCATTAACAGGAAAGTTAAACTCAGTGATGTAGATAAGAAAATGTTTAGGACATTAATATTTGACCAAATTTCACAACTAACCGAGTTATACGAAGACGCTCTACAGTATGAAGAGACTCAAGAGGTAGCTAAACGAATTCAAAAAATATTAACTTTGGCATATACTATCGGTAGAAAAATATATGTCAGCAGGGAAGGTATCAATAAGGGACTTTCTGAAAAAGAAGGGGAAAGAGAAAATAACTATGCTTACAGCCTACGATTACCCAACGGCAAAAATAATGTCAATGACGAATCTTGATGGAATCCTGGTTGGCGATTCCTTATCGATGGTCGTTTTAGGGTATGAAAATACTCTAAAGGTTTCTATGAAAGAAATGCTAGTTCACTTGGATTCTGTGGTCAGGGCGAAACCTAGACAGTTAGTAGTCGCTGATATGCCATTTCTATCCTATGAGGTTTCGGCTAATACAGCAGTTAAGAATGCGGGATTGTTTGTAAGGCATGGGGCGGATTCTGTAAAACTTGAGGGGGGAGAAGAGATGGCAGATGTAGTGAGAAAGATTGTGAGGGCGGGGATTCCAGTCATGGGACATATAGGGCTTACTCCTCAAAGGTTTTTGAGGATCGGCGGATTTAGGGTTTTAGGAAAAAGTAAACATGAGGAAGAGCAACTCTTGAGGGATGCTGAGGTACTAGAGGAGGCAGGTATCTTTTCTTTGGTTATAGAAAACACTTATGCAGACGTAGCAAAGAAGATTACTGAAAAGCTTAAAGTACCAACTATTTGCATTGGAGCAGGTCCCTATTGTGATGGTCAGATATTAGTTATTCATGACGTTCTGGGACTGAGCGAGTTTACACCATATTTTGCTAAAGCATATGTTAATTTGAAAGAGGAAATCCAAAAGGCTGTTAATAAATATGTTGAAGAAGTAAGGGAGAGTAAGTTTCCGCAGGGAGAAAATTATAAGGAGAGGGAAAGTTGATTCATTCTTTCCGATATGAATCTTAGGGATTCTTTTAAAATTTCCTTATTATTATATTGATTTATTATCTTTTGAAGTTCATCTTTATCGCTCTTTTTCATCTCTTTAGCTAAACTAATCATTTTAGGAAAGACTCTGATTATATTGTCTACTATTGTCAATGACGCCATTTGTGAGGTTCTTGAGAGCGGATTAATATCTATAGCTATAACTTTCTTTCCCATCTTAACTAACGCTTCAGTTCTATCTCCATCCTCTAGCCCAACTAGAACAACGTCTGCTATGTAAATTCCCTTTTTGCTTACCCTTCTCCGTTCACTGAATAGTTCAGGAATAACTGCAGAAGCATCATCTCCTACTCCCAACACCTCTTTAGCCCCTGCTCTCTTTAAAACTTCCTCGATTTTCTTCTCCCTATCTAGTGTTCTATAGAATAGATTTACCTCAATTTTGGCGTTTATCTCTTCTGCTAATCTCACTATATCATCTGGTACCAATGCTGCCATATTTCCGTTCACGGATATAACTGGATTCTTAGCAAGTAAGAGCATGGCTATTGCAGCTTTCATAGCCTTCATAGCAAATTCTTGGGTTTTCTCTCCAATCAAATAGTCGAAACACTCTCCTCGTCCGTGTGCTATTAGACCCTGTGGTGCTAGGTAACCATCTTCCAACGCCTTTACAACTTTCTCTCTGATAATAAGTGACTCTCTTCTGGGATGATTCTCTGGTATCAATGAATTAACACTCCATTTGTCGCTGGAGTGTGTTGTATCCATTCCTTGTTACAATCACCATGCTTGATTATTAAGCCTTTCTTCCTAAATGAGTTCGGTATGTTTGAAACAAAACCTAATTCTTCTGTAAACTTCCTAGAGACTTCGAAAAACTTAGTTAGATCAGGATTCTTAAGAAATTCCTCAATGTATGTTAATGCGTTCTCATTTTTCTTCAATAAAACTGTAGTGGGTAATGCCATCTCTGGTTTACTACACACTTGTTCACTCCACGATACATTGATTTTTTCCGCTTTACCTATCCCTGGTGCTCCTGGAACTTTCCTATATACTATCCCTCCTCCAATGTATTCGGCAATTACATCTCCTAGACCATTCTTGTTGACAACCTCACTTTCATGAGCGGTATAAAGTGCTTCCTTCAAACTTGTTAGTCCTAGTTCATACGCCAGGTAAGAATAGGCTAAACTGATTGAACCACTTAGACCATATCCAAAGCCCAATGGAACTTGACTCTGAACCGAAATTTTTAGTTCACCAAGTCTCTTGAGAATTGCTAGATTTGGGAATTCAATTATTTTTCCGTTAAACTCCACCTCAGCTTTGTTTGATCTCTTTCCTCTAACCATTATCCTAGGTTCAACCACTAAACCTATGCCGATAGAACCTGTAGTTAAAGGATTATTAGTGTACACTGGATACCAGACACCAGAGATGTTTAGCGGGACTAATACCTCTACATCCACGCTATAAAAAGGATTGGAATATTATATTAATTTATACATCATGTCCTCGTGGTCGAGGTATATTAAACCATTTTTCTTGAGAAAGGAATAAATGTTCAGTAACCTTTTAGAAAGTTTATTGTCCACCTCGTTCTTGTACAATCTAAAGTGCACCAAGAGTAAATCCATAGTATCCCTAAACGTAATAAGGGAACTATTGTCACCTACTGGAAGGACGAATAGTTGAGGATGGGTATTTGATCTAATATGCTGGTCTGTCACTATATAACCCTTCTCAAGAATTTGTTCGCAAAGACTCTGTTTTTGAGGTGTTTTTGACGTATTTAAGCCTCTGATTAGTCTTTCAATTTCGTCTAATCGTTTCAGGATTAAATCATCGTTCGTAGCGTATCTTCTTGCTACCTTATTTTCACCTGCTAGTAAATAACTTAAAAAGTCATCATCCATATTACTCTTATTGAGTTATAACGGAGGAAGAGGTAAATGAAAATTAAAGTGAGATACTTTGCTCTCCTGAGAGACTACACTAAAAAGAATGAGGAAATTATTGAAACTGAGTGTAAAGATGTCGCATGCCTTGTAAGCCAGCTCGAAAAAGTATATGGAAAAGAGTTTGGCAGGGTGGTTAGAGAGGGTTTTGGTCCAGTTAGGATTGTAATATTAGTTAATGGTAAGGTCGACAACGAAATAAGAGAGGGTGATGAAGTTGCCCTTTTGCCACCTCCAGCAGGTGGGGAATTATTCATGAATTCCCGCTTTAATCTATTAGAGGAGATTAGAAAATTTAGGGCAGAGGCAACAGAAGAAGTGGGATCTATGGTTATATACCTAGGAATAGTTAAAGGAGCAATTGAGGAGCATAAAGTCTATGAGCTAAGATACGAGGCATATAAAGAGTATACAGAGAAGAGGTTAAAGGAGATAATAGAGAATTTGCGGACCAAATATAAGGATTTAGTCAAGATGAAAATTCTACATGTTGTAGATGATCTTAAACCTGGCGATGATGTTTTCTTGGTTATGGCTTTAGGACGTGGGAGGGGAGACACGCTTAAGGCAGTTGAAGAGGCTGTGGAGTTAGTTAAACATACAACAGGTATCTGGAAGCTAGAGATCAGAGACGATGGAGAATATTGGGTAGTTGCAGGAAACACTAGGGTGAAAAGGGATGAGAAAGCCGGTAGCTCTTAGTATTGCAGGGATTGATACTGGTAATGGAGCTGGTGCTGAAAGTGATCTAAAAGTATATGAAATTTTAGGGGTTCACGGAGTTATTGCAGTTACAGCGTTAACTGCCCAATCGACTACAGGAATAAGAGCTGTTTTACCCACTCCACCTGAATTCCTGAAAACACAACTAGATACTCTATTTGATGATTTTGAAATAAAGGATGTAAAGATAGGTATGATCTATAATAACGACCAATTTGCTGTAGTTAAAGACTATTTAAGGGATAAAAGAGTAGTTACTGATCCTGTACTTTTTGCTAAAGATGGAACTCAGCTTATAAAGGATTTAGAAGAGTACAAAAGAAATATTCTCCGTAATACGACTGTACTGACACCTAACATTCCAGAGGCTTCATATCTCTCCGGTCTGAAAATATCATCCATAGAAGAAGTGAAATTGGCATGTAAGACAATATCTAAGGACTTTAATATACCATATGTTGTAGTAAAGGGCGGTCATGCTGAGGACGATTACAGTATTGATGTATTATATGATTCTAACAGGGATTTATATTACGGTATAGGATATATGAGATTAAACCAGAGGCATACGCATGGTACAGGAAGCGTATTTGCTACTGCAGTCTCAGCAGAATTATCAAAGGGTAACGATATTCTTACCGCATTGAGGCATGCTAGATCATTATTACAAGACTCAATATATTACGGTCTTGAAATCGGTCATGGTATAGGTCCGATAGATCCCGTAGTTCCTTTCATGAAGAAAAGTATGAAGTTTGATGTTATTCAAGAGATGACTAGGTTTTCACAGGAGGTAGAGTCAGTTGACGGGTTTTACAAATTAATTCCTGAAGTCCAGTCTAATTTGGCTCACTCCATACCTTCACAATATGTACGTGGATTAGAGGATATTGCAACATTTAGGGATAGAATTGTTAAGAATTGGGATAACCGAGTTAAAGTTGGCTTGCCTGCAGTTTTTGGAAAACCTACGCATACTGCTAGGTTATTGTTATCAATTTTACCTTATGAGACCAAGGCATCAGTTTTAATGAACATAAGATTTGAAGATAAGATAGTAAACCTTCTCAAAGAGGTAGGGTATAATACGTTGGAGATAAACAGAGAATTGGAGCCAATGAGTAATGTAGAGGGAAAAAGCATGCAGTGGATAGCATCTTATATCCACGAAAATTATGGGAGAATACCAAACGTAATTTTCGATAGAGGTGTTAAGGGTAAGGAGGCAATGATCAGATTTTGGACATCATCGATTGATGAGATGATTGATACATTAAAATATCTCGCCAAAAATTTATGAGATATGGATTTAGAGAGAGTTCTTTCAGGAGGAAAGAATCTAGTGAGAACTGGTTGGATGCAAAGGGGAGTTCCTGGAGGAGTTGGTGAAACTATCTCCCAACACAGTTGGGAGGCAGGTGTACTAGCATACTACATTGCCACCAAACTTAAGGAAAATGGAGTGTATGTGAATGCCGAAAAAGCAGTAACTATAGCTGTATTTCATGATATTGGTGAAACCTTGCTTGGAGATCTGCCAAAATGGGCTACTGAAAAAATAGGAAATAAGAAAGAGTTAGAGAGTGAAGCTATCAGAATCCTTGGAATAGGTGAGGAACTCTTTAATGAATATAATTCTACTACGATAGAAGGCAGATTAGCTAAATTGTGTGATAAGCTTTCAACTTATCTCCAAGCACTGAGATACTCTAAGCAGGGATATAATGTCAAAGAAATCGTAGAAAATTACAAGACTGAGCTAGAGAGAATAGTTAATGAGGAACCATTCAAAATTGTTAAAGATCATATTTACGCTATAGTAAATAATTTAATTTAGCGTTAGTCATATTAAATGCGATAATTATGAAGCTTTCACCAGGTAAAAATGCTCCAGATGTGGTCAACGTTCTAGTTGAAATTCCTCAGGGTTCTAATATAAAGTACGAATACGACGATGAGGAAGGAGTTATAAAGGTCGATCGAGTACTGTACACTTCCATGAATTATCCTTTCAATTACGGATTTATCCCAGGTACGCTAGAGGAAGACGGCGATCCACTAGACGTATTAGTGATAACAAACTATCAGTTATATCCAGGAAGCGTAATTGAGGTAAGACCCATAGGTATTTTATATATGAAAGATGAAGAGGGAGAGGACGCTAAGATTGTTGCAGTGCCTAAAGATAAGACAGACCCAAGCTTTTCAAACATTAAGGATATTAATGACCTACCACAGGCTACTAAGAATAAGATTGTCCACTTCTTCGAGCATTATAAAGAACTTGAACCTGGAAAGTACGTTAAGATATCTGGATGGGGATCAGCTACCGAGGCTAAGAATCGTATACAATTAGCAATAAAGAGAGTTTCAGGAGGACAATGAATACATTTTTTTTACTTATCCCTGGGTTAGTAATCGTAGGGATATTATCCTTATGGAATTTTTTGCAAGGTATATACTATTTGTTGGGCAAATCACAGAAGGATGATCATAAAACAACCTTTAATAAACATAAAAAAACGTTTAGTATCATAGTCGCTATAAAGGATGAAAGTAAACAAGTTATAGAGTCTTTAGTGGAAAATTTAAAGAGAATTAACTATGAAAGATATGAGGTTATAATAGTTTCTGATGACGATGAGTCAAAATTCAGGGAGTATCTGGAGATTAAATTTCCAGAAAACTTTAGATTAATAAGGAGAGAGAGTAATAGCGGAGGTAAAGCTGGTGCACTTAATTTTGCCTCAAGAATATCTAAAGGAGATTACCTAGTGTTTATGGACGCAGATGCAAGAGTTAATGAAGATTTTCTTCAGCGTTTGAATAATAAAGACTACGTTGCATGTTCTTTAAAAATAATAATTTATGATACATCCACCAGTATTCAGTCATATTATGCGGAATTTACGGAGAAGGTTATGGATATGATGTTTAAAGGGCGTAGTAAATTAGGTCTACCCATATTTCCAAATGGCTCAGCCTTCTCTATCAGGAGGGACACTCTATTAAGTATAGGAGGATGGAAGGAAAACGCGATAGCTGAAGATCTTGAACTTGGAATAAGAATGTATCTGAATGACCTTAAGAACCTATTTTATGACGATGTTGTCGTATTCTTGAAGTCGCCCTATACACTAATGGATCTTTATAATCAAATACAAAGATGGTCATATGGTTCCTCACAACTTCTCAAATCATCATTGAAACTTCTGAAAAAAGGTATCAAAGGATTTGAAGGCTTACTATATTCCCAACAGTGGGTAATTTATCCTCTGTTTTTCACAGTTCTTGGTGTTTACGGAATACTCACACCTGTGTTTAATATAACTCAGACATACCTCCTGCTCCTCATCCTTATATATGGTATCTCTGTTGTTTTTTACTCTCAGGTACTAAACCAGAAAAGGGTCGATATTAAAATACTGAAGACTATACTAGACGCTTCCATAACTGGATATCTTAAAGGACTGTTCGGTTTAAAGTATAAGTGGAGAGTAACTCCAAAAATATTAGATAAAGGGGGTAGATTAATCGAAGATAACAATATTCCGTTGATAAGTATACCGTTTTATTTAATATCCTTTTTCGATGCATCTATGGGTTTTGTACTTTCAAGTATAGTAATTCTACTAGTTGCACTAATTGAATCTTTCTAGTCATGCTGAATGAATTTCAACTATATCTCCGTCTTCCAAAACGTGATCTGCACCTACTTTCTGACCAGGGAATTTCACCGATTTTCCCCAAACTCTTGCATACCCAAATCCTTCAGCTAATTCATTGTGAAGTTTTCTGGCAACCTCAACAACTGTGGTTCCCCTCTTTACTATTAAGGGTTCCATGGAGGGTTTATCCTTCGGTTCTTTAGTGTAAACCCTTATTACATCAAGTATTTTGAATATTGCCTCTCTTAATCTATCTGTATCGTTTATTCTTATTACGAGTATCCCCTCTTCAGTGGTAAATTCTTCGTTAGATACGATTATTGCGGGTTTATATAGGCTGGTGCCGAAAACTTCTCTTTCAATATCATCAAGAGTTACCTCGCCTATTATTTTCACTAACGCATTTCTAATACCAAAGCCCTCTAAATACCTTCTTACGTCGTCCTCGTTAGTGTTAACTAATTTACCCATATTAACTATTCTTATCCCTAATCTCCCATACCTAGTTCTATCTATGATTACCTTCCCCTTTGGTTTTCTAAGAAAAATACCGTTGTTTTCTAGGTTGTCTCTTATTGATTTGTATTCTTCCTTGTCCTTAACAACTATTAGTATTCCATCGCTATTTTTTGTCAGTCCTAGAACTCTTCCTATTAGACTTTTTGCCTCAAATATTAGTGGAGGGGTATTTACCAATTGAATTTGCACATCAAGGTACTTCATCATACCAGGTACGGGTAAATCCCGAGGATCTATTTTTACATTTGTGAGTTCTCTCATTAACCTATTTTTAAGCTCGTGATCTCCCAATAACACAACTTGTCCTGCTCCCTCTTTTTCAATGAAGAATTGGAGACCCCTTTTTACCGAGGAACTCTTCCTCCTCTCTAATTCAGCCTCATCCTTGAGCTCTGCTAGTCTTCTTTTCGCCCAGTAAACTAGGTTTTCTGTCCCTTTATGTTTAGGTATTGCACTAAGGAACTCTTGAAGAGCCCTGATTTTCTCCTCTGGGGTTTTAGCGTCCATATATTTTATCCATTTAGCCTTAGCCTCAGCTGGTAAGTTAGTTACCATCTCTTTTTCTAATATAATAATTAGGTGCAATGTCTTGTAAAATTTTCCAACTCCTCCTTATTATGGGTAAAGCATATGTGGGTTGTCTCGAATATAGGTCTTTAATCCATTCTACTGTTTTTTTGTCCCCAGGATATCCGCTTCCGAAGTCACCATACGTCTTCTTTAGCTCATTTATTATATTGTCTCTTACTACTTTTGCTATTATACTCGCTGCACTTACCTCTACATATTTTACATCAGCGTTATTTTCCACTCTAGGGGAAGAATTGATATTAATGATCTCTCTTTCCACAGCACTAGCATTACCAACTTTATCGACAGTCACTATGGAAGGATTGTAAACAGACATGGAGTGTATTATCTGTATCATAGCCCTATATGTAATTTCATTGAGATTTTCGGAATCTATCTCTTCTGGATATGCTTTCACCAGGGAAATAGCATAACTGTACTCTAAAATTACACCGAAAAGATATTCCCTTTTCTTCCTGGTTAATTTTTTACTATCTTTTACACCTATTTCACTCAGAAATTTTAGAAAATTACTATCTATTGCGACACCAGCTACAACCATAGGTCCTATAAGGGATCCTCTTCCCGCCTCATCGATTCCGACTAAAATCATATTCTTACTGATATTACTAATTTAGCACTCTTTTTTCCATTTTTCATCCTTTCATCTTGAAAACTCTCTGTAATCTTAATGTCCTTTATTGTAGACATTAAAGATGACACTAGTCGTTTTGCAACTCCTTTATTTATGAAATAGTAATCTATTCCCTCTCTACCTTCAATCACATCTGACAGATTATTAATGACTTCCTCATTGAAAAAGGATTCAAACACAGTCCTCTTACTTTGTGTGAATTCCCCAGTTTTAGTTCTCAGTTGTATTATAGCCTCATAATATCGTGACTTCCTTCTGAGGCATGAAGGGCATAAAACTCTCTCAACCTTTAAACTTATGGTTCTTGTAAGTCTAAAATCTCTATTACCTATTTTTCCTCGTATGTCTACATCTATGAATGGATGGTCATTATAATCTAACCATTGTTTCACTATTGTATATTCCACATCAGTTACATTGGGATCTGTTTTGATATTCCTATCGATTTCACGATAAACTATGGAAGTTAAAGGGTCTTGATCTGCACTTTTTATCCACTTCCCTGAGACCCATTCAGATCCACATACCTTACAGTATTTTCCTTGAATTTCAGTTGGTACTGTTATTAATTCCTTGATTTTCATGTAACAGTCTATGCATAATCTGTCAATTAATTCCACGTTTTCTTTTCCGCATGACACACAAAAGTGTCTACTCACGATTCTAAGTTATATATTTGCGCAAATTTAATTCCTTTCACTTCAATAACTCCTTCCTTTGCCACAAATCCCCTTTTTATAGCTTCCTCCACAACTTTATTACCCACTATACTTACAGCTGTAGCGCTATTTATCAGGGAAAAAGCATACTCTAACCCTACTTCTTGACCACCAAAGAACTCCTCATTAACCACTAGTCTAAGATTGTTCTCCTCAAATGTCTTACCTAAGGTCTCTCTTTCACAGATGTTAACAAGAGTATAGTTGTCTCTCTTTATGACGTTCAGTATTACTCTATCGTTCAAAACTGTTTCACCGGTGTTTGAGCTCCACAGGCTAAGCAAGATATAATCCAAACCTTCTTATCTCTCTTTAATATAGTATCAAAACTTCTGCATGTACTACACTGCACATACATTTTCAAAAACCTCTCCATAAGCATAGTCACTACCTGGGATGAGAATTTTCCTTGAATTACAAGTTGACCATTTTCCCCTAAGCTCCCTGGTGCAGCTAATTCCTTAAGTAAATATCTCATACATAATTTATCCTCTCTCCTTATTCTGTCACAATATTCGCTGAAGTTTCTGATTATCGTTGTATTTCCCACTTGTAGTACGATTAGGTTAGGTAGGTTTTGCTGTCCTGATTTTTGTGCCTTGTCTGGTAGCCTATCATACAATCTATCTAACAACTGCTCGTAATTCTTATCGACTTTGACTGTCACAACTAATCTTAAGAGTTTGAAGTTTAAAATACTTAATCTATGCGAGTGTACATTGAAACTTATGGGTGTGCTCTAAACAAAGGAGACAGCTACATCATGATGACTTTGCTTAGGGACAAGGGGCACGAGATAGTTGACAATATACAAGATGCTGAAATTTTGGTAATAAACACTTGTGCTGTGAGGTTAGAGACTGAGGAGAGAATGAAACAACGAATCAAAGAGTTGAAAAAATATAATGACAAAAGACTAGTTGTGGCAGGCTGTTTAGCAAGTGCTGAACCTGCTGTCGTAGTGAGCTTAGCTCCTGAGGCATCTGTTATAGGACCACAAAGCGTGCAAAAGATAGTAGATGTAGTGGAAAACAGTAAACAACGTCAAGTCTATTTGAACGAGGATAAGCCACTTATTACACCCAAGGTATTTGACGGTAAGATTGCTATATTACCTATAGCTGATGGTTGCGCAGGGGATTGTAACTTCTGCATAACAAAGTTGGCAAGGAGAAAGTTAAGGAGTTATCCACCACATTTGATAGTTGAAAGTGTGAGAGATGCAGTTAGGAAAGGAGCAGTTGAGATAGAACTATCTGGTCAAGACACCGCAGCTTACGGGCTAGATCTGGGTCAGATTAAACTTTCAGATTTAGTGAGGAAAGTAACTGAGGTAGAAGGAGACTTCATGATTAGGATTGGTATGATGACACCTGAACAGGCTATGAGAGATATAGATGGAATTATAGAGGTGTTGAGAGAAACTAAGGTGTACAAGTTCATTCATTTGCCTGTTCAGAGTGGAGACGACAATGTCTTAAAACTTATGAATAGAAAGTACACAGTAGATGAGTACAAGGACTTAGTTAAGGAAATACGTAAAAAAGTACCCATTGTAAACATAACCACAGATATTATCATTGGACATCCTGGTGAAGACGAGAACGCTTTTAGAAACACTTTAGAGCTAATGAGAGATATTAAATTTGAACGTATTCATTTAGCAATGTATTCTATACGCCCTAATACTAGAAGTGCTTCCATGAAACAAGTTCCTGATCCAGTGAAAAAAGAGAGAATCCAAATTGCAAATAAGCTTTATGAGGAATTGGCGTATGAAATACACTCAGACTACTTAAATTCCATAGCCTCAGTTATTACAACAGAGTATGGAAGAAAGGGTTCTGTGATTGGTAGAACACTGAATTACATCCCTGTAGTCATAAGGCAAAATGTTGAATTAGGAAAAAGAATTAATGTGAGAATAAATGAAGCTTCCTTCTACGATTTAAGAGGCGAACCTATTTCTTAAAAGATTTTAAACTATTGAAATAAACTACATCACATGGACAATGTATATATAGTATCTGCAGTTAGAACTCCTTTGGGAAAATTTGGAGGATCACTTAAGGATATTTCTCCATCAGAATTAGGGTCTGTTGTAATTCGAGAGGCTGTTAATAGGGCTAAAGTCGATCCTAAACTAATTGATATAGTTATAATGGGGAATGTTCTTAGAGCTGGTCACGGTCAAGATTTAGCCAGGCAAGCATCTATAAAAGCCGGTATACCTGCAAAAACAGACGCTTATTGTGTAGATATGGTTTGTTCATCAGGTATGATAAGTACCATAAATGCGGTGCAAATGATAAAAAGTGAGGATGCGGACATCGTTGTTGCGGGCGGAATGGAAAGTATGAGTAGAGCTTCATTCGCAATAGGTAGTGAAATAAGATGGGGAACGAAAATGCTCATGAACAAGTCATTAGACATTATCGATACAATGATAATAGACGGTCTTACTGACCCTTTTAATTTCAAGGTTATGGGACAAGAGGCTGATATGGTGGCAAGGGAACATGAAATAACCAGAAGAGAACTCGATGAGGTCGCTTATGAGAGTCACAGGAGGGCAACTATAGCTACAGAAAAGGGATACTTTAAAGACGAAATAGTGCCCCTTAATGTGGATGGTCGTGTTGTAGATAAGGATGAAGGGATTAGGGCAGACACTACACTAGAAAAGCTTCTTCAACTTAAGCCTGCTTTTGGTTCTGACGGACTTCATACAGCCGGTAACTCGTCACAAATAAGTGATGGTGCTGCTGCTCTGGTTTTCGTGAGTGAAAGTGCGGTCAGGAAATTCAAGTTAGAGCCGATAGCCAGAGTATTGGGATATAGTTGGATAGGTATTGAGAGCTGGAAATTCCCTGAGGCACCTATATATTCAGTTAAGAAGCTCCTGGATAAAATCAACATTCCATTATCAAAATTTGATTATTTTGAAAACAATGAAGCCTTTGCAGTGAATAATGTGTTGTTTAATAGATATCTAGGTGTATCTTATGATAGGTTAAACGTTTATGGGGGAGCAATAGCATTGGGTCACCCTATAGGTGCCAGCGGGTCAAGAATACTTGTGACATTACTGAACGTTCTGAGGAAAATGAATGGAAAATACGGTATTGCGAGTATATGTCACGGAATAGGTGGTTCCACAGCAATAGCAGTAGAACTACTATAGCTTTTTAGGTTTTGTGTTTTAATTATGATTGGTGGTAGACTAGTTTGGCAAAGAAAAAGTCGAATACAGAGCAACCTACAAGAGAGGTTGTCAAGCCTATAGAAGGCGAGGTAATATGTGTTGTAAAGAAGCTTTTTGGAGGAGAACATGTACAGGTCATATGTACTGATGGAAAAGAGAGACTAGGCAGAATTCCAGGCAAACTCAAGAAGAAAGTCTGGATAAGAGAAGGAGATGTGGTTTTGGCTGCCCCTTGGGACTTTCAGCCTAATAAGTGCGACATAGTGTATAGGTATACGGAAAGTGAAGTAAGAAGACTAGTGGAAGACAAGGTCATCAGCCAGGATGTGATAGAACAGCTCAGAGGATAATTCTTTGTCACGAAACAAAAGGAGAAAAGAGGAAAAAAGAATCAAAGATGCTGATTTATTTAAAGTGGTTGACTCCACTCTAGATACAAGAACTTATTCCGATTTATATTATATTTCAAGAAAATTAAATATAAAAACTATTTATGGGGCAGTTTCAGCTGGTAAAGAGGCAAAGATATATCCAGCCCTAACTGAGAGTGAGGAGTGGTATGCAGTAAAAATTTATTACGTTTCTACTGCGTCAAGCAAAAGAGCGATAGAGAGGTATACCTTTGGCGATCCAAGGTTTGAGGGTGTAAGGGCTTCAAACACACTAAAACTTATAGAAGTGTGGGCTAAAAAAGAGTTCAAAAATCTCTCTAAAATGTATGATTCAGGTGTCTCAGTACCTAAGCCGATATACGTTCACAAGAACATATTAATTATGGAATTCATAGGTGATAACGGTATTAGAGCACCACTACTAAAGGAATTACGTTCTGAAGACGTCAATGAGGACTTGTATAAAACTATAATAGATCAAGTTGTCATAATGGCGAATAAAGCAGAATTAGTTCACGGGGATTTAAGTGAATATAACATTATGGTTTTTGATGGTAAACCGTATATAATAGATGTTAGCCAAGCCATAGATCTGACTCATCCGAACGCGAGGGAATTTTTAGTCAGAGATATTCGAAATATTAATTCTTTCTTTATGAATAATGGTATAAATGTGATGAGCGAGACGGAAATATTAACTCGTTTTATTAAAATTTAATATGAGTAACTATGATGTATGTGACTGTACCAGATGAGAGGCTTGATTTAATTAAAACTTTATCAAAACGTATTGAGGAAATAAGTAATACTACCATTAATTTTGACGAGGTGACTAAACAGATCAGAGTTATTCCAAAGGATAATAATTCATATAATGCCATGAAAGTCATATCGGTAATAAACGCCTTAGGTTTTGGTTTTGAACCAAATGATGCCATGAGACTTATGAGTGATGATTATGGACTTGAAATCATAAACTTAAAGGAATTCACTAATTCGGTAAATTCTTTGAGGAGGATAAAAGGTAGGGTGATAGGTGAAAAAGGTAAAACTAAGAGGACAATAGAAGAATACACAGGTGTTATAGTCCTAGTAAAGGATCATGAGATCGGACTTTTGGGAAACATAGAGCAATTAAGTATCGCTAAAAGGGCTATCGAATTACTTATTGAGGGTAAAGAGCACAACACTGTATACAAGTACCTGGATAAGGCAGAAAGATACGCTATGTTATCTAACGTTAATAGAAATTTAAAGGAAGGTCTCTAAAAGGCTTAGTGCATCCTTGTTATATCTTGTAGTGTAGATTTTTATCACTTTTTCATAACTGCTAAGAATTGTCTTGTATTTGTCATCAGAAGTTATTTCCTTTAGTTTTTCTACATTGTTACTGTAAATATACCTAAAAACATTAAACAGTAATCTTTTAGGTTCGCTCAAGACCTCTTCCGTATTAAACAAATGGGGGCTCGGAGTCATGACCAATGTCAAGTGGGTTCCGTCCAATCTAGCTATCATCGCTATCTTATGTGCGCTATATTCTCTAGTGGGTGATTTTTTTGTCGCCTTTACTTCCACATAATATTTGCTTCCATCTTTTTCTGCTTCAATGTCATGTGTTGGTAGATCAACATACTTGACATTCATAAAATTCATATCCTGTAAAACTTTCATCGCTTTCATTTCCATAGCGAACCCGAGAATTATTCCCCTCGCCTTATCAATCGCGTACTCAATTTCATCATCAGTCAAATCATATTCTTGTCTTAGCTCTTCTAATATTCTCACATGATACATTTTTAATAATCATTTAAAAGTTTTAGTATTAGCATTTTATTTTAGTCTCTCCTAGTTTTCTTTTTCCTTCAGATCTAATTTTAGATATTTCATCGCCTTTAACATTTGTCGCATCATTTCCGAACCTCGAGAACAAATCAAGTTCAAAATTATATTCAGTGTAAACTCCCATTTTATTTAGTTTTTCATTAGCATCCTCCAGTGATTCAGAATCTTTGATGACTTTAGCTATAGGAGAAGTCTCATAAACTATTTTGGGTTCCATGAAAAACATCACTGCGGAGATGGGTGTAACAAAGACTCGTCTAGTATTGTTTCTTATGCTAACTTCCCCGTATAGTCCTCTAAAAGCTTCCAAGGGTATCTTAGAAGCTTCAGTTGTAACAACGCTTAATATCTCGTCTAGCTTTCGTGATATTGCCTCGTCTATTCCCTTTATATCCTTTAAACCACCCTTAGTTGCTATCTCTGCTATCCGCCTTAGGATATAATCTTGTTGTAGTTCACCATCACTACCAGCACCAATTGTGGCTAAAACAGATTTGGTTTTAGTTTCTGTCAAAACATTAAGCATGATGAAATCAATCAATGGACTTCCTAACGTTTCCTCACATCCTTTTGCAAGTACATCTCCTCCCGCATCTACTCCTACTATTACATCAATTCCTTCCTTCAACGCGAATTCATCAATCATTCGAGCTATCTTTCTAATACCTTCACGAATACAAATTGAGTACCCCTCACTTATATTTAGGACTTTGAGTACTTTCACGATCTGAGGGATAACTACTCTACCATTTCTTATAGAATAAGATTCCTTGTTCAATTTAGTAATTACATCATTTAAGTTATCTGCGTTCATGAACTCGCATATAGGTCCAGGTAAGGGATCCTCAACATACCTTTCCCACGTAACTGCCCCGAGTATAGTATCGTAACCCAGGCGTTTGTAATACTCATAAGCGATATACGCTGATACTACATCTCCCCCTCCTCCCAGACCGAAGATAAAGGCTTTCACATGATTTTTAACTCTTATCCCATTTTATACTTTGGTATAGCTAATGAGAAGTTAGCATAGTAATAGATTTACTTTTCGTGTATTATCTGATGCTTACTTTTAATCTTTATGTAGTACATAGCGTATATACAATGAGCGATGTAATTGATTTAAATTCAAATGAAGTATCAAGTTACTATACCTATGAACCTGACCTAAAAATAGGAGAAGCGTTGGCACATATCGTAGCAGCGGCCTCAATAGTTGAAGAGCTTGAGGGAGAGAGTGAGGAAGTAAAAGAGACAGTGAGAAAATATACTGATGCGTGGATAGTGGCAGTAGCACCATTAGATTATGTCCCCGGCATGGCTGAGGTCGTAGGGAGTAAGATTAATAAGAAACTGACTAAGATATTTCCAGACATATCTGAAGACGAGCTGGGAGAAACATTTGAAATTGTTATAGAGGCTAAAAGGAAACTGGAAGAGGGTGAAGTACCTTTCAATTATCAGGAGGTGGAAGTAAGGACCGAAAAAGTCCTACGTGCTCTTGGTGTAGATTTATCTTACATTCAAAAATTTATAACTGGAGATCTCAATAAACGATTATTGAGGCTTATCTCAATATTTGTGTTAGCTATAGGGATAGCAAGTATTTGGGATCAGAAATGGATAGCGGAATATCAATAACAGCGGAAAAGTTAGTTGAGGTAACCACAAAGTATGCTAGTAAGATCTCTGTTAAGGACGAGGAGATAGAGAGACTTGTAGGAATTTCAATGAGGAATATTGCAAAAACCTCAGTACAAAGGGTGTCTTTTTGGCTAGTGGAAGAAAGGGGTAATTTACTTTACTGTAAATTGTGTAACAAGGGTCCATTTACCAAGAAGGGTCTCTATTTACACTTACTTCGTCTTCATAAAGATGAGATTAAAGCCTTGATAGAAGATGAATTAAAACATGAGATAAAGGCTATCTTATAGGTTTGATAGTGCTCTATCTAGGTCTTCGATTAAATCTTCTATTTCCTCTATACCTACAGAAAGTCTCAACATATTAGGTGTAATCCCAGCCAATTTCCTTTCTTCTGGTGTTAAACTCCTATGGCTCATTGTTGCAGGATGGGATATAGTGGAGTTCACACCCCCTAATGTTTGGGCAGAAAGTATTACATTAAGTCTATTCATTAATTTTATGGAGTCTTCTTGAGAACCTTTGATCTCGAAGCTTACAACTCCCCCGTTTGCCTTCAAAACTCTCCTGGCTGTATTATAATCAGGATGCACCTTTATTCCGGGATAATATACTCTGGATATTTTTGGATGCTCTTGGAGAAACTCCGCTATCTTTTGTGCATTAGAATTTATAACATCCATTCTTACCTTCAGTGTCTTCATTCCTCGTATAGTAAGATATGACGCGTGTGGATCTGCAGATGTACCTAAACTCCTTCTAGTAAGATCAATTTTATTCATTAATTCGTTGTTACCACAAGCCACTCCAATTATTACATCATTATGTCCTGCAATGAACTTTGATCCACTATGTACTACAATATTTGCTCCTTGGACAATAGGTTTCTGGTTAATTGGCGTAGCGAATGTTCCGTCTACAACCAATAGCACATTATTTTCTTTACATATTTTAGCCAACTCAGGTAAATCTACAACTCTTAATGTGGGGTTTGAAATACTCTCCACAAATACCATGTCGTATTTTTTCTCCTTAGCCTTCTCTATGACCTCTCCAGGTTCAGCAACTTCAGCTCTTACACCCCAATTTTTCATAAATTCAGTGAAGAATTTGTATGATCTACCAAACATGTCCCTATGGATGAGGACTGATGAATTTGGCTTTAAAAGGGTAAAAGCTACAGTAGATATCGCTCCCATACCTGAGGAAAATACCACACCCATTTCTGCTTCTTCTAAACTAGCAATCATCTCTGCCAACTTTAGTACAGTCGGGTTTGCCTCTCTTGTATACCTGAATTTCTCCCCGATAGGAAATTCAAAGGATGTAGTCTGATATATTGGTGTAGTAATAGCGCCAGTTTTCTCGTCTGTTCCTTCAAATGTAGCTTTAGTTCCATCTCTCAACCCATGCACCCCCTGCTATCTTAGCTTCCTTGACTAAACACTTCTGTGAGTATGTTTCACAGATTTCAAGTCCCTCCTTTTTAATTTTGTTTTTATCACTATATTCATCAACGAACACTGCAATTGTAGGACCAGCCCCACTTACACACGCACCAATTGCGTTATTTTCTATGGAAATTTTCTTAAGTTTTTCATAATGTGGGAAAAGTGGACTCCTCGCTACTTCTACTATCTCGTCATTCAAACCCAATCTCAATAATTCCCTATCACCTTTAACAAGTCCTAAAATTGTAGAGGAAAGATATCTTGAATTTCTAACCATCTTACCTAATTCCACATTACGGGGAAGCATTTCACGTGCCTTCTTAGTTTTATCCTTAAGCTGTAAAACTGGAATGAATAGTAATAAGGAGAAATTTAAGTTAACCGGAATGGGAGAAACTGTAACTGGTTCAGTGTTTAATACAGCTACTACCCCTCCATAGACACTTGCTGCCACATTATCAGGGTGAGCAGAGCCTGAGGATGCTATTTCTCCGATCATTGAGGCTCTAACCAACTCTTGCTTATCTAAACCTAATTTAAGCAAATTATTTACACCAACTACAGCTGCGACAGCAGAAGCTCCACTGCTTCCTAACCCTAAGCCTGCAGGTATTCCTTTAATAACTTTCATTTTAACTTTGACTTTTACATCAAGTTCGCTCAATAACCTGTATACTGCATAAGAAGCTGAGTTCTTATCTACCTCATTGGGAACACCATCACCAGTGACGAGAACCTGCAAAGTTGAGTTTGGAATCGCTTCCATTTCAACACTGTCTTCAAAGGCGTTATGTGCTAATGCCAATATGTCGAATCCTGCTCCAAGATTAGCTGAAGAGGAGTATGCTTTAATTAACATGTTGATGATTCTGTCTTTTCAGATTAAAAATGTTTAACCCCTAAAATATTTCTTAATATCTGGATTCCTTACAATAATTTCTAATTTTTCCTTACCTATTACTTTACCGTCCTTATGGAACGTATCTGGGATAATAATTTTCGCCTTATCCATTAATTGCAGGGCAACTGAGGGGTATCTTAATTTGACTACAGGGTCTTTTACTAATTTACTTAATCCTACCCACTCCAGGTACCCCACATACTCACTACCTTCACCTGTCTCTATAACGTTTCTCTCCTTACTTAAATCTCCCTTAAAGTTAGAATCATATAAATTACTTATTACGATAACATCCCCTATACCGTATTTGATTGCCTTAAGTCCTATATAAGATCCAAAGGGTAGCACTCTAAATCCTCTTGGATATAGCGTAGGCTCTTCTTCACCTATGTAAACGGGTCTCTCATCTAGTGATCTAAGGTAAACACTTACCTCACTTCCCTCTTCTATATTTTCTCCTGGGTTTATAATAATGTAACCGTCTGCAGTTGAAAAGACTCCTATCATGTAGCTGTCAAAAGGCATCCCTATAGCGTAATATTTTCCATCCTTTTTAATTAAATAGACTGGAATATATGTGGTCCTATTATAATCTGCTTTTACTTCATTTGTTATAGTTGCCTTTATGGTATATCTATAAGAAGAAATGTTATACATTATATCTATGTATTTATCAACTACTTCTTCATTTATCACCATTGTAGATGTTATGTTTCCTGGTAATCCGAAAACCGGTTTACCCTTAATTTCTGCCAGTATTGCAGGCTTTCCCGGTTTTATTTTTAAGCCATGAACTATAATTTTACCTTCCTCTTTGATCACTTGATGTACATAATCTTTTTCTCCTGCACTTGACCCCCCTGTTACTATCACGATGTCTGCTTTTTCTATGCCTTCCAGTATCTCTCTTCTAATTAATTCCTTATCATCGTTTACATGAGTCCTTTTTATAACATCGTAGCCTTTAGATAAATAATAAGCTTGCAAGTAGTACGAGTTACTCTCATAAATCTTTCCTGGATCAAGGTCTTTACCTGGTTCTACTAATTCATCTCCAGTAATAATAATGTATATCCTTGGTCTTTTGTAAACTAAAACTTGCCTTATTCCGATTGATGCCAAAAGGGCTATCTTATAAGGGTTTAATCTCTCACCTCTTCTTACCACCAATGTTCCTTTAGGTATGTCTGTGCCGATCCAACCTATGTTTTCACCAAAACTTAATTTCTTACTTACCTTTACCTTATTCCCCTCAATTACTGTATTTTCAACCTTAACGACTGCTGTTGCCCCTTCAGGAATCGGTGAACCAGTGTCCACTTCAACTGCTTCTCCATTGCCTATCCTAATCTCCTTAAATTCGCCAATTCTAATCTTATCTATTACTGTAAATTCTCCAGGACAAAGGTCATGCTTTATCGCAAAGCCATCAACTGTGGATCGAGAGAAAGGGGGTAAAGGTATGTCAGATATTATGTCCTCAGCTACAATCCTGTTTAACGAGTCTTCAAGATTTATCCTTTCCACTTCTAATTGCTTTACTCCAAATTCGTTTAGGAATTTAGCTAGAGCATCCTGAGGATAGAGTAGTTCTGAATCCTTAAGAATCGCTCTCATAAAAATATATTCAAAAAACTACATAATATCTTTACTTACATAACGATTAATGCGGCTTTTTTCAACTCGTCCAATACAGTTAAAATTGGCTCTCGAACTTGATCAGACGGAAGATTTGTATCATTACTCGCTCTGTCAACAATCTCGGTCACAGTTCGATTACCATCACATAATTCCCAAACATAATAAGCTATAGGTGCAAGCTCATAAACCTTTTCTTCGGATAACTTTATCACGTAACCTTCTTCTTCTCCACTTTTAGTTACATCAATCAGTTCTCCTACCTTTTGCGGCTTAAGATCTTTTACTTCATCAAAATTCATTCATCTTCCTCTCCTTCGCTCTCTCTCCTCGGCCTAAATCCACCTCTTCTTCCTCCGAATCTTCTGCCTCCTCTTCCTCCTCCTCTGTATTCTCCTGCAGAAGGTGTTGTTTCAGGTATGGATTCAGCTTCGGGTATATTGTTATCCTCAGCCTCAGAAACATTAGATTTGCTTCCCGCATTTAACTGTACTTTACCCTTATAAGCCGTAGTCCATGCATTTGCAATTTTTATCACAGAACCAGATTTAATAGTTCCAGCAAGATTTCCCCATAAAGTTAGTTTTATTCTACCTGTTTCATCTCCAACAACTGCTTCGCTTATGGTTCTTGTCCCATTCTTTGTTTGTATAACTCTTGGCTCGCTTGCTTCTATTACTCTAACAGTTATATTTACGTTTTCCATTCCAGGTTTTAAACTATTTACCTTGTCTACCATTTATTCTCGACTCACGAATTTTGTAAATAATATCTCTCTATTCAGGTATAAAAATCTGTGTTATAATCCTATTGAGAGTTACTAACATTTGTTTTTAAGCTAGTAGATTATAAGATTAAATTGGGATAGTCTGTGAGTAATAATGTTAATGCCAATCATCTATTAGATTATCCAAAGAAATTTTTAGAAATGTTATCTGCCCCATTTGTAGGCAGAGAAGAGGAAGCAAGAGTATTAACGTTAGCATTACTCTCCAAAGAGCACGTAATACTAATTGGTGAGCCAGGAACTGCCAAATCAGCTTTAGCTAGAAGAGCTGCAGATCTAATGAGTGCAAAATTCTTCATGTATTTGTTAACCAAGTATACCGAGCCTGCAGAATTATTCGGAGCATTAGATGTAAATGCACTGAAGCAAGGCATATACAAAAGGATTACCAAGGACAGATTACCAGAATCAGAAATTGCCTTCCTCGATGAGATTTTTAATGCAAATTCTGCTATATTAAACGCGCTGTTATCCTTATTAAATGAGAGAGTTATATATGACGGTTATAACGTTATAAAAGTTCCTCTACGAACACTAATAAGCGCAAGTAACAGGGTTCCAGATGAGCCAGAATTAGACGCATTGTATGATAGATTGTTGTTAAGGCACTACGCAAGACCAGTAAGTGAAGACCAGTGGAAGGACCTTATAAATTCAGCATGGGACTATGAGTTTTCAGACAAATGGCATATAAGTCAAACAATCATGACCGTATCTCAATTAGACGAGTTATACTCTCTAATACCTCAAGTAGATCTGTCCGCTGTAAAATCGAAACTACTAAAGCTTTACGCAATGTTAGAGGAAAAAGGTATACATTTAACGGATAGAAGGAAGGGGAAAGTTTTGAAGATAGCTGCATCTCACGCTTTACTGAATGGTAGGTTGAAGGCTATAGAAGAGGACTTGATTGTTCTGAAGTATATTGCACCCAAAGAGATTGATGATTTTGAAAAGGTGTCCGCCCTATTATCAGAGGAATTAAAAACACCAATTAAGTACATGAAAGAACTTAATGAAATCTACTCTAACATAAAAGAGGCAACAAAATATGTGGATGCTGCTAATGAGTCTGATCCCAGGTTAGTGGAGTTAATAAGAAGCTTAAGAGCTACGAGGGATAGAGTAATCGCTTTAGGTAAGGAAAGCGGAGATGAGAAAGTGGAGGAATTCTCGAAAGACGTAATAAATGAAATAGATAAGTTATTAGAAAAAGTTGCAAGAAAGCTGGGGATATATCCTTGAGCGAGGATGGTTTTTTAAGAGGAGTCGATTATTTAGATCCCTTAGTTAAATATAGAGGAGAAAGGTTAGGTTACACTCTTAAGAAACTCACCGGTAAAGATCTTCAACTAGAAGACGGATTTTTAGTAGATACTTATTACATTCACTATTTACCTATGCCAATTCCAGTTACGAAAGAGGAAGTAAACAAAGGAAAAGAGGTAATGTATAACTTCATTAACATGATGTTGGATTCTGAGTTGGTTATAAAGAATAGAAACTACTCCATTGCTAACTCAGCAGTTAGTATGGCTCTATCTGTAAGTTACATTCAAAATTTGATTGAGGAGCTAGAGAGAATCAAAAGAACATCCCAATCACAAGAAGAGAGGGAAATGGCAGAACAAATATTAAACGGTCTAATGAAGGGGAGTGGCGGAAAAGAGAGCAATACCAAAAATAATGAAGAGAATCAAAAGATGGAGAGACTAATGAAACAAGTACATGAAAAAGCATTGAGCAAAGCGGTAGAAGATGCTGAGGCAGTAAAGAACATGCAAAGAATAGTAGGAGGAAATGGTGCAGGTACTGGTTCTATACTTAACTTTGAAGGAGAGATTCACGAGGTCTTAAGACTAGCCAGAAACACCGAGATTAAGAAGATATTGGAGTTCCTGAATGGAATGCCAAGGTTAGGTAGCTACACTAAGAAGAGGACTGTAAGATATGCTAGAGGAGAATTGCACGGTTATGAGAAGGGTTCCGATTTAGAAAGGATCGTTTATTCAGAGTTAGCGTTACCTGACGAGTTATTTTATGTGAAATTCGCTGACTCGGACTTACTATTATATCAGAAGAAGATTAAGGAAGCGTTAGGTCCTATATATTTACTTCTGGATAAATCTGGAAGTATGGATGGTGAGAAGATCATTTGGGCAAAAGCCGTTGCCCTATCCTTATATAATAGGGCAAGGAGGGAGAATAGAGATTTTTACATCAGGTTTTTTGATAATATACCATATCCATTGATAAAAGTTATGAAGAACGCTAAGAGCAAGGATGTAATAAAAATGATTGAATATATAGGCAAAATAAGAGGTGGGGGAGGTACTGATATAAGTAGATCCATAATTTCAGCATGTGAGGACATAAAAGAAGGTCATGTTAAGGGTGTTAGCGAGGTGATATTACTAACAGACGGTGAAGATAAGATAGCTGAGACCACAGTTAGAAGGTCATTAAGAGAGGCTAACTCTGTTTTAATAAGCGTTATGATCAGGGGAGATAATGCTGACTTACGTAGGATTGCAGATAAATATCTAGTAGTTTACAAACTTGATCATGATGATTTATTGAGAGTTGTTGAAACTTAAAAAATTAGAGGAGGCCTCAGTATCATTCTCCGTTAATACGGTGTCAACTGAGTATGGCCGTTAATAATATTTTTATAAAGGGATAGGATAAAAATTTATTGATGTTGAACGATCCGAACACTGAGTCAGTGTTGTGATGAAGAACTTTTTGCTGAATTAACGTAATCTCGTAAAAACTTCATATCTTCCTCTAAGCTTTTTTCATTTTCTTCTTTAATCCACATTAATCCTCCTGCAGCGTCTATAAGTTCACCCTTTATTTTTAAGTCCTTAGTTTTTTCTTTCCAATTAAAAACATATTTAGAAACGACGAAGACGTAAATATCGCCCTCATTTCTGAGGTGTATCTTTCCTGAATATAGATCTCCAACTGTATATTCAATTTCTTTTGCAAAAGGTTCTTTACCAGGTCTTTCACTTACTGGGTACCAGTTCCTCTTCACATCTCCGCCAATTTTTGTGATTACATTTGATATATTTTCTTCAACACTCATTATACTATACCCCTTGATGCAAGAACCTCTTGGGCTAGTTTAGATATTCCTAGTTCTTCGGGGCTAAATCCAAATGCTAATCCTAATAACTGGGTTACATATATTGCTGGAACCACCCAATTCACATTGAATTCAGCTTTTATTCTCAGCTGTAAGTTGTCCAGCTGTAAATGACATAGGGAACAAGGATGAATTATTATATCTGCCTGCTCCTCCTTTGCACTCTTAAGTACGCCATAGGCTAACCTTAAACCAACTTTGGGATTGCTACCCATTAGTGGAAAACCACAGCATGACTTTGCTGCTTTAAATGACACTGGTGTTGCTCCTGTCACTCTGATAAGGTCTTCCATACTATGGGGGTTAAATGCAGGCTCGAAACCCATTATTTCTTCTGGTCTGAGCATTTGGCATCCGTAGTAAGCTCCTACTTTAAGACCTGTGAGTTGTCTCTTTATCCTTTCCTTTATCTTTTGTAACCCTACATCTCTTACTAATACCCAAACTATGTGTTCTGCTTGAGCACTACCAGAATAACTTACACTGGTTCCTTTTATCCTGTCATCTACTTCCTTTTTCAAGTCCTTGTTTTCCTTATACTTATGTGTGGCTAATCTATGACTTTGTAGACAAACACTGCATGGAGTAACCATCTTTTGATAGCCCATCTTTTCGACGATTGAGAGGTTTCTCAGGTTTAATGCTACATGTCCTACTTCATCATATTCATCATAAAATCCTCCGCCACAGCAGTTCCAGTCCTTTACCTCATCTAATTTAAGTCCTAACGTTTCGAATACTTTTTTTGTAGCTATATCTATATCTTTTGATAAACCATGTGCCGTACAACCTGGATAATATGCGTACGCCATAACTTATCCCCTTAATAATTTTCTTACTTCTTGGATGTTTTCCACTGCCTTCTCTTTGACTAGAGCATATTTAAGTTTTCCTGATTGCATAAGGAATATCATTTCTTTCATAGAGCCTAATAGACCATACGTGGATAGGTAAACTCTGGAACCCATTATCTTGCCTGAGTCAAATATTGAGCTATGGACTGCCTCAGTGTGTTTCTCACCTGTCTTTATAACCTCAGTCTTATCCTTTGCAAGCCTACTAAATGCTCTAGTCTTCTTTATTGCTGTAACAGGCTCTATATCTCTAGGACATACGTTGTAGCACATATAACAGTAAGTGCATCTCCAAGCACTGTCTATAAGTATCTTCAATCTTTCCTCTGTTATTGTATCTCTGGGATCTGCTAGGAATCTGAAACCTTTAGCATGAGCTGCTGGACCTAAGAACTCAGGGTCCTCTTGAACTGCTGGACATGCTGATACACATAATCCACACCATATACACTGGGCAAATTTCCATAATACTTTTTGATCTTCTGGTTTTAGTCTATGTTCAGCCTTACCTTCTAATACTTCATTACTTGGATATAATCTAGGCTTTACCTTGTGCATCCTATTATAAAAGTCATCCAAATCTACCACTAAATCTTTAACAGGTTTGAAATAATCCATGGGCTCAATGGTTATAACGTTACTACCATATTTCTTTATGACATCAAGCACTAGAGTCTTACATGCTAATTTAGGTTCACCATTTATTTTCATCCCACAGCTTCCACAAACCGCCATGTGACATGAAGCTCTATATGCTAAAGTGGGATCCTGCTCGCTTTTTATCCTCCTTAGTGCTTCAGTAAATTGAGTAAACCTATCGACCTTTAGCTTATATTCTTGCCAATAGAACCCCTTTTCCTGTGTGTATCTCTTTACTTTTATTATAACCTCTGCTTCTTCATTCTTCAGGGACATCTTAATACACCCTTTCTTCAGGCTTCCATTTGGTCATTTTAACTGGCTTATAAGTTATTTCTACAGTGTTTCCTGATAGATATGCTATAGTGTGTTTGAGCCAGTTTTGGTCATCTCTCTTTGGATAGTCTGTTCTGTAATGGGCTCCTCTTGATTCCTTCCTGTTTAAGGCAGTACTTGCGATTACCAAACCTAGGTCAATCATATTCTTAAGTTCTAGGGCGTTATAAAACTCTGTATTGTAAACTTTACTTTTGTCCAATACGTACATATTCTTCATTTGTTCCCTTAACTTTAGGATTTCTGAGACAGCGTTCTTTAACCCATTTTCGTCCCTGTATATTCCTACGAACTCCCACATGTAATCTCTCAATTTTTCTAATATATCACCGAAATGAACACCAGATTCTTTCTTCACAATATCATATGCACTTTGTTCAGCCTTTTCAGCCTCTTTGTCTATATCTGATGAGGGCTCTGTAAAGGACTGTAAGAATTTAACTACTTCATTTCCTGTCTCTCTTCCAAAAACTAATGTTTCTAGAAGAGAATTAGACCCCAGTCTATTAGCTCCGTGTACGGATACACAGGCTGCTTCTCCGGCTGCAAATAACCCTATTACATCTGGGTTCTTACCTGTAATATCAACATCTATTCCTCCCATATAGTAATGATGAGCTGGTCTTATGGGAATCAACTCTTTAGTTGCATCAACTCCAGAGAATGTCTTTGCTGCCTCATAAGCTAAGGCTAATCTTTCTTTAATGTACTCTTCACCTAAATGCGATATATCTAACCCTACATATCCACCTGGAAAACCGCGTCCTTCCTTAATCTCAGTTATTATAGCTCTTGAAACTATATCTCTTGGTGCTAAGTCTAACTTCTTTGGAGCATACCTAGTCATAAATCTTTCTCCTTTAGCGTTCTTTAAAACCGCACCTTCACCTCTAGCTGCCTCACTTATTAGTATATCAGATGGATATAACGCTGTGGGATGGAATTGGACAAACTCAGGATCCTTCAGTGCTACTCTAGCTCTTAGAGCCATTGCATAACCGTCACCTGTTCCGATATAGCTATTTGTGGTGTGTCTATACAGCATTCCCATACCTCCAGCGGCTATGACAACTGCCTTAGCCTTAAAGAAGAATGGTACCATGTTTCTCATGTCAAAAGCTACTACTCCTCTTACCCTACTCTCATCTCTAATTAACTCCCAAGCAAACCATTCAAAATAGAAGTCTACTTTTCCAGATCCTGAGGTTCTCTCGTATAAAGTATGAAGTAATGCCATACCTGTTTTGTCTCCAACGAATCTAGTTCTTGGGTAGGTCTGACCACCGAAGTATCTTAAGGCTATCCTTCCATCTGGCTGTCTGTTAAATAATGCTCCCCACTTTTCTAGCAACTCTACAATTTCACCTGATTTATAAGCTAGCAGTTCAGCAGCATCCTGATCTACTAAATAATCGCCTCCCTTTATTGTATCATATGCCATATAGTCGGGGCTATCATTAGGATCTGAGTTACCATTTACGTAGGCTGCTATACCTCCTTCTGCGGCAGCTGAATGAGATCTAGTAGGAAATACTTTAGATATTACTGCAGCAGAATAGCCAGCCTTAGATATCTCATGTGCAGCCATTAGACCGGCTAGACCAGCTCCTATAATCACGGCGTCATAACTTAGCTTTTCCATATTTGATTTAAACTAGTTAAAAGATAAAAAGTATTTGTTATAGTAACTCTGTTAATGTATTAACCACAAATTTTGGTTTTATATCCGATGCCTCCAAGTCCTTCCTTGTGTTTATACCAGTTAAAACTAACACAGTGTCTATATTAGCATTTAATCCCATTTTTATATCAGTTTCTAACTGATCTCCAATCATTATTGCTCTAGAAAAATCCTTCAATCCAGCAATCTTGAATGCTACTTTTATCATCCAGATGTTGGGTTTTCCTGCTATAAAGTCAGGATTTCTCTTTAACGCATAAATTATTGTTGAGGCTATTGCGCCTGCTCCTAATTTAAGCCCATCCTTAGACGGCCATAATCTATCCATGTTAGTGACTATAAACTTAGACCCTTTATATACTGATCTCATTGCTGTAGACAATTTTTCATAAGTGCTTAACCTATCAAGACCAATAACTACTGCATCAGGTGTCTCCTCATTAGCTTCTCTTATACCCAGTACTTCAAATCCAAAGTTTTTCAATTCCTCAATTAATCCTTCTTCGCCAACCACGAAAACTGTCTTAATGTTTGATTGCTCCTTCATGTATATTGCAGTTGCTGTACCACTAGTAACAATATATTCTGGACTTATCTTCAAGCCTAAATAGCTTAATTGCCGTGATAGTAAGACTCTACTGAAGCCTGAATTATTAGTTAATAAAAGTACCTTCTTACCGGCTTCGGATAGTTTCTTGATTGCTAAAAAGTTTGGCCATATTGGTTCTCCTTCTCTCAGTATGACGCCATCTATGTCGCTTATAATTAGATCATAGTTATATAAGCTCATTTTTCTCTAGCTCACTAATTTTTTCTATGAGTTTTGGTACTAGCTCTTTCTCATCTCTTATAAATCCATAGTATCCAAATGGATAATATTCCAGTTCCTCACAGTCCCACGAACCGGCATAAGATGGTGCAACCTTGAAATAAAGTGAATGTATTCCTCTATACAAAGCTATTATAATCACTTTACCTTTCTTCTCAGCTATGTAGACTTCACAATCATTAATTTTATGTCTAACGAGCCTATCGACACCTATATCATCTTTTGATAGCAACATTTAAATTTCACCCGCTGGCGTAAGAGAGTGTGAATTCTGAAACTACTGCTAGAAAGTACTACTCTAAGTTAAAAAGGCTACCTAGCTTTAGGATAGTTTTCAGTATATTTGCAATAGAGTTTGCCTTACTTTTGGTTAGAAGTTTAGAGTTTGGAATACTGTATATAATACCGTTTTTAATTTACCTACTTTGCGTACTTTTGATTGTTAGAGAGATAAAACTTTCAATATTTCTTGGGCTATTAACTGAGTTTGTTTATCTCATATTTTCATTATTTACTTCCCAGACAGTATTTGCATTCGGTATTCTCGCTCCTTTCTTCGGATATCTCATGCTGGGAAAATTATCTGAATTGAAATCTACTCTCTCAGTCTTTGTGACCTCCTTTCTTCCATCCCTTATTAGTGGGCTAAATTACTACGTGTTATTATACTCACTTATAATCGCAGTTGTTTTTCATTTTTATATTCACATAGTTAATGTGAAAGGAGAGAGGATTACAGGGTTCAAATCTCTAACCCTATTACGCCCTTTTCTAATGTCAGTAATGAGGAATGATAATAAACTGGTGGAAAAATTCCTTGATGGTGTAGGTACTAAGATCGTAACCAATGTAGGTATGTTCAAAATAGGTAATCATCATTTTATAATACCCAAAATCCACTACGGTCTAAATGGTGAGATAGGAAGTTCCAAATTTATCTATCAACTTGAATCTATAATTCCAAATGTTATTGTTTTCCATGGACCTGGTGACCACGAACTAGATCTAGTTACCTCCTCTGAGTCAAGAAGAGTAGCAGATTTTATTGGAAATGAAATTAAGGATGGCAAGTGGTTATCTCAGAAGTTTTATGGGATTCATGTATGGTATAATTGTGGTTTCAGGGGAGTCACTTTAGTGTTCTCAGATTCCACATTGACTTTCCTGGAGAGACCAGGTCTGGGAATTGATGACCTCCCTGTGAAGTTATGGGAGAACTCAGTAAAGTATAATGACTACATAATAGATTGTCATAATGAATATCTTCAGGAGGAACTGCCGTTAAATTCAAGGGAATGTATAATGCAAGGGATTAATTACGCTAAAAATGTTCTAAGGGAGAGAAGAGTAGAGAGAGCATTAAAAATTGCAATTGAAGAGAGAACCATAAGTAATCCTGAAGGTCTCTGTAGCAATAAAATTAAAGTTGCTGCTCTATCTGATGGAAATACAACTGTGGGTATTGTTTACTTATATGCTAACAATGCTGACCCCTCGCTTACAAAATCTTTAAGAGAGAGTTTAGGAAAATACGTAAATATTCCCCTACTTATAACTCCAGATGATCATTCATGCACAGGCTCTGAGCTGGGAAATCTTTATACTCCAGCCCAATTCTCTCCTGAGTTACCATCGTTAGCCGAGAAAACTTTGAATGACGCTTTAAATAAACTCCAGGATTGTGAGGTTGGCTTCAATAGGCTTGACTTAAAAGGGGTAAAAGTAATAGGTAAAATAATTTCGTCTTTTGTAGTCGCACTGGAGGAAATAGGAGGTTATGTTATGAAAACATTCTGGATACCTTTAGTCTTACCACTATTTCTTGCAATTATTTTTATAGTACTAACTTAAACTTTTGTTAAACTCTGTTAGAACATTGTCAACTTCTCTTCTCCAACTACCTAAAGATGAGGGGGATCTTGGATAATTCAGATATAATTCCTTTATTTTCTTCATAGACTCTGCAACCGCCTTTAGCTTGAATAATAAAGAGGGTCTGCCTAAACCAGAGATTACTCTCATTGCCTTATCAGCAACAGACAAGTGAAGATCTCCTTTTTCACTTGCTTCCAGCAGATCCTCTTCTTTTATAATCTTCTTCTTCATTCCATAGTTTATGTCGTCATTACTAAGTTTCTGAAGGAACCTCCTAAATATGTCTAGGCTGGCTTGTTTTGCTCCATACTCATTTACATAGCAAATGTTCATGTCCCATAATCCTGAAGCTGAGAAATCTCCTGTCTCAAAAGCTGAAAGTATAGCTTTCGCTGCACAATATCCAGATATCATGGCTGAACCTTTTCCTCCGCCATGAACAGGATTTACAGTAAACCCTGAATCTCCTATAACTATTATACCGTTCCATGCCATTGTATATAACGGTCTTCTGGTGGGAACCAATGCACCTCCTTTAACCAATAATTTACTTTTATCCACATCAGGTGCATACTTATCTAGATATTTTTTATAATACTCATGAATGCTTGGGTATCCCATACCGCCCTGAATTCCAAGACCGACATTGACTTTGTTCTTCCCTTTAGGGAAGTACCACCAATAACCGCCTGGAGATGTCTCTTGATCTATGAATATTCTCAAGTAGTCATGGTCCTCTATATCTTCCTTAGTTAGTAGAACCTCTCTGTACGCTACGTCTGCATCCTTATCATCTAGATCTTCGGTTATGGGTAATTCAGGTGGTAGTTTACTTCTGAAACTTCTTGAATATCCTGTAGCCTCAACAACTACCTTAGAGTATACTGTAAGTTCCTCATTGGTTCTTCTATTAAAGAGGACTGCTCCTTTTACATAACCATCTTCAAATATGGGTTTCATTGCTGTTGTCAAATCCCATATTTCGACTCCTCTATCCTGTGCCTCTTTAAGAACTCTTTGATTATATAGTGGGGCATTTAGTTCAAAACCCTCTCCATTTACTGTCCATACTGTCTGCATATCAGGGCTGTAAAGCTTTATTCCATTTATTTTATTTTCTAACTCTTCACCTTTAGGATAAGGCATACCTAACTTATCAAAATGAGCCTTACTTACTGCATCTCCACAAGGTTTGTCTCCTATCCTGTTCCACGGTTTGCTATCTACTAATAATATTTTAAGACCTCTTCGTGATAATTGGTAAGCAGCTGAAGAACCAGCAAAACCTCCTCCGATTATCAGAACGTCATATTTAAGTTCCTTCAACCATTATCACGCTATAACTTATCTTAAAATCATTATTTAAAGCTTTATATAGAGTCTTATGGTTGTACACAATAGTTCTTTGTTATCATCGCCTTTATTTTATTAGGAAAAGCATCATATATCTTTATCATGATAGGTCTTGTTTCTTCATCACAATAAATGAGAATACCATCTATGTTATATTCAAGTAATTTGTCCAACATCTTGTTCACTTCATCTCTTTTCCATAAGTGAAGTTCATAACCTATGTCTATATTGTCTAGCATAGCTTCCCTAATGTATCCTACGACCTCGTGGAACTTTAAGTCTGTAATAATGTTTACAACAACCTTTTTGCTTCCGAGTTTCCTAACATCAGTGAGGACTCTTCTGAAAAAATTATCTAGGTTCTCAGATGTGACATTTACAATGGAAGCTATTAATGAATAAGGCATTAAATTAGCCATCATAAATGTGGTATTAGTGTTTTTCGCTAGCATTTAAAATTACTAATTTTCCCGATATATCCTCTTTATAGTATTTCGTCCAATAATTGATATGTGATTGCCCAGGTCTATTATAATAGATTTGATGAAAATATTCTAAGTAAAATAAGGGTTCTTAAAAGAATGGGTATTGAAGTAATTTTAGTAAAAGGAGAGAGGAATCTTATATTTATAAATTCGTACCTTGTCTGGAGAGATGATGAGAGTGAAGATATAAGAGATGCCGTTTATGATGTTAAGATATACGAGTTAATTAGGGAAAGTTATATTGGTATCAGTTCCTGAGTTGCTTTAGGTAGTGATTAGAGTCCGTTATAACTAAATAACCTCTAGAATCTGATGGAAACTCCCTAGTGATTCCGCCTATGTATATTACTCTCGCTAGCTTATCTACCTCTAACCTTTTATACTGCCCCAACACAATCCAATCCCAGGGACCTGCCCCCATACTTCTCCTTAATTGGTCTATGTCGTTCTGATGTCCATGTACTATGAAGTATTTTACAGAGGAAACTTCAGCTATGTACATTGTTGTAGCCAATATCTCTTCTCTGTATCTAGGTTCTGCCATAATACACTTTATTGCATGGGGATCCATATCACCCTGAATATAAACTATTTGAGCCCAGGGTGCTATGCTTCTTATAACGTATAATACATCAATAACTCTTGGACACTCATAGTCCCAATAACACTGTGTAGTATCCCCATTAAGTACGATAGTCTCTGGCTCTTCCCTCTTTATTATCATTGAAAGAGCGCTCTCTATATGGGGCTCTGGAAATCTAATGTTTCCCATCACCAATATTTTCAATATTCCTCAATCTTGTATTATAACAATCAGGCAGTTTTTATACTTTCGTTGAATAAGCTAGCGTTAGAATTTTATAATTCACTATACGCAATAATAATGAGTAAAATTGAATACGAGAACAGTCGCGTTACTTTCAATAGTTTTAATATTACTACCATTAATCCCCGCTTACTTACTAAACTTCTTAGCCTTTGTAATTTCATCTGCAATTGGTTTTATAATAGTAATTTACATTATGATCTCTAACAAAACATGGACAGATACCAAAAACAAGGTAGTAGGTACGTACTTTAGCGGAGTATTTGCAACAGGTGTAGTTTTGGGCGAGTTCCTGGAATTATATTCTGCAACTAGAGAATTTGCCATAGCAGGGTTGGTATTTGTACTTCCCTTTATAGTACAGTTTATCCTGCTGGCTAAGGACATATTGCCTAAACTGGTTAACAAGGATCTCATCTACTTCAGCAATGGATACTTACCAATGCTTATAGTGATTATAATAGGTGCATTAGTGGGAAGGATGTTAACTTCATTTTACTCGTTAATAATACTTTACAGTGGGACTATAGTAGTTGCACTATTAGTTTTCTTATACTTTAGGAAGTGAAGATTAATGGATGTAAGTATTATAGGTGGAGGTCCAGCGGGTTTATCTTTGGCCTGGTTTCTTAAGGGAACAAAATATAATGCAACAGTCTACGAGGGTCTAGACAATGTGGGTTATAAGCCCTGCGCTTGGGGACTAATAACTGGTGTTGAGGAGCTAGTTCCGATATCAAAAGAAGCCATTATAGGAGAAATAAAGAGATTTAGAATATATCTAAACGGAAAAATAGTGCACGATATAGAGTCAAAGAGGAGACTTGGATACATAGTCGATAAGCCCTTGTTCCTCAGGGATATAGCAGAAAAGGTAAACGTTCAGTATAATTCAAAGGTGATTGAAAGGAAAGGCGAGTATCTCGTAAACGGTAACCAGAAATTAGAGAGTGATATGGTAATAAATTCCACAGGGCATTACTCACTGTCCTTTGATCAAACCATTCCAGCCATTCAATACATTACGGATTATAAGATAGACTCTGATATAGTGGAATTCTATTTTTACTCAGACCTTTTAGGATATGCTTGGGTGTTCCCAGATAGATATGGAAGTAAGATAGGTATAGGCGGATGGGCTAGTGTAGACTTTCTAAGACAAAGACTTTCCTCAGTGATTAAGGGTAAGACATTATTCTTTCATGGTGCTAGGGTAGCGGATATAGGAATTCTTGACGACAGACTTAACGGTAAATATGTTGGTGAGGCAATAGGTGCAGTTTACCCTTTGACAGGTGAGGGCATAAGACCTTCGATACTCAGTTCTAAGATACTTGCAGATTCCCTCTTGAAGGGAAAAGAGTTTAAGGCTGAGTTTAAATCATCAAAACTCTACTTCACTATTCAATCTCAAGCCAAGATAATTGAGGGAGTAAAGAAGAAAGTGATTGGAACTGATGTTTTATCCAAGATGTTAACTAAAACTGATCCTGATCTAGTTCTCAAGATAGCTATAGGTGATTTTGGAAAACTTGACCTTATTAAAATATTTGGGAGGTCACTTTTACCATGACATACATTCTAGATGATATAGACAAAAAAATACTATCTATTCTCCAGGAAGACGCAAGGACTCCTTTCTCTAAGATAGCCAAAATGCTGAATCTTAGTGAATCAACTATACATATGAGAATTAGGAGATTGAAGGAGAAAGGCGTTATTAAAGGTTTTTACGTCGATATAAGCCCTGAAGCTATAGGCTTAAATGTAGTTGCCTTCATAATGATTAAGGCAGATCCTAAACGATATGAACAGATTCTGAAGAAGATAGCGTCTTTCAAAAGTATATTTGAGGTTTTTGATATTACAGGCGAATATTATTCAATACTAAAAGTTAGGGTAAAAAGTAGGGAAGAATTGGCTAAAATTCTTGATGAAATAGGGAATATGGAGGGAGTGACCTCCACCTATACCATGTTTGTTTTAAGGACAATAAAAGAGGCTAAAACTATAGATTTTGACTGATCAGTGCGAGAGCTCGTCATCACTTATCTCAGCCGGTTTTTTAGTCTTCATTTCTTCATCTTTTTAATAAGATGCTCGACAATATACTTTGCTGGATTTATCTTTGTAGCCTCATAAAATCCTCCCCACAGGGGAGAACCATTCACTTCAAGGATCTTGTAATCCCCACTTTCATCTTCAACAATGTCGATACCAGCGTAGTCTAACCCTAAAACTTTCATTGATTTAAGTGTGATCTCTTCAAGATCCTGATTTACAGTAATTACCTGGGTGAGAGACCCTTGAGCTACATTAGTTTTCCACGAAGATTTATTTATCCTGTAAATTCCTCCTAATATTCTGTCCCCAACTGCAAATATTCTAATATCTCTCTGCGGTTTGTTAATATATTTCTGAATGTAAATGGGCTGATTTATTGATAGTAGAGATTTTGACACCCTAAAAACTATATCAGGATCTTCAGCTCTTATTGAGCCCAAACCCAAACTACCCACAACGGGCTTTATTACTACATCCTTCCATTTCATGACAAGTCTCATAGCCTCAAATGGATCTTCAACTACAGCTGTCTCAGGAACAGGAATTCCTGCATTTTTCAGCTTAACGAGACTGTAAAATTTATCTCTAGCTACGAACATAGCATCAGGTCTATTGATCAGTGTTATCCCACTTTTTTCCATACTTCTTAGTGTATCATATCTTCTTATCAATTGTTCAGTTGATGAAATAAACCCCAGGTTTCTTATTAAACCACCATCAATTTCTAATGTATTACCAGCATAACCATATTCTACTCCGTCTTTAGTTATTATGGTATTTAGCCTCGATATTCTTAGATAGATTGCTGTGTGTCCCGCATTTTTTATTTCAAGTAATAACTGCTTAGCAGCCTCTGTAACTTTCTGAGACTCATGAATGACAGCAATATTAATATCATATCACCAAGATTTGACTCGAAAATAATGTTTTTATAGTTTTTTAATACCTGCCTCGGTAAGTAAACCCATCGAAAGTGTGTCGGGTATTGATATAGCTATCTCATTAAACTTCTCTCTGACATCCAGTTTCGAAAGAAGAGATATGTACTGAGCTGATGCGTTGTTGTATTCGCTTTTAACAAATTCCCCATACTTCTTCCCGTATAACTCATACAGTTGTTTTGCACTACCTACAAGCTCCTTAGTTTTACCACTTTCAAAATTAATACAATCAATATAATCGTCAATAAGTTGATACATGATTCCAAGGTATTTCCCCATATCTAAAAGTAAGTCTAAGTCCTTCTCCCTATCCGCTGTAAATGCAGCCAAAGCTGTGGACAACTTAAACAGACTTGATGTCTTTAGTTCAATGGTGCTCAGATATGAAGTAGCAGGACCAAACATGTCTTTGATTGCACCTACTGCAGTGTCTTTCCATAACTCTAGACTAACCTTAAGCGCATTTTCTCCATACCTAGAGATAATATTCAGTGCAGATGGAATGAGATAATTTGTTATGAAAACAACCCTCCTATTTGTGTATAAAGCCCAAGCAGATAATTTACCCCTTCTTGTGGTATCATAATCCACTATATCATCTAATGCCAGGGAGGAAGAGTGTAGTATTTCTATAGCTAAGGCGGCGTCTAGTGAATTACTCAGTTCACCACCTAAAGCTTCAGTAAAAAACATATTTAGCACTGCTCTGTATCTCTTTCCGTCTTTCAGTATGTATTTGCTAACCTCTAACATGTCAAGATCCTTGATTTGTGATAGATATTTCTGAATAACATCGTCAATGAGTTGCTTAGTTTTAATCCAATACTCTATGAAGTCCACTCTATAAACCTCCTTTAACTTCCTTAAATAAGTATGTTAGAAGGGTTAAATATATTGGCGCCAAAATTGGATCTACGTCTAATAACGTTTCTTTAACGTTTATTCCGTTACTCCGAAGCTCATTCTCCTTCCTCCTAGTAACTAAAATATCGGCGGAAGTTGTTATGAACTGAACTTCTTTTTGTTGATTAGGTATATGCTCATCGTTGTAGAGCCAAACGTTTACACTTAAGAATTTATTAATTAAATGCCTTGCTGGGGCGAATACAGGGGAGAGAATTATTTCTCTTCCCAGCTTAGTCTCCTTTATCTTTTCTTTGAGCCAATCTTCCAATGAATTTATTTCCTCAAGTTCCTTACTAATCTCTCTACTCCTCTTGTCATTAGAGAGTTCAGAAATCTTCCTTAAGAGGGAGAGGGCAATGTTGATTTCGCATAACTCGTCATTATAGTTAAAAAGTTGAATCATCCCCTTTGATTTCACGTTACTTAGACATGTTATTAGTGCCCCATGATTCTCTAGAGCCCAAGCCGTGTCTAAAAATTCTGTTATTTGATTCCTGTCATGGATAATTCCTAAGATATAGTCCCTACTATCCACATAAGGGCTCTCGAAAAAGAGAAAATCGTATAGGTTAACGAGCCTTATAGTCCTCCCTGTTAAGGAGGATAGAGCCCTATGTACCGTGTAGGCTTCCAATTCCGAGTTCTCTGAATAGACCAGACTAACATTACCAGTTAAGCTTACCTCTGGATCGTAAAATTTTACTTTATTTTTTAAAGTAAAGCTGTTTTCAGGGAGTGACAACAGCTACACTCTCTTTCATCTGGTTCTTCTGGTAATCTCTTTATAACTTCATAAAGTAATTTTCGCGCCTTCTCAGTGTTCTCAGCCATAACTTTTGTCACTTCCTCAGCGGTAACAGGTAATTCTGCAAATACATCATAGTCTGTGATCATGGCTATAGTTGAATAACACATCTGAGCCTCACATGCTAAATTAACCTCAGGAACTAGTGTCATGCCTATTATATCCGCCTTAAATACTTCCTTCCATACTCTACTCTCAGCCCTAGTGGAAAACCTAGGTCCTTCAATACAAATATATGTTCCTCTCTCATGGGTTTGAATTTTCATCTCTCTGACAATATCTAGAATTATTTTTCTTAGACTGTTACAGAAGGGATCTGCCATACTTACATGTGCCACCACAGGTCCGTCAAAAAATGTGTAGTCTCTACCCTTTGTCATATCAATAAATTGGTCCGGAATCACAAAGTCACCTGGCTTATAGTCCATTCTCAAGCTCCCTACTGCTGAGACTGATATTAGCCATTTTACTCCTAGTTCTTTGAGAGCCCATATGTTAGCTCTGTAGTTAATCTTATGCGGTGGTATCCTGTGACCCCTTCCGTGTCTAGGGAGGAAAGCCACACTCTTACCTTCCAGTTCTCCTAAAAGTATGTAGTCACTTGGTTCTCCATAGGGGGTATAGATCTTAATCTCTCTAGTGTTTTCAAGAATCTTTGGATCATATAGACCTGAACCACCTATTATTCCTATTTTTGCTTTATCTTTTGTTGTGATCATCAATCATCTCTTAAAATCACCGGGTATAAAAACCATAAAATTGATAAATCTTAACTTATAGTTGTCATGGGAGTTTAAAATTGGTAAAAATTCCTGTGAAAGTGGTAACATGGGAGGAGGTAGTGGAATGGTCCACTAAACTGGGGGATTCCATAAAGGAGGAGGGATATCAGCCGGATATTATAATTGCAATTGCCAGAGGAGGTTTAGTCCCTGCTAGGATTGTAGCTGACGTATTAGGGGTTCTAGATATGTTATCTATAAAGGTTGAACATTGGGTGGAAACAGCTTCCCAGACTCCTGAGGCAAAGGTAAAATACCCTTATAAGCTTGATCTCAAGGGCAAAAGGGTACTTTTAGTTGACGATATTGCGGACACAGGTGATAGCGTAGTTTTAGCCAAAAAGTTTGTTGAGGATAATTTTCTTCCACGAGAAGTGAAAACTGCGACTATGCAATATATTCAGTCAGTTTCAAAATATAAACCAGATTATGTGGGCATGGTGGTAACAGAATGGAAATGGTTCATGTATCCTTGGAATTACTGGGAAGACGAGATTAACCTAGTGAGGAAGATTCTGAGTAATGGAGGGTCTGATGTGAAAGACATTGAGAGAAAATTTGAAGAGAGCTATGGCATAGTGCCTCCTATACCTTTGATTAAGATAATGGACGAAATGAAGAGGAGAAAAATGATATAGACTTTTCTTTAGTATATCTTAAATCTTAGCTTACCGATTGCTCCTCCAAATGTCTTTTTAACCCATTCTCCGTCAGGTAATTCATCTCCTATAACATAAACCTTAGTTCCATAATTTTCAGCTTCTTGGCTCAACTTTTCAAGTTCGCTCCCTGGTTCTTCATACACTATAAGAGCGTCAATAGCACCTAACTGTAATGCTTTTCTAATCTCCTCTAAGCCATACACTACCATACCATCATCCTTAGCTAAATGATACTTAATCTCTTCCATAAGGTTCTCCACTTCAATATACTTCTGGTTCTTAAGAATATCTTGCGCTTTCATGATTAGCTCTTTTAACCCTGGCTCTCCTTGATCTGGAATATCAAACAGAGGTTGTAATACTAGTTTTTTAACCCTGTAATCTAGTAAATCAGATTCATATAGGTCTTTCTTTGCAAATCCTGGTCCGCCAATCAATATCCCCTTCATTTTCTTCATTTCTATATAGGGCAGGAAGTATTGGTTTACCTTTTCACCTACCTCTTTAAGGAAGTTATGGTACATTTCCTCTATTATTCTTTCAATACGTCTCTGTGACTGTCCTCCCATCATGTGTTTCCCTGGAACAAATCCCTCGAACTCATCAAGGACTTCTACCTTAGTTCCCTTAAGAACACCTATTGTAGCGTAATCTCTTTCCACTATTACTAGCCCGAAAACCTCATTCTCCTCAACCATGTCTTCTAAGAACTCCACATGGAAGAATTTGTCTGTCCTGTAGAAGAATAGCGGTACTTTCTCTGGTGGAGAGAACATAAAACACTTAAAGTCCTCATTATTAAAGTTCTCACCACAAAATATCACTAAACCATTACCATCTACCTTAGGAATTTGTGTTAGCCTATCAATAGCAGCTTGAATGGCAGTGGTTACAGCATCTCTTGTCCTTTTCAGTTTTATGTTCTGAGCTATGGAAGCTTCTTGCCTCAATAGATTAAGTATATCAGGAATGGGTCTACCTGGTGGTATGTACAACGATAATAATACTGTTGCAGGGGCACTCCATTTCTTTAATTCTCTTATTAGTGCCTTTAATTCTAATCTGTTTATCTCGTATCTGTCAAAGACTCATCCCTTATCATTTTTATCTACACCTTCATTAACTAATAAGATTGACTGAATCGTAATCGCGGAAAACATTTTTAGTACCATATTCAATAATTAATGGTAGTGCGGGGGTGCCCGAGCAAGGTCAAAGGGGGCGGACTGAGGCTCCGCTGGTGTAGGCCTGCGTGGGTTCAAGTCCCACCCCCCGCATGGTGGGGGACACCCTAAGTCCCCCATACTTTACGTAAAATTCAACTATCTTGTCTAAAGGACCAACGTAATGTTCCTTTACCTTACTGTCTTGACCCTTCTCTACAAGGTAAACATAATACTTATTCCCTCTCTGACGTATTTTATATTGCCCGGCAACGAAAGTCGTATAAGCCATATGTTAATTCAGACGTTTTTCGTCATAAAAGCTTTAGCACATGGGGCAAATACCCTAATTAATCCTAGACTTGAAAGTAAATGATAAAATTCCTCATTAGTAATATTATTTGTTTTACTAGATGTAATTATCAATAGAATTTTTATTCAACAAACTGTAGAGTTAATTCAGGCTTAACTGTAAGTATAAAAAGAGAAATGAGATAGAAAAATATATACTTAAATGAAAGACTTAGTTAGTCGAGAAAGCATTCAACGATCAGCTGTGATGAGTTTCTGTTATCAAAATTTAACAGAAAGTATACGTTTTAAAGTTTCATTTTAGCTTGGAAGAACACGAGAGACATTGTTCTTGTCATAGAGAAACGCCTAATCAAAGCAATTGCAAAACTATTGATAAACGATCCTTCGTCTTTTTTGTACAAATTGATCGCTACAAAATCCATGTCACGATATATTCGTGGAATTTTGATTGGCGTATTCGATTCATATACGACTTGTATAGAACATATGAGATGTACGTATAATGAGACTAAATGATCTGCTTACAAAAAGCGGTTTAGTATTTAGTGAGTCTTGGACTACCCAAAGAAAGCACCTATAAATTGACTAGCTTCATTTAAAATTCTAAGTTTTTCTATTAACGTAATGATAGTGAAGTGGGTTCTAACACCAGATATATTTATCGTTGTCGTTAATCTATCTCTATTAACTCTAACAGCTAGCTCCGTCATGATAACAATAATATCTCAAGTAACGCAGAGATTACAAATAGGAACTGGAATCCAACTTATCTGCAATATTATTCATCATAGCATTGCGGGTGAAACCAATAATTAAGATCCTTCTGGGTGAGGGTGGGGAAGAATGAAGTTCGTCTCTATATTCCTAATATTGCATATATTAATAGGGACTATTGCTCCAGTCCTCACGACAGGCTCCTCATTAAACCCTCCGCCAGAGTGGTTAGCGCAAGCTGTAAATACTCAGATAAATCAACTGTGGGCAAAATCCCCTACTGGACTTTACGCATTCAAGGAGGCACAAACAGCAAATAATAGTTTCTGGTTAGATGATCAAGCTAAGTTCCTACAGAGCATCGCTCCTTATTGGCAGTCGTATTCCACTTACGTTAGCCCAATATTGCAGTTTCTACAGCAAGGTGATATTAATGGATTGTTTATAAAGAGATTCGAGTATCCGAGTCTTCAGAACCTTGGCACAGATACGTGGACTAATGGGTTTGAAATCCTTAGGGGTAACCCCTTATCTGAAAACTTCTCTGTTTCAACTTATTATAATCCCACCTTACCCCTTGCGTTCCTATCGCCTATAATAATCCAGTTGCCCGATGGCGTTCTTGTTAACGTCAATCAGGACATGGAAAATATAGTTATTGACGGAGGATTTGGTGGGTCTGGGGGTCAAAATCCTCCATGGATATCTTTTAATGGTACTGTTGCAAACGGTTCTATTGTTACACTTATTAAGAGTGCAAAGACTTACCTGAACCTAACAGGACCAACATTTTTCGGGACTCCCAGCGAGAACCTTTACGTCAATTTCCCCATAATCAATCGCCTTCAATCCCCATACCCTATACAATTCATGAACGGGCTAGGAGGGCAGTATAACTACCAGCAAAAATTTGTTCCAATCAATTTCACAATCCTTGTTCAAGGACATGGATTCTTCTATTTCACATTTATTTGGGCTCCCAATGTCCATGGATATCCTGGCAATACATTATATGCATCATTCGTACCTGTTTATGTTAACTCGAATACATGGACCCAAATTACGATACCTATCTTACAACAAGAAGTTCCAGAAGTGGTAGCTACAACTCTACCAATATTTTTAGTAGGGGTAGGCTTCATTGTCTCAAGCGCCGGGACTTCAGTAAGTGGGACTTTCCCATCTAGAACTAAACCCAGCGTGGTCTATATTGCGGATTTATCAACCAATGTACCAACAACCTATAGTCCTCAATTTTCCATCACCCAAGAGGACAATTCGGTGGTATATAACGAATCTTGGAAAAGTGACTACTATGGTGTTACTTTCTGGTATGCATGGATCTTAAATGACAGCAATGCACTCATTGGTCTAGGTTATATTCCATTAGCTAACTCCACAATATATGTCCCCTTCAATCAACTCTCGACGTTAAGTACTGGTTACACGGAACTAGTTACACAGAACCAAGGACTCATTAAAAACTACCAGGACATCAGTAACGTTTCGTGGTCTTATTTCACAAACGTCAATATAGGCAAATGGATGTTGCTTTCTACTAACTATGCACCTAATTGGATCGGGGAGTTACAGCTACTGTTCGTGTTCCCAGGCGCCTCTACCAGTAGTCAGTACATCAATGTACTAGGACATTCAGCGTACGGAGGAGATCCATACCAGGTTAGAAACACGCTTTACTTTAACTCGACATTTAGTACCCCACCAGGGATGTATCAGTGGGTTCAGGTAGCCTACAGAGCGCCTAACAGTTCTTGGTACTTTACATTTGACCTTTATCCCAGCGTCGACTACATCCCAGACCCGAATAACGTCGTTAATTTACTGTTGAACGTACCAACGTACTATGAATATGCAGACTTAGGAATGAACTACTACGAGGGCGAGATAATTTACGCTTTAGCATTACTTGGGGAGTACGGGAATTCTCAGGCTTTACAAATGGCGGAACAAGCATGGAGTGCATACTATTCGTTATTACAAAAGTACAACGGACAGACTTACACATCCTCGTTAGCCCTCTTTATCTTAGCCACGGAAGTGTTATATCAGGTCACAGGAAGCCCAGAGTACTCTTCAGCTCTTGACCAATTAGGCTCATGGCTGTTACAATATCAAAATGTAAGTAGATATGCCTACTATTATTTTCCAATGTGGTACCATAAAATAAACACAGGCTTAGACGTAAATGGATTCAATAGTTACGGGCTTATTATCAATCAGAGTAGCAATATGGGAGTAGGTTATGTAATGAGCGGAACCCAAATAAGGGTGAACTTCTTTGAGGATATCCCGCTTAACACCAGCTATGCTATTTACTTGCTGGATAAGGGTACCCTCCCATTCACTTATCAAAATACGTTAAACGTCTCAGGGACCTTTACTACAACACTATGGATGAACGCGCAGACTGCAGGTACTCTAGCTAACATCACTGTAACAGTTCAGATCGCTAATAACGGTAACGTGTTGCAAACTATTGGGTCCGGCACACTGACCAATGTGCAGTTAGGAGGAGGGGCAGGCTCCCCGCCGTTCTACCCCGTAACACTCAAGTTCCCAGTGCTTACGACAATAAACGCCCCTCCTAATAGCACCCTCATAGTAGGGTTAAACATCAAGGGCACTAACACAGTATACGTATTAGTGGACTCGACGAATGGACCATCGAACGTAACTATCCCCCTCTCATGGAAGAACCCGTTCTACGGTGAGTTTACGTTACCTGAAATAGAAAATCCTAACCCTGCAGTGAAGAACTACCCACAGCCTTACTTATTGGATGCAGGAGCTCTTTCCGGATTAGCACTGGTGACTCTCTACAAAACTACTGGAAACACAACATATATGCAGAGGGCACAACTGGTAATGAACTCAATCCACTATGGACCTGTGCCAGAATCAGGGTACCAGGTGTTAGGAATAAACACTTTCCAAGCAAATAGGTTATGGGTCTATGCTAGCTACTCAACTGTCGATGCTGATGCTTATACGTACAAGAGCGAATTAACGGCAGAATTTGCTCTGGCTGTGGGCAACTATACTGTAGCCTCCCTAGCTCTCACTGATGTGTGGTGGAGGACCGTCTGCAATTACTCAGGTTTCTTAGCCTTTTACGTGGGGAACAATCAGCGATCTGACTTTCAGATAAATTCAGAGACTCAGCCTTGGGGAGTAGCTACAATTGAGTCCCTATCAGCAATTAATGATACGTTGTACCCATATTACATCTCGAATCTAGGCAACTTCAACTACATGACGAACATGCAGTGGAACGGGACTGCACTTATAATTGACATATATATGCATAGTGACAACTCTACAACACTTTACTTCCACACGATATATGATAGATTTAACATACTCGTAAACGGGCAATATGTTAAGTATGCACGATCTTTCAATGTTATCTATTTCCTCGCCAATTTAAGACAGGGACAGAATACAATAATAATAGTCCCTAATCCTTCAACAGGGAAGAACAATATGACCGGGAGTGTGATCATCTATGTCATCCCGATAGCTCTTGTAGGTATCTTTTTCTTGATATTTTGGGTATTAAGAAGGAGTAAAAAGTAGTAAGTTCTAGGCTGATTACGGTCTGTCGATAAAAAGTAAATTATAGCTTTAGCCAGTTTGTACTGCCAGTTTATACTGCAGCCCTACTCTTGTTACCTAAAATCTTCTTCTCACCAAAATACATGGCAACTAACGTAATCATTGAAAATAATGTCATTCCGCCTGCAACATAATCGCTGACTGTACCTACAACCGGGACTACTGCACCTTCTATGGACGCAATATTTATTGATGCACCTGTGTTCTTAGAGTTGAATACTTTAGGTACAACACTCGTAATGGTTATTCCAAACATTACAAGAGGTATTATTAAAATTGGGCTCCCTGTAAGGAAGAACAAAAACCCAAATATACCTGCTGATATGCCTGAAAGGGTGAACGCTACTTTGTAGTTGATCACTGAATTAACGATGTACATTGGAAGTGAGAGAACATAAGCTAATAGGAGTAGTTCCAACTCTCCCTGTCTTTCAAGTATCTGTGGTGCTAATGTTAATATAAAACTAGGTTCAAGTGTTAAGAGAAATATCATAATCGTGTACAATGATATGTGGTTATCTAGTATGATATGATCTTCAGCCTTGAATTTGAGAGTATATTTTCCTAGAAGGGCTAATGGTAAGCTTATGACTCCGACAGCATATATCGAGCGCCAATTATCTAATAAACTATAAGACGCCTGTGCAAATATCCATCCTATTGCCCATCCGCTCAATGCTAGACCAATAACTATTCTATTACCTGATCTGACAGCTTGATCTATGGACAATGAAGCTATTATTCCAAAAATAATCCCTAATGTAAATCTTAGCCACATTATAAGGATATAATTCACATTAGTTACACTTAGAAGCAAAGAAACTATCCCAAGGATTGTTAGGGAGAGTGAAAATATCATATCCGATTTTACTATGCGAATTATTCTTTGGTAGATCAAAGCCCCAATTAGCCTTCCGAGAAATGGGATGGAAACAAGTACGTAGGATAACCATGTAGGTAGAGAGAATTGATCTACAACGTAAGCTGAGGACACTATCAAATAGGCTGGTATAACGTAGCCGATTATAGAAGTAATTGCTATTTTGTATGCCTCCATTTTTCTCTTCCTAGTCTGCTTAGACATTCCTAAGAAAATTTAAATCTGTTATCGTATAAGTTTAAATCTACTTTGAAATCTTAGAAAACAAAATTACAGTAATGGTTTTTGTTAGAATCAAGTGTTTGAAGAATAATAGTCTAAAGTGAATATTTTTCAAAATTTTCCTGCTCAAATTCACGTCGATTTAAATTAGTTGTCAGATAAAAGTTGGAAAAGTCTTATAAGGTAGTGTCAAATTTTGGCATATGAATCACTTAATAGTAGTCACTTTAACTGAGGGAGAAATTGAAAATAACAAAGAAAAATTGTCCAATATATTGAAAAAGTTAAGAGTTAACGATGAGTTAATTTTGTTAAGCAAACTTGACGTTTCTTATATGTTTAAAGGGTATAAAATAGTAGAAAAAAATAAGGATGATGAAGAAGGAATATGGATTCTGAGGGTAAAAAAGAATTAATTGTAACCAATATTATCTAACTTTAATGTGAATTTACAAAAAATTATTATCAAGTGATTGAAATTCTTCTATAAATAAAGAATAACCTTGGGCGAAGGAGATATATGGTAACACTTAAGGGGTAATACTGCATGAATACAAATTCTTTTCATTTTTTCTACGATGGTTGATTCACTCTTTTGTGGCTACTTGATCCTAAAATTATATATTATTCAATTATTTACCATGGACTTTGCGTAAATATTTATCAATTTTTATGTGAGTATGGCTTAATAACTTGTTATTTCACAAATAAAAATAGACCTATATGGCAAAGAAGAAGAAGGAGCAACAGCAGTCTGGTCAACAATCAGGTGGACAAAAGAAATAATGTGAACCACCATTTTTATTTTTAACTCAAGATAATTTTTTTCTATTTCTCCTTTTTCATAAGTTATACTGCTGTTAGTACTTAGACTTAATCTAAGTTGCTGTCGTGGATAGAATTCTCTATCAGTGTGTGTTCTTTCAATTATTTTTCGATTTCGATAGATTTATATTTTAGGATATCGATTTCGATATTATGAGCGAGTTACTGGCAAGACAGAGAGGTAGATTAAGACTCCTAATTCTTTGGCTCTTATATCAGTCCCCTAAAAGAGGGATAGATATCATTGACGATATATATAAAATGAGTTGGGGTATGTGGAGACCATCTCCCGGTTCTGTCTATCCATTATTGAATAAGCTTCTGGAGGAAGGAGCGGTAAGAAAAGAAGGTGGGGATAAATATCAGATAACAGATAAAGGTATAAAGGAAATAGAGCATTTCATACTTGTTAGAAACAGAAGTAAAACTGAGGATGCTGTTGAGGAACTACGAGGTTTACTTGATTTCTTTAAGGAAATAAATAGGGAGGAGTTGGCGCTCCATAAGGAGAATATTCTAGATATACTAAAGAAAATAGAAGAGGTGGTAAGAAACGCGTGAGAACATAATTGAAGCGATCGACTTAACCAAAAGGTTTGGAAAATTCACCGCAGTAGACCATGTTAGCTTTAAGGTTGTTGAGGGAGAAATATTTGGTTTTTTAGGACCTAACGGCGCTGGCAAGTCTACTACAGTAAAGATGCTTACCACTGTCCTTAAGCCCTCAGAAGGCACTGGAATAGTAAATGGGTATGATATCGTTAAACAGCCTTCATTGGTGAGGAGATCTATAGGAGTTGTACCTCAAGAGTTCACAGCTGATGAAGATTTGACAGGTTGGGAGAATATCATGATGATGGCTGGTTTATACGGTATTCCAAAGGACGTAGCGAATGAGAGAGGTAAGGAATTATTGGAACTAGTTGAACTTACCAACGCTGCCAATAGAAAAGTTGAGACTTACTCAGGAGGAATGAGGAGGAGATTAGAGATAGCCATGTCACTAATTAGTAGACCTAAAATCCTATTTTTAGATGAGCCTACAATCGGTTTAGATGCCCAAACAAGGGTATCTATTTGGAAGTACATTCTAGAACTTAAAAAAGAACAAGGTATGACGATATTTGTTACCACCCACTATTTAGAGGAAGCTGACAATTACGCTGACAGGATAGCCATTATTGATCACGGAAAAATTGTAGCAATTGGAAGTCCTAAAGAGCTCAAGGACAAAATAGGCGGTGATATCATCAGTCTAAGTACAAGTAATAATGAGTTAGCCCAGCAGTATATAAAAGTGGTTGAGGGCGTAAAGGAGCTGAAAGTCATGGATGGTATGATAAGGGTAAAGGTGGAAAGAGGAGAGGAGATAGCACCTAAAATTATGGAGGAGTTAATAAAGAAAGGAATAAAGGTCGGTAAATTATACATTACTGAACCAACTTTAGATGAGGTCTATATGGAATATACTGGGAGGAAAATGAGAGATCAAGAAGCAGGTGAAGGAGAGATGTTTGCGTTAAGAAGAACTTTAAGGAGGGCGAGAGGATGAAGACACTAGAACGTAATGAAGAAAGGGTAAACATGTCTCCATTGCACGGTCTATTCACCTTATTAAACAGAGAACTGAAAAAGTGGTATAAGGACATTGTAGTCTTGTTGTTATCTATAATACAACCCATCCTCTGGATAGGACTATTTGGGAAAGCTATGAACCTAGCCAACATATTTAGCGGTACTTCATTCAATATCCCTGGCTTAGATATTCCTAAGCAAGTTCTAGACCAAATTGCTCAACAGGCGTTAGCGCAGACATTTGGAACATCAGATTACTTTTCATTTTTAGCTGCGGGCATGTTATCTTTCATTGCCCTATTCACCTCAATGCAAAGTGGTATGTCTATAGTGTGGGATAGGAGATTGGGTGTTTTAGATAGGTTGCTAACTACTCCTGTTTCAAGAGCCAATATATTGATGGCTAAGGTATTTTCATCGGTTATTAGGTCTTTAGTTCAGTCAAGTATAGTACTAGCTATCGCAGTCCTATTGGGCATGAGTTTCAGAGTGGGTATCTCGCCTTTAGACTTTCTAGGGTCTTATGCTGCATTATTTCTAATGTCATTTGGTTTATCGTCTTTGTTTATGATGGTGGCAATAAGGGCTACAACGTGGCAGTCTCAAATGGCTATAATGAACCTTCTCAATTTACCCCTACTGTTTACTAGTAACGCTTTCTACCCTGTCGATTCTATGCCCTGGTGGTTAAAACCTGTTGCTGAGGTCAACCCACTGACACACTCAAACTCCATAATAAGGAATTTACTATTAGGCGTTCCAGGGAATTTAGCTATCGACTTCATATATTTAGTAGTATTTGCATTAATACTTTCGATTATAGGAATAACCCTATCCTGGAAATACCTAAGTTCATGATGAGCTTGACCGGGAATGAATGGTGATGTAAAGGCACGTGTGCTGATTTTTTAAACTTTCTAACCCTATCTATGATTATGTATGTAGGCAAGCCTGTCAAGAGAATCGAAGATGTGAGGTTAATAACAGGAAAAGGTTCCTATGTTGATGATATACAAATACCTGGAACACACTTTGTGGCTTTTTTAAGAAGTCAATATCCTCATGCGAAAATTAAGTTGAAAAAGACTGATGGTGTCTTTACTGGTAATGAGATTAATCCTGGAAAAGATTTTCCAATCGCAACAGAAGAGGTAACTTATGTAGGTCAGCCCATTGCAATGGTTATAGCTAAGGACAGATATGAGGCATATGACCTACTGGAAAACATTGAAGTGGAATATGAGCCATTAGACTTTGTAACAGATCCTGAAGTTGCCTTAAAGGATGAGATAAAAGTTTACAGCAAAAGTCAGAGCAACATAGTTTACAGGGAGGTATTCAAAGGGGGAGATGTGGAGAAAATCTTCAATAGTGCCTACAAGGTAATTAAGGGCAAACTCTACAACCAACGTATAGTCGCATCTCCTCTTGAGACTAGGGGCGCATTAGCCTTCTATGACGGAGGTAAGTTGACTTTTTACTCCTCAACACAATCTGCTCACTATTTGAGGAGGAATTTAGCAGAGTTTCTTGGCTTTCAGGATATTCGTGTGATTCAACCTGATGTGGGAGGAGCATTTGGAAGTAAGATAATAGCTCATCCTGAGGAATACGCATTAGCTAAGTTGTCGATACTAACTAGAAAACCGCTAAAGTGGATACCGACAAGAACAGAGGAGTTTCTGTCTGCGGGTCATGGAAGGGACAAATTCTTGGAGTTCGAGACAGCAGTAGACAGAGAGGGTAATGTATTAGGAATTAGAGGAAGACTAGTGGGTAATTTGGGCGCACCCTATCCAGATGCGAATGATGATGAGTTGGGAAATGTTCAAAGTGCAACAAAAATGTTACCAGGCATATACAAGATAAAGGGTATTGAGATCGAAGCCATAGCAGTAAATACCAATGTTCCTCCCACTCAGTCATATAGGGGTGCAGGGAGACCAGAGGCGACATACTTTATTGAGAGAATAATGAATATAGTGGCAGATGAACTAGGAATTGACCAATATGAGATAAGAGTGAAAAATGCTATTGATTCATTACCTTACACAAATCCGTTGGGTATAAAGTATGACTCAGGAAATGTGAAGGGATTACTTGAATATGGTAGAAAGTTCTATGAAAGCCTAAAATCCCAGGGTTGTGTGGGAGTCTCTTCATATACTGAAATTTCAGGTTTTGGACCTTGGGAGACGGCAAGAATATTCATAAAATATGACGGAAAAATAACTTTAGTCACAGGTACAGGTCCCCACGGTCAAGGTGATGCGACGGCATTTGCTCAAATTGCCGCAGATATTCTCGAGATACCAATAGAAAATATTGAGGTGAGATGGGGAGACACTGAAATTATTGAGGACGGTATTGGAACATGGGGCAGTAGGACAGTTACCATAGGCGGATCTGCAGTAGTTTTAGCAACTCAGCAATTAAAGAAGAAATTAATTGAGGTTGGTGCTAAGTTACTAAAAGCTGATGTAGAGGAGGTTGAGTACAAACAAGGAAAGGTTATTCATAAGAAGACTGGAGAATCAGTGGACTTGAACAGGATAGCGCGCAAGGCTTTTTCCTTTGGGGAGAGCCTTGACGTGACTAGTGTATATAAAGTCGATCTACCACCTACTACCCCATACGGCGTTCATTTAGCTTTAGTAGACGTTGACGAGACAGGGAAGGTTGTCGTTAAAAAGTATGTTGCAATTGATGACGTGGGTGTAGTTATCAATCCTTTGTTGGCTGAAGGTCAGGTAATAGGAGGTGCTCTTCAGGGATTATCGCAAGGACTACTAGAGGGTACTGTCTTTAATGATCAAGGTCAACTACTCACTTCTAATTTCCAGGACTATGCTATACCTACTGCTGTTGAGTCTCCGGATGTGGAATGGCACAATGTAATATATGGAAAATCGTCTCATCCCACAGGAAGTAAAGGTATAGGTGAGGCTGGTGCTATAGCAGCTACACCTGCTGTGATTAACGCAGTAGAGCAATGTGTGAAGAAGAGGATTTTGAAGATGCCTGTAAGATTTGAGGATCTGGTGAGTTGAATTGAATAGACATCTTCTTTCTGATAAAGATAAAAGGGATTTTTTATCAAAAGTTAAACAAAAATATAATATTGAGTTAGAGGGTCAGATAGAGGTAGGAAAGGAAAAGAAAGAGTTGTATTACTTTGTGAATGGTCTACTCTCATTCTTCTCAGAAGAAATCATTCCCACTTTATGTTTTGTTCAAAAGTATAAACTCGATTTACCATATGTTGTAGTCGATGAGGGGGCTGTTAAGAGAGTGACAGACGGCGCGGATTTATTTGTACCAGGCATAGTAAGTTATAATTGTGAATGTAAAGAAGGGGACGTGGTCTTAGTTAAGACAAAAACCAACTTACCAATAGCTATAATAAAAGTCATTCTTAATAAAGATAAAGCTATTCAAGATAAAAAAGGTAAGTTTGGTGTAAATTTGCACTACGTGTCTGATAATATATGGGAGATGTGCAATGCTGGGCGTGGTAATCCCAACTTACAACGAAGCTGAAAACATTCGTGAGTTAATTCCCAGAATTAAGGAGGTAGACAAGGACATAAATATAATAATAGTTGACGATAATAGTCCTGATAACACTTCCGGAATAGCAAAGCAGTTAGGGGCAATAGTTTTCGTCAGAAAGGATGAGAGAGGTATAGGGAGTGCCCTGAAATTTGGTTTAGAGCAAGGGGTTAAGATGGGTTTTAAGAGACTAATAACAATGGATGCAGATTTGAGTCATGACCCTAAGTATATACCGGCTCTAATATCTAAAGATGCTGACCTGGTAATAGGTTCCCGATATGTAAAGGGAGGGGCTATTGAGAACTGGCCTCTACAAAGGAGACTAATCAGTTCAGGGGCAAATTCGATAGCGAGACTTCTGCTTAGATTTAATGTGAGAGACGCAACATCTGGGTATAGAGCTTACACTCCTAGAGCCGTTGAGGCAATATCTCCTTGCAAGAGCGCAGACGGCTATGAGTTTCAAATATGTTCTGTTTATCATATATTTAAATCAAGGTTACAAATTGCTGAGGTTCCAATAAGTTTTCATGATAGGGAGAGGGGGAAAAGTAAATTGGATTCTCAAAAAATTTTCAAGTGGTTTACTTATGTCCTTAAACTTTCACTTTCTTAGTCCCTCTAAATCTACTCAGTTCTTCTTTAAGGAATTCCACCTCTTTCTTTAGAGCTTCAATTTCAGCTGTGTGGGTCTCAACGGTCTTCTTAAGATCAGTAATGTTCTCTGGGTTTTCTCTCTTCAATATCATGTTCTCGTTTTCATCCATTTCAATATATCCCAACCGGTAAAGTTCCCTTGCGTACCCTTTTGCAGTCTTTGGTGAAATTTTCAGTTGTAGTGCTAAATCCCTTATGTTGACGCTACCTCCCTTTTCTTTGAGTATTGAAATTATGTCCTGCAATCTTGGGGTAAGTTCCATATGTACTGTCTTTTTAGAAAATTTGCTTTTAAGCCATAAGGCATAATTTATAGGGGAGAAGTTGGCTATATTATTGCGAGAAGTTGACGTAGAGAAGCTAGTGAACTTCAAAGATATATATGATTCGCTAGAAAGGGCTTTTAAATACTTATCTAACAAGAACGCCTCTAACACGAAAAGGATTAGGACTATATTTCATGGCAGTGTTATGACTTATCAGGCTGGAGCTTTTGACAATTACCTTGGATTCAAAGTATTTGTAAAGGGCACATATTTAGGCGTATTATATAGTTTAGACGGCGATATTGTCCTTGTTGTAGAGGCAGACCTCTTGAGTAGGATTAGAACTGGAATACTTTCAGTTTTAGTCAGTGACTATTTAGCAAAGAAAAATTACACTTCAGTTGGTATTATTGGTCTAGGTAAACAGGGAGAATTTCAGGTAAAGTCGTTTAATGAACTGAAGAAAGGGGTTACGATTAGGGCAATCAGTAAGGAGAAAACTGATAAAAACATTAAGAGGCTACAATCACAAGGGTTAAACGTTATTCCAGCAAAGGACTATAAGGAATTATGCTCCACATCAGAGGTTATTGTGACTATTACCAGCTCTAAAGATCCCTTCTTGAAACTTGAATTCTTAAACCACGGTACCCATATCAACGCTTTAGGTTCAAATCTCCCTGAAAGGGCGGAACTCTTTCCCGAAGTCATAAAAGCTTCATCATTAATTGCGGTGGAGGATTTAGAACAGGCTAAAGAGGAGGCAGGGGATCTAATATTAGCTGAGAAGATGAAAATGCTCGATTGGAATAAGGTGGTTTTAATTTCAGACGTGATCAACGGAAAAGTGGGTAGAAAAAGTGATGACGAGATAACAATTTTCAAATCTACTGGAATTGGACTTGAAGATGTAGCTACTATGAAATTACTTTATGAAAAAGCAAAGAAATATGGGTTAGGAGTTGAAATAGATCTTAGGGGAAAATGGTCTCAAGAATTGGAAAGGAAATAGAATTATCACCTGTAGAGATGGGTTCGCAAATAGCAAAGAAAGTTGAGATAAATTTAGCCAGCGGAACTCCAGACCCTAGGTTAATGCCCATTAAGGAGATAAGGCAAGCTTATGACGAAGTTTTAGAGGAATTTGGGTCCAAAGTCTTATTTTACCCTGGTGCAGGAGGTCAAGAAGAGCTAAAAAAGGAAATAGAAAACAATTTTCTCCCATATATTGACTCAGGTATCAAGGGAAATGTTGTAGTTACCAGTGGAGCGCAACATGCAGTTGAGTTGTTAGCTAAATATTTTCTTGAGGACGATACCATAGCAGTGGAAAATCCTACATTCATAGAGACGTTCACCCCATTAAAGTTGAGAAGTAACGTAGTCTTACCAGTATCCCTAGACGAGGGTGGAATCAAGATTGACGAATTAGAACTCTTATTAAAAGTGGGTAAGATAAGGCTACTGTACGTTATCCCTAATTGCCACAATCCTGCTGGTGTAACTATGTGTGAGGAAAGGAGAAAGATCTTAGTGGAATTAGCTGATAAATACGATTTCTGCATACTGGAGGACGATCCATATAAGCCCATTGCGGGCGTGACTCCTATGACTATTAAGAGTTTAGATAGAAACGGAAGAGTGATATACATAAGCTCTTTTAGTAAGATCATAGCACCAGGTTTAAGGGTAGGGTTTATAGTATCGTCCTCTGAGGAAGTGAGTAATAAGATCTCCTTAATAGAGCAAATGGACTTCTCCACATCTACAATTAATCAGTTTGTTATAGCCAGATTACTGAAGAAAGGTATTGTAAGGGAGAGAATGAAAAATCTTCACTCTTATTATAAGGAGAAGATGAAAACTCTCATAGACTCCTTACACGATAAAGGTTTTAAGGACTTCAATGAACCACAATGCGGATTTTTCCTACTGCTAGACTTGAAAAAGGACAGTTGGAAAGTCTTCAATGAAGCAGTGAAACTAGGTTTAAGCTTTGTTCCTGCAAAGCCCTTTTACCTTAGAGGGGGTGAAACTATGGCTAGACTCAGCATTTCTGTGGCTACTGAGGAACAGATAAAGGAAGGTGTTAAAAGACTAAGAGACGCATGGATTAGAGTGTGAAAATATTTTTATCAAGTTTGTTCATTGATATTCCCTTATCGTTAACAAACACCATATCTTCTATTCTTATTCCAAATTTTCCAGGCAAATATATTCCGGGCTCAATGGTGAATGTCATGTTATTCTTGATCGGTCTCTTATAGTCTGACGAAATATATGGGTCTTCATGTACATCAATACCTATTCCATGTCCAGTTCTATGTATAAAATAAGCCCCAAAGCCGTACTTAGAAATAGTCTGTCTGGCTATCTTATCTACTTCTGAAGTCTCAACTTTTTCACTTACATACTCTTCAGCTCTCTCCTGTGCTTCCCTAACTATTTCATGGATTTTTAACACATCCTCATTCGGCTTTCCTATACTCACTACTCTTGTGGTATCGGTCGCATACCCCTTATATCTAATCCCAAAATCAAATATTATCACTTCATTCCTAGCGACCTTTCTATTTGTCGCTCTTAGATGAGGCATCGACGTATTAGGACCAGAGGTTATAATTGGCTCAAAAGACGGTTTTACACCTCTCTCTGAAAATTTCTGAATTAACAAGTTGGAGATCTCAACTTCCTTCATCCCCTCTCTAATTAAGTTAATTGTCTCTAAGAACGCCTCCTCGGCTATCTTTACACCCTCCCTTAGTATCTCTATTTCCTCTTGGCTCTTTATCATTCTTATTTCTTTCAAAACTTCACTAGATTTAACCAGTTGTGATGGCGAGAAATAGTTTAGGATATCTATTGTGAAAGAGGACCACATTGTGTCATCGATAGCTACAACTCTACCCTTTTGTATAGGGATCTTCTTAAAGGGATTCTCTCCGTCAGTGTAAACTATCAAATTATGGTTGCTTAATTGCTCCTCATATAACTTAGGTACAACAAAGAACTCCTCATTTTGTGTCACAATGTAGAATAGAGGTCTCTCCATTTGCTCCTCATCGAAGCCCGTTAAATACAACATGTTACTACCTGGGGCAAGTATAAGATAGTCTATATTTCTAGCTCTTAGCTCTTCCTTGACCCGCTCTAATTTGCTCCTCATAGAAATTTTATATTGAACAAGAGTATATAAATGGTTACATCATGATATCACTCATTTATGATGAAACATATTTAAAGCATAGATCATCAACGTATCATGTCGAGAACCCTGAAAGACTAAAAATAGTTCTTAAGGCATTAGAGGGTAGGACAATCATTAAACCTAAACCAGTTGATGAGGAAGATGTAAAACTAATCCATAATGAGGATTATGTTAAGCTGGTAAAAGTGGCATCACAAATGGGAGAGCCATTAGACGCTGATACGTACACCAATGAGTTTACGTGGTCTTCAGCGTTATTGGCATTAGGTGGCTCTTATGTTGCATTTCAGAACGACGCATTTGCTTTGGTAAGACCTCCTGGTCATCACGCAGGTATATCAGGGAGAGCTATGGGAGCACCTACATTAGGTTTCTGCATATTTAACAACGTTGCATATCCGATTGTAAAACTGAAATTGAAGAAGGTTTTAATTATAGATTTTGACGTTCATTACGGTAATGGTACCCAGGAAATATTTTGGGAAAATCCAGATGTAGTCCACATTGACATTCATCAAGATCCTAGAACATTGTACCCTGGTACGGGTTTTCCCGATATGATTGGAGGGGGAGAGGCTAGGGGAACTAAAATAAACCTCATTATTCCTCCTTTAGGTGGTGACGATCTTTATGAGGAACTAATTCCAATTATACAATCAGTTATCGATGACTACAAACCCAGTTACATCGTGTATTCTGCAGGTTTTGATGGATTTGAAGATGACGGTTTAGCAAATTTAAGGGCAACAGAATGGACTTATTACAACCTTGGGCTCTTGAGTAGAGGATATAAAAGATTTGCAGTGTTAGAAGGTGGATATACCGTAGGGCTCGAGAGAGGTTCAAGAGCTTTTGTAAATGGTCTTGAGAACGAAAACGTTACTTACCAGAAGAATCCTAGCAGTGATTCAGTAAGGAGTAAATTTAGGGATACTTTGTACCAAGCAAGAAGGATACTAAGAGATTACTGGAAAATATAAATTCTAATTAAAGGATAATTATCCATGCTTTCTAATCTACTAAAACGGTTTTCATCTTTCAAGTATGTTGAATTAAGAAAACAGAGAAATTCTCATTCCCAAATAATAATTTTGAATGGTAGTCCTGTGGGATATATTAAAAGTGTTAATGAGGGATATTCGGCAAGGGTGTTTGATGAAAACTACCTTTACTTTTTATCATCAGATAAACCAGAGGACTTAACTGCCAGTAAGCTGAAGGTAAAGGGTTGGGAAAAAGGTGTTAGTGAGGAGAAGAGGGAAGGAGGTAGGTATGAAGTTACTCAAAAGATCAATCTGTTGGATATTCCTGTTCAAGATAAAATGAAGGAGTTAAGTGAGTTAGCTAAGAGCATATACTCTTTGGATCTTAGGTCTAAGATAGTATCTTCTACCATCTACTACATGGAGGGCATTGAAGATAAGGAGATAGTTTTTGAAGACGGTACAGAGATAAACAGTAAGATTCCGCGAGTTAGACTATTTTATTCAATAACCTTGACATATGAGAACAGATCTGCTACAGTATTCTCAGAGGCAGTCGGTGGAAGTGGTGGTTACGAGCTAATCAAAGAAAAAGATCCATATGGTCATTTAGAAAATAAATTAAAGTCAGTAGACAACGTATTGGTAAAGGGCAAATCGGTAACTCCAGGAAGGAAGGACGTGGTTTTCAGTAATGAATTGTCAGGAATTATGGCTCATGAATCTGTAGGGCATCCTTTTGAGGCTGACAGGATATTAGGTAGAGAGTCAGCACAGGCAGGACTAAGCTACCTTGTAGGTAGAAAGATAGGAGAACGAATAGGCAGTGAGGCGGTTAATGTTATGGACAATCCTCTGGTTGACGGTGGTTTAGGATACTATAGAATAGACGATGAGGGAGTGAAGGCTCGACCAAAACACCTGATTAAAAACGGAATTATAAATGAACTCTTACAGGATAGATTTTCGGCACATAAGTTTGGTGTGGAGAGCAATGGATCAGCTAGGGCATCAGCGTTCAACAGGGAACCTTTAGTGAGGATGTCTAATACTTACTTTAAGCCAGGTGATTACTCATTTGAAGAGTTGATTGAGGACATAAAAGACGGAATATATTTCAAATCGTACATGGAGTGGAATATAGACGATTTAAGGATAGGTCAGAGATATGTAGGATTGGAGACTTATGAGATAAGGAATGGAGAAATCGGTGAACCAGTTCTGTTCCCTGTCTTTGAGGGAAGAACATTTGATGTGCTGATGTCAATAGATGCAGTTGATAAATCTCTTGAATTTTTCGGAGGTACATGTGGTAAAGGTGACCCTGATCAGGGTATTCCTGTATGGTTAGGAGGTCCCAATATGAGAATAAGAAATGCTGTTATTAAGGTGAGAGGAAGTGAATGAAAACTTAATCTCAGTTCTTAATAAACTTAGAGGATTTGACGAGGTCGAAGTAGGAGAGAATAAGGTTACGAGGCTATTGATAAAATTCGTGAATAGTGAAGTTGCAACTATTCAAAAACTAATTGACGTAAATTACGGAATTATGGTGAGAAAAGGAAATAGGTATTTCATGTACTCAGGCACAAACTTAGACGTCGAAGAGGCTAAGAATGGTTTTGAAGTCTCATCAGGAGCCCAATTGTACCCAATTTTATCTAGGAACGACAGGGAGTTTGTGATAGATCAAAACAACGAAAATTTGAGAGAAATTGTGGAAAAAGAGAGGATAGATGGTATCATTTCTGAGATAGGAAAGGCAGAACTGCCTATATCAGGGGTAATTAGTATCTATGAAACCACTACAAATCTGGTTACTTCATATGGCTTCAACGGTTCAGAAAGACGATATAAAATTGATGGGTACGTAAGGGCGTTTAATAAAGAATATTCAGGTCAATGGGCATTTTTCTCCGAATCCCCTAATGATATAAAAGACACTATAAAGAAAGCTGTAGAATTCGCCTCAATAACTAATAGAGTGAAGTTAGACGACGGAAAATACAATGTTGTTATGTCACCTTTAGTTGTAGCAAATCTAATGGGGTTCTTTGCGGATTTTGCTTCAGCCTTTAGTGTGATAACAGGTTCATCATTCTTAGCTAAATTTAAAGTAGGCGACAGGATTGCCAGTGATCTACTCACTATTTCAGATATACCAATAAAAGCAGGAATTAGATCATTTGATGATGAAGCTGAATTTACAAGGGATAAGAAGATTATAGATTCAGGCATATTCCAGTCCCTTCTATTTAATAATGAGTTAGGTCAGCTCATGGGTCAAAAGAGCACGGGTAATGCAGGGATAATCAGTCCAAATGCTTTTGCAATAGACTTGCAGGAAGGAAATATGGGAGTTGAAAGTATGACTTCAGGAAACGTGATACTTCTTAATAACGTGTGGTATACAAGATTCCAGAACTACTACGAGGGAAGTTTCTCCACAGTAGGTAGGGATGCGGTAGTTGTGTATAAAGACGGGAAGCCTATTGGAGTTGCAGATAGGATAAGAATCTCTGATACATTACCTAATATATTAAGAAATGTTCAAGCGCTGTCTAAGGAGAAATACGGTATAAGATGGTGGGATGCCACACTTCCCACATATTCCCCCTTCATTTTAGTGGAAAATGTAAACATAAGCAGTTCCAAATAAGAGTTTTTCACTCCGTAAATCACTGAAAGACCTTGGCTGTACTCCTCTCATGAATATTTTTTCTTTTTATCATGATAATGAAGTATTATATCGTTGTGTATATATGTGCTGTGTGTGGTGAAAACTTGCTCTCCTCTTAGAAATCTTTGTCTATCAGTATATGTTTTTAGGAGGCTTTACAAATACATGATATGGAACTATTGAAGCTACTGATCGTGGGACTGACAGCTGCGTCTCCGGTGGGTGAACTACTTGTTGCTTATCCCATTGGTTTAGCTATTGGACTAGATCCATTAATAGCCATAATAACGTGCTCCGCGTTTAATCTTTTACCGATACCTATACTTCTAAGTTTTGCTGAGTATATCTCTAATAGATTTCCCAAGTTCTTTAACTGGATTGCTAGTAAGGGTAAGACATATGAGAAGTACATTAAGTCATTTGGAATTACCATCTTTCTGTTGTTAACCCCTATAATAGGCGTTTACGCAACTTCAATTTTCATGTTCCTAATAGGATTTAAGAAAAGAATTGCCTTTCTCGTGCAGGCTTTATCAATATGCATTTACTCAGTTATATTATATTTAGCCAGTTTAGGATTTCTCTCTATTAGGTTTTAATACAAGTTTAAATAAGTAGGACGTAGAAGATTTTTCATGCGACTAAAGGAACACCATGAGATCATAAGTGGCAATTCAAGATATATTGACGATTTAGTCTTTAACAATATGGTCTACCTTGGTGTGGTAAGGTCCACGTATGCAAGAGGGATTATTAAGGGAATCACAGAGCCCTCAGGGGTGGAATTATTTCTTACTCAGGATAGGGTGAAATCATTTATTCCTGCCAGACCTGATAGAAGGGCTAAGAATATAGTGAAAATGCCCGTTCTGGCAAATGGTGTGGTTAACTTTGTAGGTCAGCCAATAATCGCCTTTGTGGTAAAGGACAGGTATGAGATCGAGGACAAGATTGAAGAGGTTTCCATAGATTACGACCCGCTGACTCCCGTTTTGTCTATAGAAGACGCATTGAGAAACGAGGTGAAAATTCATCCCGATGGAAATATTGCTTTAGACACTGAAATTGCGGGAGGAGATGTAGAACAGAAATTGAATGCTGATGTTGTTATCGAGAGGGAATTAAACCAGGACAGATTAGTAGCTAATCCCATGGAACCTAAAGGCTTAATTGCATACTATGACGGAAGCACTCTCAATCTCATAGGTAGTTTCCAGTCATCCTTTAGAGTGAAAAGTGATTTACAGGAGGCGATTGGTTTACAGCCTGAGAACATTGTTGTGAGGTCAGCTCCTAACGTGGGTGGTGGATTCGGAAACAAGGTTCCTGCACACGCAGAATATGTTTTAGCCTCAATTGCTTCAATCATTCTTAAAAAACCTGTTAAATGGATAGAGACTAGGAGGGATCATTTAACAAATCCCACTCAAGGCAGAGGAGTCAAATCTAAAGTCAGACTCTATGGGAAAAGAGACGGTACAATACTGGGATTTGAAGGAGAGATAGCTGTGGATCTTGGAGCGTATGCGTATTCAATAAATACCACCACTCCATCATTTATTGCAGGTCTCATAGGCAATGTTTACAGGACTAGATTCTCCAAATTTAGAGCTCTGGCTGTCTATACGAATAAACCTCCTACAGGTCCCTATAGGGGAGCTGGTAGACCAGAAGCTGTATTAATTACTGAGACTCTCATTGAAGAGTTTGCTGAAAAAATAGGGAAGGATTCTATAGAAATCAGGGAGATGAACTTGATAGAGGGTAATTACACTACGCCTTTAGGTTATAAAATTGACAAGGCAGGATATAAGGAACTATTTCTCAAGGGAAAGGAGACCTATAATATGGTCAAAAATAAATATAAGGACAAGGGAGTAGCTCTAGTATTTTTCTCAACTGTAGTGAGGGACTCCCCTGGTGAGGGCGCTAAAGTTAGAGTAGGAAAGGGAAAAGTAGAGATTTTTGTTGGGACTGGTCCACATGGTCAAGCTCATAAAACTACGTTTTCGATTTTAGCCTCAGAGACTTTAGGTATTTCGCCAGACGTGATTGAGGTGAAAGTTAACGATACTCTATCTTTGAAGGAGGGAGTTGGTAGCTTTGGAAGTAGGTCTGCCTCGGCTGGGGGACTGGCTGTGATAAGGGCGTGCAAAGAATTACTTTCTGATCTAAAGAAAAGGAATATGAGTTTGAACGACGCAATCAATTCAGAGGGTTATACAGAGTACGAGGTATTTGCGAAGGCTGAAGATATCTACTCTCCCGGTGTTCACATTGCAGTTGTAGACTTTGACAGAGAAATATGTAAGCCAAAAGTTCTTGAGTACTACGCTATAGACGATGTTGGTAGGGCTATAATTCCTAGTGAGGTTGAAGGTCAGATAGTTGGTGGAATTCTACAAGGTTTATCGCAGATATATCTAGAGGGGGCACCTTTCGACGAAAACGGTAATCCTGTATATTCATCCATAGCTGAAGCAGGAGTCCCTACGTCACTTGATGCCGACTATAAGGTGTTCCTGGAAGTAATTGAAACCCCAACAGTTTACGATAGTAAGGCAAGAGGAGTAGGGGAAGAGGGGACCACTGGAGCCTTAGCCAGCGTATTTATAGCTCTTGAAAAGTTATTGAAAAAAAGATTTAATGGTACTCCTATATCGTTCTCAGACCTATGTTAAAATTTCAAATTAAAAATTTAAAATATTCCAGTATGATTAAAGTATGAGTTTTTTATTTTAATAAAAAATATATATAATGGTAAAGTTTTATCATTATTTATGCCTAGGAAAACATATACTGTCAGAAAAACGTTTACTTGCACTTCAGGATATGGTCTGTACGAATGTGAGGGTGATAAGTGTAAATTAGTTGCCTGTGTCAACAGTGAACCATTGGCGTCCCCCTTAAATTATGATATTTTTTCCTTATGATACGGCTAGTATTTTGAGAACAATCATAATTGATAATTAAGTTGCATATCTAGAGATTGGTATTAATATTTTTATTGTTAGAGAGCAAACTTTATAGTATGAGTTCATGTGAGATCTTCCCTTTAATGGCAAAACTTGGAGCAGAAGGAAAACGTTTTGCTCTGGTAAGTATTTTTAAACAAGACAAGGTGGAGAGAACAATATTTGTTGATGGGAAACCGTTACTTGGTAACCTACCTACCGAAATAAGTGAACTTGCCAACGAGTCTTTAGAGAAGTATGTTAAAGTGGATGTGAACACTAATTATGGCAGAGTGGTGATTGAGCCCATTGAACCTAGACCAGGAGTAATAATAGTTGGATCAGGAATGATTGCCAAGTCTTTGGCTAAGTTAGGGAGTGCTATGGGCTATTATGTCGCTGTAGTTGGTAATGGTGATTTGCCTGAGAAGGAATTTGAGTCATTCACCTCATTTATTTCAAATCAAATAGAGACATTGGAACAGATAGTTGACAGTAATTCAATGGTTATTGTTGCAAATGAGGGAGGAAAACCATACGACGCTTATGCTACATACATTGCCCTTAAAAAAGGTGCCAAATATGTAGGTGTTTTATCTAGCGCGAAAAGAGGTGCATTGATAATAGCAGAGATAATAAAAAGAGGATTAAAAGTGGAGGACTTTAAGGATAGGCTATATGCACCTGTAGGGATTGATATTGGCTCAAAAACCGCAGAGGAAATCGCATTAAGCATTCTAGCAGAAATCATGTTAGTACTACGCGGTGGAAGTCTTAAGCACTTGAGAGAAGTCAAGAATCCATATAAATTCGTTGATGACGCTTTACAGGGTAAAATTGAAGATAAATGTTTCTTCATACCCAAGGCACTAAGTGAACAGGGATGATAGATGAGATATTAAATGAAATTAAGGAAAAGGTGAGGAATAAGACAGGTAAGGAGCTATCTGCAGTAAAAGCGTCATTTAGGATAAACAATAAGAATAAAGTGGTAGAAACAAAAGGACATACAATCTACATAAATCCTATTTTTATAGAAGGATTTCAAGGTGACCCTTATAAAATAAGGGACTGCGTTTCAAGTGTGCTTTTAGTAGAATATTTACGTTTATTAGGTTTTGATGATAACGAGATACTAGATTATGTGAAGAATAATGAAACAGAAATTATTAGTTATGTGCAAAAATTATGTAAACCAAAATGGAGTGTCATGTATTACATTTAAATTTCTGCTTGCGTACTACGTGATAATAACTTTTCTCCCCAGAATATATAGCTGATCTAGTGTTGTTTACCTCTAAAATAAAATTCAAACTTACTAGATGATTATGCTGATATAGCGTTTTGACTTTATAAAACCTTTAACCCGTTTCCTGTGAGTACTAAGACAGAATTTTCGTCATCTTTTCTTAAGGACGCATAAACTGTAGCGGAACTATATTCAACAAGTAAGCCTATCTTAGTAAGCTCCTTCCACGCTTCCGTTATTTGGTTATCATCTACTACTCTGCACTCACCATAATTCTGTAACACATCTGTCATTTCCTGTAATAGTGCTGGATTAGTGGAGACTAACGCGTCTGCTATTGAAGTCACTTTGGCTGGTGGTGCATAGCTTAAATTGTTAAGTTTAGCGCAAACTGGCATGACTTGTTTGGTCTGGACAGCTACTATGGTAGGAATCTTTTCTATGACACCACTTTCCATGAGATGTTTGAAACCAGAGTAGACTCCCATTAAGAGTGTACCAGCAGAGACCGGTATGAATACTTTCTCAGGAATTTTCCAATTTAAATCCCTGACTATTTCATAAGCTAGACTCCTGATTCCATCTCTGAAATGGGGCTGAAATACGTGGGAGGCATAATAATATCCTGATTTTTCTGCTGCCTTAGTTACGTCATCTCTTGTTCCGCTCACTTTCATCAATTTTGCTCCATAAGCTTCTATCTGTTTAACCTTATTTCCCCTGGCTGTCTCAGGGACAAAAATAGTTACATTCATGCCTGCAGCCTTTCCGTAAGCTGCAATTGATGCTCCTGCATTTCCTGAGGAGTCCTCTGCTATATCCTTTATTCCATTAGAAGCCAAGTAAGAGATTAGCGTGACACTTCCTCTGTCCTTATAGGAGCCTGTAGGGTTTAAGAAATCTAGTTTGAACCAGACTTTTCCCCTTCTAATAAGTGGAGTATTGCCTTCTCCTAAAGTTACCCATTCCCTTATGTAGGGGAAGTTATCCTTGAGATTTTCCTTTCTGAACTCAAAATCAATCTCTACCTCAAATACTCCACCGCATTTTTTACATTTTATTTCATGTAAACTTTCTCTTTCCTTTCCACACCTTGAGCATTTAATATTTACCATGTTAATAACTAGATTTCTTACCAACTTAAATTCGCCTCAAATAGTTTTAATAGGATTGAAGGCGTAAATTCTTCCTATGGATTTCTCGGCAGTTGTAGACGATGTATCAAAATCTGTTGTTACCATTCTGACTAAGCAAATAACTTTAGATGATTTTCTTCAACCCTCAGTTGCACAAGGACTTGGATCAGGATTTTCCATAGGTAAAGGTCTCATAGTGACATCTTACCATGTTATTGGTCAGGCTAGTAGTAGTATGATAGTTACGAGAGATGGTTTCAGGGGCGAGGCTGAAATTATTGCCGTAAACCCATTCAACGACCTAGCCCTCATAAAGACTGACCTTGACTTAAAACCTCTGAAACTAACTGATGACGTAAAGGTAGGTCAAGGCGTTTTGGCAGTAGGAAGCCCCTTGGGGCTAGATAGTACAACATTTGGTATAGTTAGTAGTGTGGATAGGACTATTCAGTCACCAATTGGAAGTAGCTTGTATGTTATACAAACTGATGCTGCAGTAAATCCTGGGAATAGTGGGGGTCCTCTGGTCAACACCAAGGGAGAGGTAGTTGGAGTTATAACTGCTATGATACCATATGCTCAGGGAATAGGATTTGCAATACCTTCTAGACTTGTAATGAGTTTCATCGAAAATATAAAGAAAAACGGGAGGTATGTTAGACCCTACATTGGTGTTAGGATAATAAAGTTGAATAGAGCTATGGCAGTCTATTTTAATTTGCCTGTAGATGAGGGAGTAATAGTAATAGACGTTGATCCAAGAAGTCCTGCCTATCAGGCTGGAATTAGGAGAGGAGATGTAATTTACGAGATAAATAGTAAGAAGGTAAAGAGCCAGTTGGATATTATTGCCGGTATCGAGGAGAAGGGATTAGATCAAGTAGAACTGGGAGTTTATAGGGGGAAAAATAAGCTTAAAATGAGCATTGAACCTATGGAACTCTCATGAACCGAATTCATGGTGGGATTTCCTAAAGATTTTTATATCCTTTATTTTATTAGAGGTTTGATGCGCAAATATTATTATTGGATTTTATTACTTCTATTTCTAATTCTTTCAATATACATTAAACTAATTGGGGGAGAGCAGAACATAGGGTTTAACGTAGAATTGTTCAAACTCATTAACTACAATCAAATAGCTACACTTAATGGTCTCATGGTGTTCTTAAGTAAATACGGTAGAGAGTATGTCTGGATTCCAGTTACTGCATTACTACTCATATTCAAGAGGACTAGAAAAATTGGAATCACACTGGTAATATCCTTTGTAATCGCTATAGTTTTAGGGGAAGTAAGTAAATATGTCATGGCACAATTGAGACCATTTAATTTTGTAAACCCAACATATCTCCTTGAACCTAAGCCTACAGATTACAGTTATCCATCAGGACACGCTCTAATAGTTAGTACAGGTGCAGTCACACTACTCCTAACATCCCCAAAATGGATGTGGATACTTGGTATAATAGAAGCAGTACTTGTTTCTTATTCTAGAGTTTATGTGGGAGTGCATTGGCCATTAGACGTAATTGCAGGTTGGCTATTGGGCAGTTGGATATCATTTTTATCTGTTCAAATAGAAAGTACAGGACCTATAAAGAAAATTGAGCAAATGCTGAAAGCATAAGCCCATGTAAAAGTCAAAGAAAATGCTTCTTTCTTCTTCCAACACTCTGATTTCTGTTTTAGACAGTAACCATGTTAAAATTATGTTGCTTTTCTCCTACCTCTTATAACACCTAAGACAATTAGTACAATTCCTATAACTCCTAATGCTATAGGTAGTAAGCCACCTATTATGGCTACTGCAAATACTACTGTAAAAGATCCATAGACTAGGGTATAGTTGATTGTGGCGTTCACGCTATTGTTATTGTAGAACATTATGGGTTCTGGTCCACTTTTTACAATTGCTATCACATTAGATTGCTCAGTGGCATTTGATGGTATAGTTACCTTCACCGGAGGGGTGGCAGAATAGTAAACAGATACAAAAAGGTTCTGCGGATATGTTAAATTAAACTCGTTTCCAGGTAAAACAACTACTTTCCCCTGTTGTGTTGTAGTTAAGCTGGAAAATAGTAGTCCTGGTACTAGTAGATACGTTACGATAGCTAGTATTATTATCCCTATTCCTATAACAGTATATCTATGCATGATAGAATTTAGACATAACAATTATTTAAGTCATTTATGAGTATAGGTCTAAAAAATGAAGCCTTCATGATTTATTTAAAAATATTTTACAAATAATTTTCTCCCCTCCTGTTACGTTATTTTATCAACTCTACCCTCAGATTGGTAATTTTTGGACCACTAAATGAATAAACATAAATACACGATATTCTTTAGTATCATTGTGCAAAATGACAATCAAGGTTATAAATATTTCGAAAAAATATGGTAAGATTACAGCCTTACAAGACGTTTCCTTTGAGGTAAGAGATGGAGAAATTGTGGGATACGTAGGTTTAAACGGTGCTGGTAAGACAACGACCATTGAGATTATATCAGGTGTGAGGTCTCCTGACCAAGGAGATGTGGAAATTGATGGACATAGTATCGTAAAGGAAAAGAGGGTTGCCTCAAAAAATTTAGGATGGGTTCCCGAATTACCCATTTTTGAGCAGGATGCAAAAGCTTTAGATTACTTCATTTACTTAGCAGGGTTTTACGGTATTAGTACTGAAGATGCAAGGAAAAAGGCGCAGGAATTGTTTAGCATGGTAGGGTTAGAGGGGAGGGAAAAGGATAAATTGAAGAATTACTCCCAGGGTATGAAAAAGAGGTTTGCTCTTGCCGTGTCTATGTTATCAGATCCTAAGAACTTTTTATTTGATGAAGTCTTAAATGGTCTTGACCCACAGGGTATTGCATTTTTTAGAGATTTAGCCATACGTTTTAAGAAAGAAGGAAAAGGTGTTCTATTCTCATCCCATATATTAACCGAAATAGAGAATATAGCAGATAGGGTTATTTTTATTCATAAAGGCAGGATAATGAAAGAGATGAGAATAGATGAAATTAGAAATTATGCGGGCTCAAGTACTGTCAGGGTCGTATTACAGAAACCTAACGAGACTGTAATAAAGGTAGTTGAAAAGTATGGTATACCTAGAATGGAAGGAAACACGCTGTATATATCTGATTTCAAGGGAGACATGCAGAATCTGTTTTCTGATCTAGCACCTTACGGGGTTAATGAAATTGGAAAGGTAAGCAATAACTTGGAAGAGATATTCTTTAAGATAATAGGTCTTTATAATCAAGGAACTTAAAAAGGTAGAAAGTAATCCTGAATATTTTTAAAATGTCAATATTTTATAAACAATTCAGGTTAAAGAATAGATTGAAATGAAGAATTTTCTTCATATAAAATTAAGTAAAATAGTTTCATCTTCAAACATTTATCCCTTATAACTTCACATGAAGGGGATTCTTGCAACCTCAAAAATTTCGTTTTTTGAAATCTAACATCGTAGTAAATTCGTCGAAAAAAATTAAAACTATTAATTTAAGCTTGGGAGACAAGTAAAAAGTATGGAAAAGATTAGATGGGTAATAGAAGAAAGTGAAAAATACCTGGCTAATACAACAAGAGATCCTGAATCACAACCTTTAGTAATTGATAGGGGAGAAGGCGTTTGGGTCTATGATATTGAAGGAAACAAATATCTAGATTTCACATCGGGTATAGGGGTAAACAATTTAGGTTGGCCTTCTCATCCAGATGTTATAAAGGTTGCCCAGATTCAAATGACAAGATTAGCCCATGCGGCTGCTAATGATTTCTACAATATACCACAGATGGAATTAGCTAAGAGACTAGTTCAACTATCTCCAGGTAATTTCTCTAAAAAGGTATTCTTTTCTAATAGTGGGACAGAGTCCGTTGAAGCCTCAATAAAATTAGTCAAGGGCACGGGCAGGAAATATCTTATAGCTTTCTTAGGTTCATTTCATGGTAGGACTTTAGGTTCCTTAGCTCTCACTGCTAGCAAGCCCGTGCAAAGGTATTCCGCAGGTCCTTTTTCAATAGGAGTTTTTCATGTTCCCTATCCTAATCCATTCAGGAACCCTTGGAAAATTAATGGATACGAGAAGCCTGATGAACTAATCAATGCAGTAATAGAATACATTGATTTTTGGCTATTTCAGCACGTTGTAGACCCTGAGGAAGTTGCAGGAATTATATTCGAACCAATACAGGGAGAGGGAGGATATGTTGTTCCTCCCCATAACTTTTTCGCAGAGCTGAGGAAATTAGCCCAGAAGTATAATATTCCCTTGATAGATGATGAGGTGCAGATGGGACTAGGTAGAACAGGTAAAATGTTCGCCATAGAACACTTTAACATAGAGCCTGATATTATAACCCTGGCAAAGGCATTAGGTGGGGGGTTAGTTCCTGTAGGTGCAACAATATTCCGTTCCGATTTAGATTTTAAGAAAAAAGGCATACATAGTAATACTTTCGGAGGTAATGCTCTTTCCATGTCTATTGGTCTCAAGGTCGTTGAGCTGATTAAGGAGTTAATGCCACACGTAAATGAAATAGGCAAAATTTTCGGAGAGGAGTTATGCCAAATGAAGGTTGATGACTGTAGAGGTCTAGGGTTAGCGTGGGGAATTGAGTTTGTAAAAAGCGATAAGACACCAGATCCTAAAGTTAGGGATAGAGTGGTGACAGAGGCATTCAAAGAAGGTTTAATAGTGATATCAGCAGGGAAAAGTTCAATTAGAATAATTCCTCCTTTAGTTATTAGTGAAGAGGAGGCAAAAATCGGATTATCAAAGTTAAAAACGGCAATAAACAGGGTGAGAGGTTGATAAGATGGAGTGGGTTTGGTAATGGCTGGGATAAATGCAGAGAGTGTTGGTTGGCTTATCAGAATAATGTTCAGCATAGAAACTCCTTAAATTGCTTTAAACTAGGAATTCCGATAAAGTCACTCAAGGTAGATTTGAAGCAGTTTCTTCAAATTTTAGATGAGAAGAACTACGTGGGTAAATACTCTTTGTTCTCTTTTCCCATTAGCCTCTTATCGAAGGGGGTAATAATATTATATTTCTCTACTGAAGAGGAGATGAGAGAAGCCATATCACAGCTGAGGCAATACGTCAGAGGAGAACCTGAGGAAAAATGGTTCTTTGAGAAATTTGTTAATGTAGACTGGATTGACGGTTTTAATTACAGAAGGGGATGCCCTGAATACGACTCTAAGTTTGGCGATTGGAGGAATTGGAAAAAAGATTAAGCGTGTTTGAATTCGACAATTAGATAAGCCTTTAGGTGTGATAATATTTTTGTTGGTGTTTTCTAATCTAAAAAGAGATTTTATACCTATACAACGTAAAATATATCATGTGTAATAGATATGAGGCATACTTATCATCCTCCTGACGAAGAGGACTTTCTACCTAAGTATATTAGTCAAAACGATATAGTAGCTGAATTAGGTTGCGGAAGCGGGTTCTACTGTAAAAAACTAGTTAAACTAGCTAAGAAAGTCTATTGCGTCGATATAGACTGTGAAGCGCTTGAAGACGCAAAGTTATCACTTAACACTAAGGCAGTATTTTTGTGTGAATCAGCTGATAAAACCTCAATACCTGATGCAGAGATAGACGTCGTGTTACTCGCTAATTCATTTCATGACATGGATAATAAGGAAGAAGTGGTGAGGGAGATTTGGAGGATACTTAAAGACGACGGGAGAGTCTTAGTAGTGGACTGGAAAAAGGAGAAAACAGAAATAGGACCTCCTGTTAACATTAGATTTTCAGAGGAAGATTATGTCAGGTATTTTAAAACATTTAAATTAACTGATAAGTTCTTTCCTTCAAGGTATCATTATGGGTTGGTGTTTGTCAAATGATCAGATTTACGGTATGTAAAGATTTTCCATCACATATCAAAAACCAGGTGTGGCAGATTGCAAGTGATGTTAAAAGAATGACAGAGTTTTGGAGAGGAATTAAGGAACTTAATGTGGTGAAAAATGGAGATTTCTATGAGGGGTCTGTGCATTTTGCATTTCCTGCATCAGGGAAAATTAGGATAGAAATCGAGAACTCACTAGTTAGATTAGTTTACCTTTCTGGACCTATGAAGGGTACGCAGGAAATTTCGATTAATGAAACAAAATTATGTTCTAACTGGAATGTGAAACTCAACTTTCCGTATTTATTGTTTGAGCGATGGATAAGAGATCATTTTGAACAGGGAGCTAGGAATGCTCTCAAAAGAATAGTGGATTCAGTGCAGGACTCAAGTTAAACTCATCTATCGTTTATCCAGGCGTCTCATCATATCTGCTTTTTTATAATAAAGCTAGGACAAAAAGTATCGTGTCACTCGATTAGATAACTATTGTGGTTGCTCCTATTTACCTCATTATATATTAATGTTCGTGCCTTTTCATAATATTCTCTCGGAAGTAATGTTCTAGGTTTAAAGTCAGCAAAGTCCTCTGGATATCCGTTTTCCCATGTGGGAATTATGTGTACATGAAAGTGGAAGACTATTTGCATTGCGCTCCTTCCTGCATTACTTACTACTCTGATTCCATCTGCTTTTACAGCTCTCTTTATCGAGTTTGCTAACATCTTTATTGTTTTTCCTAAGTCATTAAGGTGAGTCTCGCTAGTGTCTAATATATTTTCGAAGTGGGCATTTGTCACTAGTAGCGTATGACCAGGTGCAATGGGATACTTATCTAAAAATGCTGTATAGTAATTATCTCTATAAACTATATAACCTTCTTCTTCCCCATTCACGATTTTACAAAAAACACACATTTACGAGATAAATCGAGAGCTAGCTTAAAAATTTAAATATTGTGTTTTGTTAAACTTTGTTACGGAAAAAATTTTAGACGATAAGGGCTAAAAAACTAGATTTGAAAACCAAAGTTTATTACTCTTCTCTCTGCTCAGCTAAATTTTAATTCCCATAAACCTGTAGAAGAATTGCCTTGCCGCAGATACTCTTTGAATGTCATTAGTTCCCTCATACGTTTTCAGAATCTGTAAATCTCTCAACATTCTTTCTAGTCCTATTGAATTTGATACACCGTATCCACCATGAGCAGTCATTGCTCTCATCACTATTTTCTCTGCAGCTTCTGTGGCATAGAATTTTGCTAATGATGCTGCTACAATATATTCATCAGTCTTACCTTTATTATACAATGATCCTGCCCAATAGGTTAGGAACCTGGATGTTAGTAGATCTGCAAATGATTCGCTTACTTTTTGTTGAACTATCTGAAACTCAGCTATAGGTTTATCGAATGCCTTCCTCTGAAGGGAGTAATTAACAAGTTTCTCAAAGGCACTTTGTCCAATTCCAACAGCCTGGGCTGACACTATTGTCCTAGCATAATCAAAGGACTCCACTGCATATTTGAAACCCATCCCTTCTTCTCCTATAACGTTTTCAGCAGGCACTTTTACGTCCTCAAGTATTATTTCAGTAGTGTGGGAAGCCTTTAGCCCTGTTGTCTCTATTCTGCTCACTGTCTTAACTCCCCATTCCTTCTCCACAAGGAACATAGTTATCCCCTTCCACCTTGCATTATTAGAAGGGGGAGACGTCCTAGCAGTTAAGACGAAATAGTCCGCTATATCTCCATTTGTTATGAAGATTTTCCTCGCATTGATTATGTAGTGATCATTTACTTTTTTTGCTGTAGATCTTATACCTGCTACATCTGTCCCAGCCTCTGGTTCAGTGTTTGCGAATGCACCTATTTTCTCTCCTGAAGCTGTAAGAGGTAAATATTTTTTCTTCACCTCTTCCTTACCGTACTTATATATTGCTCTATTTAACATCCAATGAACAAGGAGTAAGGTGGAGAAAGATGTCCAAACTCTTGATAATTCTTCGGAAATAACAAGTAAGGATAAGTAATCACTTCCTTGACCTCCTAGTTCAGTGGGAACGTCAGGTCCATAAAGCCCTAATTCTTTAGCTCTCTCTTTTAACACTTTAGGTACATCTCTTTCACTTTCACCTTTATCTACATAGCCTGAAACCTCTTTTTCAGCGAATTCCCTTATGGTCTGTCTTAAGATTTCATGATCCTGAGATATTTCTAACTTTAGATCCTCAAGAGACTTTAAAGGAAACACCATAATTTATGAATCCAGTCATAACTTTTAAATGTTTAGAAGTAAAAATTATGATATTTTAAAGCCAAAGCAAAATCAAGATGTAAAAAATTACTTAAAAACTTCTCTCTCTTTATTAATCCTTTCAATTCTTACCTTTAAATAGGAGACACTTCACAAGTCTTCCATCACTCATATTATACAGTTTAGGTTCCTCATAGTCTCTCAATACCACATGAACATCTCCTGAACCGTCAGCACTTATACTTTTGATGGAGCTAAAGCTCTTAATTTCATTTTCTTTTGAAGTTATCATCTTCAACTTCTCGTCACTTATTCCTCTTACTTTCATTTCCTTATCACTTAACACATCGATTACAATTTCACCTTCTGTTAGATCGTAGTATTTACTTTCTATAAGATACTTTAGGTCTATCGCCACCTCCTCAGCAGTCCATCCACAGTCGCCGAAAGCATAAGGACACCTTGGGTGGAAGTTACACCCCTTAGGTAGGTCAACTAGATTTGGTGGCTCCCCTCTAAGTACAATCCTATTCATCTTACTACCAACCTTAGGAACAGCAGATAGCAGGGAAACTGTGTAAGGATGCTTAGGTGTTTTCATTATCTGTTCCTTTGTACCTGTTTCGACAATATGTCCCGCATACATCACATATATTCTGTCGCTAAGATATGAGGCAACTGCAATATTGTGAGTGATCAGTAACATGGATATTTTTAGCTCTCTTTTCAATTTTCGCAGGAGATTAAGTATCTGAGCTTGAGTAGATACATCTAAGGCACTGGTGGGCTCATCTAAAACCACAAACTTTGGATCAGTGGATATTGCTCTGGCAACTGCTACTCTCTGCCTTTGTCCACCTGACAGTTCATGGGGATATCTGTCGGCAAAACTCTTAGGTAAACCTACAGCCTCTAATAACTCCCGGACCCTCTTATTAGCTTCCTCTCCCCTCAAATATCCTGTGGAAATCATAGGTTCCTTTATAATATCAATAACCTTCATCCTAGGGTCAAGGGAGGCGTAAGGGTCTTGGAAAACCATATTTACATGTCTTCTAAATTCCTTGGCTATTTTGCCTTTAAATATGTCATGAATACTCTCTATCTCTGCTTTTCTCGACTGGTTATCAGTTGTCTCATATTCTTCTAACACCTTATCTTCAACGTTAAAGAGAATTTTACCGCCCGTAGGGCTCTCCAGACCTACTAACATTCTACCTAATGTGGTCTTACCGGATCCGCTCTCCCCCACTAATGCTATGACTTCCTCTTCTTTGATTTTTATGTAAACATCCTGAACTGCTTTAACTACGGCCTTATTCCTTTCAAACATTCCTCCCGAGACGAAATGTTTTGTAATATCATAACCAGCTATGATCACTTATTATCACCACCATAAAGGAAACATGCTACCTTATGGCCATTCCTAACTTGATACATTAGGGGAACAGAGTTCTTACATTTATCCATTACAAATGGACATCTTGGGTGGAACATGCATCCAGATGGAGGAGTTCTCATATCTGGTACTTCTCCAGGTATAGGAGATACCTCTTGCGAATCAATAGTTGGGACAGCCCTAAGTAGGGACTGCGTATAAGGATGTAGAGGATTGGTTACCACATCTTCCACATTCCCTACTTCAACTACCCTACCAGCGTACATCACAGCTATCCTATCTGAAATTTCATACAGTACTGATAAGTCGTGTGATATAAATATAAAGGTTGAGTTATATTTCTTCTTGAGAGACCTAACAAGCTCTAAAACCTGGGCTTGTACTGTTACGTCTAATGCGCTTGTCGGCTCGTCCATTATAATCAATTCAGGGTTGTTGACTATTGCAATTGCAATTGCTACCCTTTGTCTCATTCCTCCAGATAGTTCGTGTGGATACATATATACTACCTTTTCAGGATTAGGCACATTCAACATTGTGAGTATCTCTACAGCCTTTCTATATCCCTCCTTGATTAGAGTGGATTTAAGTCTCCTGGATATTATAGGAATTCTACTTATATTCCTTACCCTATTTGTCTCCGCTACGTTCTCAAGGAAATTACGTACAAAACCTGAGAGTTTTTCACCTTCTAAGGATAAGATCAGTTTTTGTTTCTTAGCCTTATGAATGTCATTTCTCTCCCATATGAACAGGATCTGATCCTCTAGTCCCTCTAGTCCTTTAGATTTAACAAATTCATTTAGCTTTTCTACGTAAGTTTCCTTGTTTTGTTCAAGTAATCTTATTATCTCTCTTAGCTCATCCTTTGTAACTTTGCTTCTAGCTAATATTCTCTTGGCTAGTAGGGCTGGGTTGTGATAGTATATCGTTTCTCCAATTTGGTAACCAATTTGCAAAACAGGATTAAGAGAGGTCATAGGGTCTTGGAACACTATTGCTATCTTAGACCCCCTAAAGGCCTGAAGTCTGTTATTTAGCTCTTTAAAAGCCCTCTGGTTCTTCTTCTTATTAAAACCTTTGTCACCTACCTCCCTTAGCTCTCTGACAAGGTCTATATCCTTAAACCTTACTTCCCCTTTCTTTATCCACGCATTTGGTGGTAATACGCCGGCAATTGTTAGGGCTAATGTTGATTTTCCTGAACCGCTTTCACCAGCTACACCAAGAACTTCCCCTTCCTTAACGTCTAAGTCGACCCCATTTAATGCGTTGTATACCCCTATTCTCGTCACGAAACTTAAATACAATTCCCTTATAGTTAACACGTTTGTCATATGCTACTCCTCCTTCTCGGGTCTAACAGGTCTCTTAACCCGTCTCCCATTAAGTTAACAGCTAATGCAAATATAGTTATGGCTAATCCTGGAAATATTACAGTCCAAGGAGCGGTCTGAATGTATTGCAATCCTAGACTTGTAAGATAACCTAACTCTGGTAAGTTGGGGTTAGTAATTAAACCTATGAAAGATAACACGGAGAATATCACCATTATTGAGCCTAAATCTAATGATATCTGAACAAATATGGGTGGAAGCACATTGGGGAGGACATGTTTAAACATAATCTTTAGTGAACCTACGTTAGAGACTTTCGCAGCGTCTATAAATGGCATCCTTTTAATTGAAAGTGTCTGTGCTCTTGCGTATCTAGCATATAGGGGCCACCAAACAATAATTAAGGCAATCGACATACTTTCAGTAGTTCTGCCTAAGACAAAGCCAATAGCTAATGCAAGAACTAAGTAAGGAATTGCAAAGAATATATCAGTTATTCTCATTAATATGTCATCTATGATTCCACCTCTGTATCCGGCGATAATTCCTATGACGGAACCTATTATCGCACCTCCAATGACGATAACTACGGAATAGTATAAGTCGATTCTTATGGCAGCTAAGATTCCCTTTAGCAGATCAATTCCTGGATACGTTGTACCTAGAGGGTGATGAGGAGATGGAGGCTGAGGGACTGGATTAATGAAATTCATTTGTAATTGATTAGGATTCTGTATACCTAATAATCCAGGGCTGACTTCAACGATAATAGCGTCAATAACATATGCTAAGAAAATTATAAGCCCAATAACTGCAGTAGGATTTGAAAAGAATATTTTCAGGCTGAGTTTAAGTTGACTACTTCTCTTTTCCATTTACTTCACCCTAATATCTTATTCTAGGATCAATTAGTGCGTAGATTATATCTAGCAGTAGCGAGGCGATCACGAATACTATTCCAAATATAAGGGTCGAAGCCATAATTCCTCCCACGTCATTATTTAGAAGAGCCTGGGTAGTCCAATATCCCATGCCTGGATAGCTAAATATATCCTCAATTACAACTGCTCCACCTAATAGCGATGCTACAGTGTATCCGTAAAGAGTCAAAACTGGTATTAATGCATTTCTTCTAGCATGTAAGTTAATCACCACTTTTTCAGGAACTCCCTTAGCTCTAGCGAGCCTTACGTAATCTTGATCTAACACCTCTAACATAGAGGCTCTGAGTATTCTCATTATACCTGCTATAGTTGATAGTGCTAACGTTAATGCCGGTAAAATTGCGTGTAGAATTGCGTTTGCAAAAGCAGTTAGATTTCCGTGTATTAGAGCATCGATAATTACAATATGTGTAGGATATGATACACCGTTAACATACCAGCTGAGATTCGAGGCTAATGTAGGACTTAGAGAGAATGCAAAAGGCAGTATTTTTAGATAAACGCCAAAAACTAGAATTAATAAAAACGCAACTAGATAGATTGGCATTGAGTATAGGGCAAATGAGACTACTCTTACGCTTTGATCAAATGCGCTATCACGTTTTACAGCAGACCTTACACCTATTGGAACTCCAATTATCCAGATTAATATGGATGCAATAATTGTAAGTAAAATGGTGTTAGGTAAAAACAATGCTATAGCACCGGATACCGGACCGCTGTAAATAGGAGTGTTCGTATACCCTAAATCACCTGAAAATATTGCTACTAACCAATAAAAGTATTGTACATATATGGGATCGTTGAGGTGAAACTTTAGGGTAAGTTCATGAATAACTTGTTCTCTTGCCGGTCCTGTCAATCTTGGATTAATATATTCAGAGAGTAATAAGTTATTACCTGCAGTGTGTAGCAATATGAAAACTATAAAAGTCAATCCAATTATGGCTATAAAAGCGAAAACAATTCTCTTGGCTATAAATAACCATAATTTCATATGAGATTACCTTAAGTAGAAGATTAAAAAATTAATTTATATCTTTCAATTAAATACCCTTTTTTGCTTAACCTTTTACCCACCAGAAGTAAAGTGAATCTCCAGCGCCACCTATCTGTGGATTCTCCTCATACGATATTTGACCATTGTAGCCATTCATATATGGTTTTACAACCCAGAATGCATTGGGCTGATCTAAGTATATATACATATACAGATTAATTGCCTGCTGTTCTACCTGTTTGTATAATAATGCAGCTTGCGTTGCATTTGTAGCACTATCAGCTTGAATTATCAAGTTGTTAAGTTGCTGATACATTTGAGCCTCATTGGTATAGCCTAATTGTTGTAAGTAAGATATAGACCAGCCGTTTGGAGCAGGATAGGTTCCATTCTCTTTATACATGGCATTAACAAAGTCAGATGGATACGGATAATCTGCAATCCATCCAAGATAATACATGGGCATTGGATTCTGTCCAGGAACTTGTAGTCCTATAATGGTCGAGAATGGCTCATATAATGGCTCTATCTTTATGTTAGGGTCTATCTGTTGCATGGTTTGAGCAAACATTTGCACAGCTGCATAATCAACTGTATCTCCTGAGGGCACAATTATAGGGAAGTATACAGATTCGTTATATACTCCTGATTTAATCAGAAGCTGTTTGGCATATGTTAAGTTAAATGTGGGGACACCTGTAAATTCTGATGGTGGGGTGTAATAGGGCAATCCTTTGATAATAGCTCCTGCATAAGGCTCTCCGAAGTCAAAACCGTATTTAGCATTTCCTAAAATGTTCTCTATATAGTTTGTGTAGTTAAAGGCATATGCAAACGCTTCTCTGACGTACAGGTTAGCGAAGTAGTTCGGAGGTATATTATAGTTTGGACCTAACTGTTTTAATCCACTTGTAGATATATTGAGGTTGAATACGAAGAAGAACTCTGACAGAGTTGGGAACTGGTATATAGAGGCTTGTCCTTGTGCAACTAAAGGCTTTAATGAGGCAAAATAGTTTGTGGGTAGACCAGTAACAATATCAGCTTGTCCGCTTGTGAAAAGGTTATAAGCGGTTTGTGGATCCTTTACCCATTCTATGACAACAGTGTCATTTGGTTTAGGAATACCAGGAACTCCTGGGAAGTAGGGATTTGGAGTCAATACAACATACTGCCCTGGAACATATTGCTTTATCATGTAAGGACCAGATGCTAATGGATCGTTCTCAACTTGAGTGTTATAGTGTCCCTCGTTTGCAGTATTCTCGTAAGTTAAGAAGCCTTGAGGGGTAAATGTTATTCCATCACCTACACTCTCTAACCATTTCGCACTCAGTATACCAGCAGTCAATGGATCCGCAATTGCAGTGAAGAATAGGTTAGGAGGAGTAGGCTTATAGAGATGGAATGTTACTGTATCCGTTGTGTTATTATATGTCACAGCATTCATGATCTCCTGGAAACCTTGATTTGGATCAGAGCTCGATACAACTGGTACGCCAGCGGTAGAGTTGGGTATCAAGTATTGTGCCAATATCCATGTACCTGTACCGGGAGTACCACCTACGGTTAACAAGGCTCTTACCATTGAATACCAGACATCATATGCTGTTATTGGACTTCCATCCGCGAAGTACAGTCCAGACCTTATCTTAAATGTGTAAGTTGTGTAATTAGTATTGATACCTCCATTCTGAACAGTTGGTATTTGTGCCGCTATAAATGGAATAAAGCTTGTCGTGCTTGAACCGTTGTATATTAATAATGTACCTATGATGTTACTAATTACCTCGAAACCTACGCTCTCATAATCAATATCCGGATCGAATGAGTAAGGTCCACCAGGGACATTTTCAGCCACTGTTATAGTACCTGGGTTTGGTATGTTTCCTGTGAACTTAAACTCAGCATAAGATCCTACTGCAATAGTATATAATGTGGAGAAGTTATATGTTTTACCTGAACTTTCATTTAGAGTGGTTAAAGTTAGTTTAACTACGTAAATACCAGGAGAGCTATATGTAGTGTTAACTGGATTAACTGTTGGAAGTAATGTGCTATTGTTAGCTTTTACAGTTTGAGTCTGACCATTTCCAAAGTTCCAGGTATAAGACTCGATTCTCATGTTTTGACCTGTTGGTGGCTGTAAAAATCCTGCATAGAAGTATGCAGTTTCTCCTGCTCTAAAGAAGGGTGCAGTGGGATTCTTGGTTGTGTTGAATGTTATTAAAGGTACTGATGCAACAGAGGACTCGTTAGATGGAATATTTGCTTCAACAGTAATGGGAAGTAATGATGAGTTTGTAGATGATACAAGTTTATTGTTAACATACTCGTTAATGAGTACTAGGTAGTGTCCAGGATATTGATATGTATATGAAAATGAAGTAGAAGTCCCAGTAGCTGTGAAGTTTTTGATTACTCCGTCTCCAAAATTAACTGTGAGAATTGCGTTTGGCTGTGTATTATAAACTGTGAAATTTTCTGCTGTACCTTGAAGTATAACAAAAGATGTCGGGGCAAGTGCTACCGCCTGTATTGAAGAAGAGGATCTATTCATTAAGAGGAAATAGGCAGCTACTGCAGCTATAATTATTACAACCACTACTATTACTGCTATTACAGTTCTTGAAATTGCTTTCCTAGAGCGTTTACCGGTTTTTTTCATTACTGGATCAAAATAATAAATCGTTTAGTAGCTATAAATGTTACTAATTAAAGGTTTCTGATTAAATTTAAATAATCAAAATACTACTATCTAACAAATAGAATCTTATAAATTTATTAAACGAAATAGAGAAATTAAAATTTCTTTAATTCTATCCCACTAGAGTGTATATTATAAACTCAAATAAAATCTTATCTGCAATCAAATGATAAATTTAATTATAAGCAGTTCATGATAAAACCATGGCTAGTGGTACATACATTATTAACCATGAGGACAAAGCTATCGTGTTTACAGGCAATTATACGGCAATATTCGAGAAAAATGTTGTAAGGGGAAAAATAGAAATACCACAAGGTTTGAAAGCTGAGTTTGAGGGGAAAACAGAGAAGTTACCCTCAAAAGTTCAGGAAGCTCATGATATTATAAAATCCCTTTTCGTGAGCCCACCATTAAACGTAAAGCTTGGTTACATAGTTGAGGCGGAGAATGATAAGGTAAAGCTAAGGGCATGGGGAATTATAATAAATGACGTGAAGTCCCTCTTTAACAGATTGTCAGAGATGAAGATATTTCCAGTTGACTTTAACGCTCTTTCCCTGAAATACTCATTACCTATAAAGGTTATTAAAGATATAATAGAGAAAAAACCATTTGAATTCGAAGATGAAGTGTATAAAGAATTTTTGAAGAAATTTGGTAGTATGTTACCTAGGGTGGAGGACTTTAAAAACTTCAGAATTATAATAAATGTCTCCAAGGAATACGGTACAGTTATCTTACTCTTCAACGGAAATATAATATACTCATCTAAAATAAACTACTCCACTGTTTCCCATTATCTACTTCTTTCACCTCGAGAATTGATAGAAGAGTTAGTTTTCTCCATTGAGGGACTTGTGAACTTACTAGGGAAGGCTAAAAGTGATTTGGTTCTGCCAGGTGTTGTTGAAGGAAAGCTAAATCAAGATGTTTTTCAAATAAGGTCTGTCAATGAGGAGTTGAGCTTGCCTGTCAAGAGTGTTGAAGAGGTATCAAATTTCGTTCAAAAGCTGAGGAAAGAAATTTTTAACTCTTTTACGAGTTAGTACACGTGGAGAAGTTAAATGGTAAGTATTAAAGGTCTACATGAAAGAGTTAGATCTATTCTTGACGATATCTATATCGAGTCTCATGAGGTTAGGGGAGTGAGAAACGGTTTTGAAATCATACAAAAATATTCCCGGGATAACTACGTAGAAAAAGAGGAACTCTACATAAATAAAAAAGATTATAGTATAAGCTTGTACATTGATTCCATTGGAACAGGTTCCTTGACAATAGTAAAGGATGGGAAGATCGAGGCAAGGAAAATCAGTAGTGAAGAATTAGAAAAGACCATAAAGGAAATTATGGCAATTTTAGGAGATAACTCATAATCAATCATAAACAACTAATGTTAAGTTAGCTCATGAAAGAATCTGAACTATATCGTCACTAGTCAACCTCTTAGTTGGGTCGCTTAGTATTGTTCCCTGTATTACTCTGTTGAGCTCGGGAAGAGTATTTATTGGCAGAGAAGGTTTGAAACCTTCTAAAACCTTCTTAGAATTATCTATCTCCTCAAGCGCATCATTGAATTTATTTTGAAGGTAAAGATCTACTGCTCTCTCTACATATTTTGTAATGGGGCTTACATTTCCGGTGAGCAAGTAATATGCGGTAACGCCTAATGCATAATTATCCATTGAGGGTTGTGCCCCCTTACCTGTTATCACCGCCTCTATTTGCTCTGGTGGTGAATAGGCTGGTGTTGCTTGTGTTATCTTCTCTCCTACTCTTACTGCACTACCTAAGTCCCCTAGCTTTATAATTCCACGACTACTTATTTGGTCTAGCAACAACTTCTCATCTTTTGGAGGTATTACAGACAGAAATATGTTTCTTGGCTTAACATCTAAATGAACATATCCCCTCTTGTGTAAATACTTTAAGGCTAATCCAACTTCTCTTATTATTGCTTTAACTATATACTGAAAATATGGACTACTTCTTATCTCATTTATAAGGTCAGCTATAGTTCCCCCATCCATGAATTCCATTATTATAGCTGGTGGATAATTGAAATAAGCTTCAGCATTTCCTTTGATAATTGAATTGATATAATTACTATCAGCATATATGCCATAAATACTAACTATCTTATCATTCTTAGATAGTTCCTTTAAATTCTCAGATTCCTTAAATAATGTGTCAAAAGAGGATTTAGATAGATTTTCAGGACTTAAAATCTTAATAGCGTAATATTTACTTTCTCTTTCTGCTTTCACTACATATCCATTTCCTCCCTGTCCTACGACATCTATAACTTTATACCCATAAATTTCTTTGTTTATCCATATCTTTGGATCCCAATTATTAAGTGAAGGTAAAGAGACCTTTTGCTTAGGTGTAGGCTTATATAGGCTCTTGAAATTTATAGTGACCGTAGAGCCTCTCTTAACTATCCCACTATCTGTAACTGGTTTAAAAATAACATCCCCCACTGTAACTTCTTCAACTTTCCACTTTAGATACTGTTCATTTAGTGCTGGTACCACTAGCTGTTGTCCCTCAGTTATATCATACTCCTGCCCATTAACATTAAGTTTAGAGTTTATCCCTGTCGGTAGACCTGATATTCTGAACACACTTATACAGTGGGGGTATTTGTCAAAGGGTATATTGTCGCTCTTCTTGAATTTTATTACAACTGTCTGTCCCTTTCTAATTTTTCCACTGACTACATCTGGCAAGTAATAAGTGTTTTCAACTAATTGCGGACACAAGAGGTAATCAGCAGATTTTTCCTTTATAGTTACCTTATTTCCTCTCTCTTTCTGAAGAGTTCCGTTAATTTCTATGCTCCATTCTGCTCCTTTTGGTAAACCCTTGACCACTATTGTAGTTGGATACCCTCTTCCTGATAAGTTAAAGTAGGCTAAGCTCGTTAACGTAGCAAGGTAAATGGGTAATTGTATTGTTGGAAATACTAACGAGGATATAAATCCACCAATAATACAGACTATTCCCCATACTTCGGGTATGGCTATTCCAGGTAACCCTAACAGGAAGGGTAATACTAATCCTAAATAAGGTATATTGAACAACGAGTAATTACCAGTTTGACCTTGAACACTGAAAACAAGTGATATTGCTACTATGAAAATTCCGGCAATTATTGAGACCCTTTTTATAAAGGCTGAGATAAAGGATAATATAATTCCCAACGCTATTATTCCTACATAAGCTGGAGAAAATTTTAACTCATAATAGAATATAGGGAGTATTACCAGAGTTATTGCACTACTTACTAGTAATCTCCTGTTCAATTCTGATCATCTAATGTTATGTTTTTAGAGAAATTAAATTTTGCAATGAAAAAGCCCTCCGTACCATGAATGTTAGGATAAAATCTGACTACTCTTTTCCACACCTTACTCCTCTTATAGCCGTAATTAGTTGTATCTATGGATATGGGCGTCAGAAAAGCCTCATATTTTTCAGCTATCTTTTCACCTTCTTCCGGAAATAATGAACAAGTGGAGAAGACTGTAGGAACCTTGAATTTCCTTATACTCCTTAGAATACTTCTTTGGAGTCTGCTTAATCGCATCAAATCCTTTTTGGTTATTCGCAAGAAAATTGAGGGATCTGCAACAAACGTTCCACTATTAGTACATGGTGCATCTATGAGAACTTTGTCTGCCTTAGTAATTGGAACATTTGAACCGTCACTCACAACTAATTCAACATTCTCGACACCTAGTTTATTCATTAGATCTTGCTGAATCTTTATCCTCTTTGACGATATGTCAATCCCTATCACCAAAGACTTATTATTGGTAATTTGTTGTATTAACGACGTCTTCATACCAGGGGCGCATCCTATCTCAAGTATTTTTTCATTAGGTTTCGGATCTAGAAAGACAACACTGTAAACACTAGCTTTGTCCTGAATTACAATTTCTCCGTTTTTGAACTCCTCTAGATCTGAAATCCTACTTTTTGCCTTTATCACTCTAAATAAAAATTCGAACGAATCTCTTTGGAGTACAACCCCCTTCCTCTCCAGTTTCCTCCTCACATCTTCGACATCAGCCTTAAGTGTATTTACCCTTATCCACTGCTGTCGCGTCTTTACATTTAAGTCCCCCATTATTGATTGTAGTCTTTCCTCAGCCCATTTTGGAGGCTTAAATGGAAAGTCTGAATTCAAGGAGACATTTATGATGTCTTCAATATCCCTTTCAGGGTATAGAAATGTAGCATAATAGTAGTTCCACAGAACTCTTAAGAACTTGTTAAATAGTTTCCTCCTATTTACCTTATGGTTTAGACTTTTTACGGCTATATCGAAAGCCTTTTCAGGAGACGTCTTTCTTTCAATTATGAGCTTAATAGCAGTGGAAAAAAGCTTTACTTCACTCATTTTAAATCCTTTGCAACGTAAGGATATTCATTGTGATATCCCTTCTTTCTGTAATATTCTCTAACACCAATCCCTGAAAGCACTAGAATCTTTTTCGCATCAAATTCCTCTACTGATATTCTTTCAGCCTCTGATAATAATCTTCCTCCATATCCCTTATGTTGGAAGGAAAAATCATCCCAAAGTCCTACTGGAGTTTCTGGTCCGTAGATATGTAACTCCCTCACTATAGTGACGTCATCTTTATTACTTGGCTTTCTTAACCTGAGATAGCCCACCAGTGTATCGTCGTCATATTCGTAAGATAAGAACACCTCTGTCCCTCCACTGGCTTCATAATCATATCTCTTTAATTTTGGTTCACCAGTAGGTAACTTTCCCGTATGTATCCACTTTATTCCTACTTCTCTGTGTCTAATTTCGTTGATTTTAATGCCCTTCTGTTTTGCCCTGTTCTCGACTAGTTCTCTGAGGTTTCCTTTCTTGTTACCATCAATAATGATTGTCGCAGGTATATCTCTTTGAACTCTCATTACTCTCACCCAAGGTGGTATCAGTTTGTAGATTTCTGAAATAAGTTCAACTAGTGTTTCAGTATCATATGGTTTGTAAAGACCCTTTTTCCACAGTTCAGCTAATGGTGCTGTTTCTACTACTAGTGTTGGATATATTTTCAACATATCTGGTGAAAAATCAGGATCAGAAAATATTCTCTCAAATGACTCCAGATCCTTATCAGGGTCGCTGCCGGGCAAGCCAAGCATCATGTGATATACTACTTTAAATCCATTATCTTTTAGAATTTTAGTAGCTTCTATTGAGTCTTTAACCGTATGACCCCTGTTACTTTTCGTCAACAGATCATCAAACACTGTTTGAACTCCCAGTTCAACTTTTGTCACTCCAAGTCTAAGCATTTGCTTAGCATGAACTTCTTTACTCCAGTCCGGTTTTGTTTCTACGGTTAATCCAACACATCTAATTGACGCAGTCTCGTTTCTCAGTTGTGCGTCCTCTAAGAGTATGAAACCAGGTTTCTGGTTAGAGGGATATCTATTCATAGCTTCTAGGGCTTGAGTAACAAACCAATCTTGATAATCTAAGGGAGTAGCGAGAAATGTTCCCCCCATGATTATAAGCTCGATCTTACTCGGATTATGACCATTAGCCTCATACTGTCTGAGGCGAGATTGGACTTGGTAGAATGGTTCATAATTATTTTCTATAGCCCTCATTAGTGTAGGTTCATTTCCGTAATAGCTCTGCGGTGTACCATACTCAACACCTCCTGGGCAGAATATACATTTTCCATGAGGGCATCTGTGAGGGTGTGTCATTACTGACACTATTGTAACTCCTGAGATCATTCTAACTGGCTTTTTGATTAGCACAGGTAATTTTTATGATGCAAATTAATAATCCTGTTGATTCTATGGTTTAGATTTTTAGAGATTAAAGTTTTAAACTATGAGTATTTACTAATTGTTATGAAGCTCACTTGGCGTAGTGTTTTAATAGCCGGTATGGGTGTATTCACTGATGGTTATAATCTTTACTCACTTTCCTTGGTAATATATTCCATATCAAATTTCATTAGACTAAACAATGTCACGTCAGGTTTACTCGTTGCAGGGAGCTATTTCGGTGCAGCCATATCTGCATTGATATTTGGGCTAATTTCAGACTTTCAAGGAAGAAAAAGAATGTATGGAATAGATGTGACTTTAATGACCATAGGCGCTTTTCTTCAGGCATTTTCCCAGAATTATGGAGAGTTGTTCTTTTCAAGGTTGTTATTAGGAATGGGAATTGGAGCAGATTACGTATTATCTCCTGTTATAGTAGCTGAAAATGCTGATAAGGACAAAAGGGGAAAGGCAATGGTCATAACATTTGCCGTAATGTGGGGTTTAGGGGCAGTGGTTGCTGCTTTTGTCACTCAAATCTCTTATTTCTTGCCTGCCTCTTTAGGCTGGAGAATGGTATTGGGTTTAGGAGCTATCCCTGCCCTTAGCGTTATCTTGGCTAGAAGAAAACTGAGTGAGACTTTACTTTTTCTTTCAAAGGTGAAACCAGATATTAAGGAGTTAAATAAATTGAAAAGTGACGGAGTTGATCTGAAGGTAAATGTTGATGAATCCTCCTTTCTAATTAGACTGATAAAGTCAATGAGATTCATAATAATTGCAGCAATTCTTTGGGTATTATATGACATTTACTCATCAACTTTTGCCATATACGGTCCGATTACAATAGCTCATAATTTAGGCTTGTCGCCAATTATGTTCACGTATGTTGCCCAATTCTTTGCAGGAATACCCGGACAATTAATCTGTATCTTCCTGGTGGATAGAATAGGGAGAAGGAAGCTCATAGTTTTAGGCTATGCCGGAGTGGCGTTATGGTTAGTGATGTACTCACTTTTACTGATTAACCCATTTATATTTGGTCTGCCTAAGACGAGCACATTGGAGGGAACAGGTGCTGTTTTAGGTTTTTCCTTTTATATGCTAAATTATCTGTTTTCAGCAATGGGACCTGCGTCAATAATCGGCTCTGGTATGATAGCCCCAGAACTGTCCTTTACAAAAGTGAGGGCAACATCTCAAGCAATAAGCGTCGCTGTGGACAGGGCTGCCTCTGCTACAGTAATATCATTGTTTCCATCCCTGGTTAACATAGTAGGATTAGGTGTCATGGTGGGAATATACGCTTCTGTTGCATTAATTTCAAGTTTGATAGTCATGTTCTTCGTACCTGAGACTAGAACCAGAGAATTAGATTTTATCACAGAGGGTGGTAGATCTAAAATTAACTAATTGAGCCCATAAGTGAGCTGTAAAATTTTACTTTCAGGAATGTGAAGACGAAGTTATTTTTTCCACTATTTCATCGTATAGCAAAGTTCTTATTAACTCCTCCATAGCCTCATCAAAGCTGATCCCCTCACTTAATGCATATATTTCAACCTTTCTTTCTACCTCCTCATCAAGGTTTAATGTGACTTCTACTTTCATAATTAAATAGGTGTAGAAAATATTATAAGGAGTTAACTATCGTAAATTCGTAAAAAATTCGAAAATGTATATGATGGGGTAATAACTTTTTTGTAAAATTTGCTTTCGTTTCAAACCACTAACCCAACGTCATCCCGGGATTATTTAAAAATGTCAAAGACGCAAAGATTAACGTAATACCATTGTCTACGCTTGTGTAAGTGTAGTACATATTATTTCAAACTTCGAACTTGGTTCTCTAAATCAAATTTAAAATCTCCATTATGTCGTTTAGCTCATAAGCCTCAGGGGTGAAGGTTCCTTGACTTATGAACGGTACGTATTCTAATGAATTTCTGGTCTTAATCTCCACGTCCTTTAATGTAAACAGTATTTTAGGATTAGATAAGTCATCTTTCCATACGTGAATATGGAATCCCCTTTTAGTCACTAATACCAATCTAGCCTTTATCCCTGAAAGCTGTTGAATTATTGATGGATTTTTAGAGTCAACATCTAGCATAAACATTCTAAAATCAACGTTCTTAGCTAACTCTGAGTAGTATATTTTCTCTATATCTACCTCTTTGTCACAATTGCTTACATATCTACTAACTGCATTTCTTGACGCTTTCTTCATATTTATGGGATTGAGTACATGCATTATTTTTATCCAATTCTTATCTATCCTAACTCCCCTTACTTGAAATTCAATGTTATCCCGTATTGCGGATAAAATACTCACAGTCTTCAGCGGATCCTTAGTCTTTAGCCTGAACAAGACCTTATCTATATTTACACCTAATTTTTCCTTGATACCCCTCTCCCGAGATATAAGGTAAAATAAATAGGTTTCATCCACTTCAAGCTTAGGCAAATATCTGAGTAGATATTCTTCGAGCGAAAGCTTTCTCATTATTCGTTCCTTATTAAGACTAAATAATAATGTTTTTGAGTTTCCCACTTTCAGATAAAACATTGAATAGGATTCTCCTGTTTTACGTATAAATCCACTATGTTCTAATTACATAGGTTAACATGCATACATTTGAATCTCATCAAAACTTGCACTTTCTAGTAATATACCTGAATGCAAACTACCCAATACATACCTTAAAAAAGGCAATTTACTATACGATAACTTGTAAATCTCTCCATTTATGAAAACGATTATGTCCTTTCTATTATGGTCAACATAAAGGAGAAAATCCTCATAGTCAATTTTCTTCACCAGTCCTTTTATGGTTAGACTACCTACGAGTAAACTTCCACAGCTCTCAATAAAATATGATAGATCCACTCCGTCTAGTCTAAAGACCAACATAGGTTTTGCAAAATTAATTTTGTATCCTTCTGGAATTTTTTTAGCTTCTTTTATCTTTCCTCCATCTATTATGAATTTCTTGTCCTTAGTGATAAACGCAATTTTGTTGATATTATTATAATCATCCATAATAAAAGATGATAGGAAACCAATATTTTAATCTTTTTGGTGGGAAAATATGAATATAGACTAGCTATATATTGTCATTTACTATATTGAGTTTATATATTGCTATATAGTACTATAAAGAAGACTGAAATGAGAATTAAGGACGCGATAAATAAGGTTTTTTGGACGGAGAGTAGTTCCCTAGACAAGTTTACACTCATCTTAAGAGACAGAAAAAAGGGATCAATAGAGGTTCCATTTCCCGATATATCGAGTGTAGATAACAATTACATTTACCTTAAGGATGATACTATAATTCCACTTCATAGGGTGATAGAAATTAGAAAAGGCAATGAGACCTGGTGGAGGCGTTAAATAAATCTCACTTTCTTCTTATCACAAGATATAGGATCAGCATAACTGCGATTAAACTCACGATTATTCCTATGTTACCGTAATTAGGATATAATTTTAAACTCTCGTTTATAGGTTGTGTAACAACTATACTCTCCCCTGGGTAAAGTTTAAATGTCCCAAAATAAACACCTGAATAGTAGAATGGTATTGTCTGGTTAAGTTCTATTTTTGAACCATTATCAACCCATTTACTAATCCCATTTATTGTAACTAAATATTGAACCTTAGTACTTACTGATACGTTTAAAGGACTATTTATGGTAAAGTTTAAGGATGGTTGTACCTTTAATATTACTATTCTCATATCATTAGATTCATAATATGTGAGATTCTGTATTACAACTTGAGTATCTCCTGGATATAAACCTGTATTTAGAGTGGTATTTATCCCATTCACCTGAGCGCTCAGCGGTATTTGAGAGTTAACTGTTACAAAATATAGGAACTCATAGTCCGGCACTAACGTTACATTTTTGAACCAAGATGAAGGAAATATTGTGAGTGTATTATTATTGGTTTTCAGCATCGCGATAGCTGTTTTATTTATGGAGAAGTCATTAAACATTGTTATCGACAAAGGTGAGTTAATGTAACTCGTGTAATTGTTTAATAATTTATTGTTAATCACCAGTGGCACTTTACTCGTTATACGAACATACGTGAAGGAAGGCTGTGGAGGAGTAAAGTTAGTATCAAGTAGCTGGAAGTTCTCTGAGCCAACTCTCACTAATGCGTAGCCCTGATTACTCAGAGAGACATTAAGATTGTAAGCTCCTTCAGCCGTATCAAATCCATAGTCAAAAATGTTTTTGAATGGTTTCCACTGCTGATCTGACAAATAATACATAGCCAGAAGGCTTGACATGTTTTCAAAGCTGGTTTTTTCCCCGTTAGAGAGTCCTCCCCAGACAAGTTCACAATCTTCCAGCATGCCTAGATAAGGCACATTTTCTATAACCTCACTGGGAGTATAGGAGTCATTAACTATTATGGATGCACCTTGAACTCCATTAATTCTCAGTTGGACTTCATCATAAGTTTCAACTACAGGAGGAATAACAGTCGAATTTTGAACAATTACATATCCAAACTCTACTGTAACTAGAGATCCAGAGTATGATGTGTTTATAAACATGTAAAACGAGAAGGGATAGTTGTATCTAATCGGGTAATTAGAAGTATAACCATAGAAACTTTGTCCATAAGGACCGTTAGATATTGTGTATACTTGACCGTTTCCTTTGACGTTAGATATTTGCGTATATGGCGTTGTAACATTCCACACATTATCTAAAAAATAAGCCACTTTATCATTTGTTAGAAATGACGCAACATTCTGCAACCAAAAGTAGTAAGTTTTTGATGTGGTAGTATTCACTTGTAGCATTACATTAAGCTGTAGGGAAGCTCCATAAGGATTTTGAGACGAGTTACTATAAGCTAGCAAGGAACTTATGTTTGCATAACCCAGTACAGAGGGGGTAAGTATAGTCCCCTGATAGCTTGATATTCCAATTGGGACAGCTGAGAAGTGAACGCAAAGTGCGCAGGTTAGGAGGTAGAGTATCAAATAAACTGATTTTTTCATACCTAAAAATCCCTCAAGGCACAGCATTTATAAATATTTTGAAGAAAAACTTAATCCCAATATTATTCATGTATTACTTATAGATTTGAAGACGATTGAAGTGATCAAAAGATATCTAACCAAAAAAATTTTGTAAGCTGAAATTTTTTTAATCTCATTCGATAGATTTGAAATGTATACGGTCTTAACAGGTTCTATCCGAGAGTAACAAATAGTAACTACTTGATCTAAGCGATAGTATTTTCACAGGGTAAGAGCTTTATCCAGTAAACGTAAAATTTTTAAATAAATAAGTAAATTTCTCTCCACTCATCACTTAATCTTATTTTATCGTATTTAAGAAAAATTTTAAATAGTAGTAAATTAAACAATGTTTAAGGTCTCGTTGGATGGTATATAGAGTTAGCATTCTAGGTGTTAAGGGAGGAGTTGGAAAGTCTACAATAGCTTTGTCCCTTGGAAAGGCTCTAGCCTTGAAGGGAAAGAAAGTTCTTTTGATAGAAAGAGATATGGTAGGTTATGCATCATTCGCATTCGGAATTAAAAGAAAGGGTATATTGGCTAAATTAGCCGATGGAGAAGAACATTTTGAAGAAAGTTTTAAAAAACTATCTTTTGGGGACGGGGAACTATCATTATTAAAATTTTATGGCGACGGTGAAAGAGTTTATGACGACCTTAAAAAAGTTATGTCAGATATTTCGTTGAGGGAAAAGCTCAGCATCTTGGCCAGTAAATTCTTATATGGATACGAGTATTACATCACGGATAATCCACCACTAATAAGCTACAACGATTTAACACTTAAAGTAGAACTGGACTTATTTTACTCTAATGTGCCTAATCCTAAGGTACTTAGAATTTATGTTTCATCAGCCTCTAGAAATATAATAAACTCTACAATTGATTATTTGAAGTCATTTGAAAGCGATGTGAATTACAGAGGGACTCCACTAGCTTTTATAGTAAACATGGTTCCTTCATTGGATGAAGTGGAAAGAATTAGGCAAGAGCTACGGGAAGTAATAACAAAACTAGGCGTTAGTTATGGAATAGCTATTCCTTTATACAGGGAGATCATGGAGAAATCACAAGAGAACATCTTGGACTTACCAGTTGTAGATGAAATAAACTATTTAGCAGACAACATTATAAAAGAGAGGTTTGAGGAAAAAGCTGTATATATCTCCACGCAAGGTGGGGAAGCTTTAAGCGGCGTGACGTTGATTACACAAGAACCTGGGGGAAATGGTATTTTAGCAATAATGAATTCCATAAATAAGGCAGTAGTGGAAGGATCACATGTTGTAGTAGTCTATACAAAAGAAAAGATAACCGAAATATTAAGGTCAAACGGAATTAAATTTGTGGGAATATCTATCTTACCGAAATATAAGGAGGAGAGATTTAAGATGAAGACTATTGCTGATGTGCTCAAACTAGCCCATAGATTAGCCAATGATATTGTCTACAAAATTCAAGACCTAGATAATCCTGTGATAATTGTACACAGAACTAATGACATTTCTCCTGCTGTTGATAATACAGCCTATTTAGACGAGTTCTGGAACTCATTCATAAATTCAATGAGGAACAAGAGAAGTGTGAAGATTGTGTTGATATGCGATAAGATCAAAGATGAATGTGATGTGATAAAATCTTATGCTGATAAAATTATAGAAGTGTAATAAAATATGCCTAAGGTCTTAAACGTAGTATTCTTTTTTTCACCTTTGATAATTTCAGCGGTTATAACTTATTTCACGTGGGTGAAAATTGAGACAATATTGATAGACTTTGGGTTATGGCTCGCCATGGTTACGGCATTTTATATATTTCTTAACTTTTACCTACTTTTGAGGAGAAGTAAAAGATATAATATTGAAGTAGCAGACGAGATGACTGGTTTTAAAATAGCAGCATTTGTCACCTCGTTTAATGAGGATCCAGAGATCGTGGAGAGGACTTTACTATCAGTTAAGGACGCTGTAAGTAATCAAGGAGATGTATTTTTATTAGATGACTCCACTGATGAAAATATTTCGAGGAGGCTGAGAGAGTTTTGTACTAGGAACGATATAAATTATGTTCATAGAAAAGATAGGAGAGGTTATAAAGCTGGTGCCATAAATGATGCATTGAGGAGAATTCAGGGATATGATTTAGTAGCGATATTCGACGCGGACCAAAGACCTGTTAGGGACTTTTTCAAACAAGTTCTACCATATTTCAAGGATCCTAAGATAGCCTTTGTTCAAGTTCCTCAAAACTATTCTGAGACTTTCTCAGGTATTTCTACAGGGGCGAAATATCAGCAGGAACCCTTTCTGAGAATTATAATGAGAGGTAGAAGTGGTAGGTCAGCATTCTCTCTTGGCTCTGGAACAGTTTTCAGAATACAGGCTCTAAGGGAAGTTGGTTATTTGCCAGAAAACAGTATTACTGAGGATGCAGCTGTTTCTATAAAGCTTCACTCTAAGGGCTATAATTCTGTATATATAGACGTACCACTAATATGGTATGGGGAACCACCACAGGATCTGAATGCATACTTAATTCAGCAGTCCAGGTGGGCTCTTGGCTACTTCCAATTAACTAAGGACATAATTAAGGCAGACCTAAGTTTCCTAAAGTATTATGATTATTTTTCAGGCTTCCTTTACTGGATAAAGGAAGGTCCATTGGCAATAGTAGAGTTTATTTCACCTATCGTATTTCTACTAACGGAAATACCTATTCTCAGAATTAATCCTATCCTTTACTTACTGGTTTATCTCCCATATCTTTTCATAAGCATAGGAATATTCGTGGCTGGAATAAGAGAGGAGACAGAATATGGGCTAAAAGGGTTCTTTTACCATCAATGTGTAGAGTTTTTAGAATTTACAGCAGTAACTGCGTCTTTTATATCTTGGTTGTTGGGTAGAAAAAGACCCTTTAGAGTAACACCTAAGGGAGGTGGAAGACTTAACCTCAGAATACTGTTACCCCATATTGTCATCTTACTATTGCTTATCGTAAGTACTGTGAAAGGAATTCTCTGGTTGATTTCTGCAAATTCAAATTTCCTTCTATATTACGCAATAATTGTGAATGTGTTCTGGGCAATTTACCATATACCCTTCTTCCTCGGAGGAATCTTAATTTCTGCTAGATTTAAGACAAGGGAGAATTTAACAAAAGTGGTCTATTATTAGTTTTATTACATCAGTTCTGATAAAAGATTTATATAGTTTAAAAAGTTATAAGATAGTGATAAAATTGGTTGTTTTCATAGTTTTATCAAGTTTAACAGATGATGGTGCTAAGACAATAGTAGGCAAACCTGAAAGAATAAAAGAGGTAAATGAGGAGCTTGCAAAAATAGGGGCTAAGGTTAAAGAACAATATGTAGTATTTGGCGACATGGATTTTGTGAATATAGTGGAAGTTGACAACGTAGAAAGCTTTCTAAAGGCACTAGTAGAACTAAATAGTAGAGGAACAGTTAGGACTAGGACTTACCTAGCCATGCCTGTCGATGACGCTATAAAGGCAATGAAGACAACTCCCTCCATAGGTCACCCAAAATAAGAAATAAATATTTATTTATTTTTTATACTTCTAAGCTAATCAGACTTTATTCTATGAGATAGAATATTAATGTAAAATTTTTACAACCATGCGTAATTTTAAATTATAGTCTCACAACTTAGTTTTAATAATAAATTATTGGTTTAGATTATCTATTTACTAGGAAAACTAGAGAATATGGTAAAAAATTCTAGGTTTTCTCATGAAATTTGGATTCTTTGCGCGTGTACATGTTCTGAATGTCCAGATACACGAGAAAATGAATTTAAATCTTTCAATCTGTTAGTCACTTTGACATATACTTCGGCGTCAAAATAATATATAATCCTTTATATTCTCAGCTCAATATAGGTTTACCTATATGATGATTAGAATAGGAAAAATATCTAAGGACGAGGAAGAATATTACTTTGTCTTTGACAAGACCTGGAGGTATGTAAAACTGAAGTACAAGACTTGGCACTCAGTAAGGTCTATAAGGTATTTAGAGGGAGAGATTGACGAGAGTCAAGGAAGCTTAGTCAAAAGGGTTTATAAAAGGCGTAATAAAGTAGTGAGCGTTGAATACTTTTTATTTGAAGGGGACACTCTCAAGGATATTCAATGCTCTCCCCGACTAAAACTTTCCTATGGAGAAATCTATGTTTGTGAGACAGCTTCATTAAGGATATATAGATTCGACAACAGATACTTTGAGGACAAAAACAGCCTGATGGAGTATATTATCTCTAGCGTAAGAAGGAATATGAGAAGCAGAGTGGAGAACGAGACCATAAAATTAAAAGGAGTTTTGGAAGGAGAAAGTGAAAAGGCGTATTTGATAAAGTTTGATAACAAGAAATTATGGGTTCCAAAGAGTATAGGGATATATTACGATTCTGGGGACGTGGAAATTCCTGTATGGTTCGCAGAAAAGCAAGGTTTGATAAGTAAGAGAGATAACGAAACTAAAGTGAATTCAGAGTATAAGAAGATGGAAGAGGAAATAAATAGACTTATTTTTGAACTTTAGCAATTTCAGATAATATGAAACTAACAGAATATGTGGCTAATTATGACGTATGATACAAGACTTTTATAAATTACACACCTATAGTGTACTATATCTTTTAAGGTAAGTTATATATTTTTACTAAAATATTAAGTTGTTCTTGTTTAGTATTTTAATGTATAATAACCTCTATCCAGATCATTGTAAAAATGCTAGCATAAAGGTAATAGATTCGAAAAGTTGAATATATTACTCGTATTCTATAACTAAAAAACTTAATTTTTATCTATAAGAATTTCATTTCATTAAGGTTTTTAATTGTTAAAAAAGTAAAGTAATGAATTTAATTATGTATGTCAAAAATAATATTATGGAAATTGTTAAAGGAAGACCCTCAACCATGAATGATTCATATCAGCTTAATGTGCATAAACTACTTGAACATGCAGCAAGAGTTCACGGAGATACAGAAGTAATTTCAGATAGGAGGCTACAAGGAGGTCTACGGCATAGATTCACATATAGACAGGTCTACGAAAGGGTGAATAGGATAGCAAACGCATTTGAAAGAGAGTTGAACGTAGCTCCAGGGGATATTGTCGGAGTCCTGGACTGGAATGACCACAGATATTATGAGTCCTATTTCTCCTTACCGTCAATAGGAGCAGTAACGTTAGAACTTAACATAAGATTACACCCTACAGAGTTGGGCTATATTATAAAGCACACTAAACCTAAGGGTTTACTAGTTGATGACTCTTTGTTACAACTGGCTGAGGTTCTCTCCAAAGAACACGATTTTAGCTTTATCCTAGTTATGAGTGATAAACCTGTAGAAGAAATAAAGACTAACCTTAGAGTTCTAGGTTACGAGGAGTTGTTGAGATCCAATTCTCCTAACAGACCTTCTCTTACTGTTGACGAGAGATCTGCAGCCACTGCAGCCTTTACTTCAGGTACTACAGGTCTGCCTAAAGGAGTTTTTTACTCTCATAGATCCATAATTCTCCATGCAATGGCTGTAGCAATAGGGAACTCTCTAACCCCATCAGACGTTGGTCTGCAAATAGTTCCCATGTTTCACGCAAATGCATGGGGAACTCCTTTCGCAAGTACGATGATGGGAATGAAAATGATTTATCCAGGGAGATATACTCCAGACACATTAGTAGAACACATTGTGACCCATAAAGTAACTGTGACAGCAGGAGTCCCTACTATACTCCTAGAAATCGTGAGAAGATTACAGCAAATGGGAGTGAAAACCCCTGGTTTAAGAATAACTAGCGGTGGAAGCGAACCACCTTCTGCACTAGCGAAAGCCTTTATGGAATTAGGAGGAAGAGTGATTCAGGGATACGGGGCTACTGAAACAAGCCCATTGGTTTCGATGGCTCTTCCTAAAGCGGAATTGAAAGAATTAAGTGATATAGAGAGATTTGAGAAAATGAAACAAGGGTTACCGATTTTCGGCGCAGAGGTAAAGGTAGTTGATCCAATTACTAATCAGGAGTTGCCGTGGGACGGTAAGAGTTTTGGTGAGATCTGGCTTAGAGGACCCTGGATTGCCAAAGAATACTATAATGATCCGAGAAGTTCAGAGAGGTTCACCCCTGATGGTTGGTGGAGGAGTGGTGATGTTGGTGTTGTTGATCCTCTGGGTTATATTAGGCTTGTTGATAGGTTGAAGGATGTGATTAAGAGTGGTGGTGAGTGGATTAGTAGTATTGATTTGGAGAACTTTTTGATGGCTCATCCTTATGTTAGGGAGGCTAGTGTTGTTGGTGTTCCCCACCCTAAGTGGGGTGAGAGACCATTGGCTGTGGTCTCACTTAAACCTGAGTATCAGAGTAAGGACAAGGAGGAGGTAAAGAAGGAGTTAAGGGAGCATCTTTTGAAGAGGTTTGCCAAGTGGCAGTTACCAGATGATTTTATCTTTGTTGATGAAATACCTAAAACTAGTGTTGGTAAGTTCAGAAAAGAGGAGATAAGGAGCAAATATAAGGATATTTATATGGGAAACGGATAACAACTGGTTTTGTAACTCTCTAAGATTTTTACTTATTTCTTTTTGATCAACTGCTTAAAGGATTATATCTTATACAAATTGAGGAAAGCCTCACCCTTTTGGCGGTGAGGAAGTCAAAATTAATGATATGAAAAATCTTAATATATTTAAACGTCTCTCGTATATCAAATGAACCTAAACTCGCATATTCTATTAGCCCTAGCTTTAGGACTGGCTCTCTTTCACAGAGTGGACTTAGCTGTATTAGTTGGAATAGGAGCAGCGATACCTGATTTGGATAGAGAGTATACTCTCTTAAAGAGAGACATATTTAGGAGAATGCAATTACACAGAGCATTATTTCATAACATATTTTTCATCATTGCACTTTTTCTATTCAACAAATATATTGGAATAGGAGCTTTAACCCATGTCATTTTTGACGCTTTTACAAGTCCCTCCGATAGGGGCGTAGAGTTATTTTTCCCCTTGACTAGATTGATAAAGGAATACAAATTAAATTACGAGGGGAAGGAGTCAGGGAGAGGTAGGAGACCAGCATGGTACTTAGAGGATCCAACTAGATTGGTTGAACGTACTGCTGACAAGGATTTAAGAGAGCCTAAGAAGGAACCATGGAGAAGAATATATGGACCATTTAAAAACTCAATGTTAGTGGATTGGGCAGTCTTCTACGCTTCTGGAATATACATTATATTGAATGAACAATTGACAATCGGATTTCTGAATTGGTTGATCCAATTTCTGTATGTAGTCTTCGTAAAATACATTATAATTTCTATAGGAATAGTCATGTTTTATGCGGCTGGAGAGGTTTGGAGGAGAAGGAATGTTGGTAGAAGACCGATAATTGTGACTATGGCTATAGGATTCATATTAATCCTGTATCAGGGGAGTCAACTGTTCTCTCCATTGTCAATAGGTTCACTTGAGGCTGTTTACCTAGTAATTCCGTCATTGGCAGTTGGAATTATTTTAGCCTACCTACACGTTAAGATGAGGAAGAAGGAAGTTGTCTTATGAAACTTAAAATTAACCCTCTTAGCATTTTTGGAAAATTCGAGTGATTTCCATTAATTTTAATTATATGGTACTCAGATCAATTCTAAATGAATATTAGTCGAGATGAGACAATAATTTCTACTTTTTGCATTTTTTCTGATAAAACTTATGTATACTGGTTTTCTTCTGTTTATCTATAAATTAATAAGAGTGAATATAAAAGGTGATAAAGTAAGACAGATTTTATTAGTAACAAAGGAAGTAATTAGGTTATGGATAGAAAATACACCACGCTACGAGTTATAAAATCTACAGCGTGTATGCTAAAGAGGATAAAAGACGAGAAGAACTTATCCTCTATTGACGACACTATCAGATATCTAATAGTTGTGGAAAGGCTTAATATAAGAAATGGTTCAGACAAGGAAAAGAGAAAGTTAGATAAAGTATTTAATGGGTGTAATTGAAAATAACTTATAAAATGGTTAGCAGATTACCCGCAATTTATTACTAAGGGGCAATCTAAAAGAGATTCTTATTTTATTGATTTATGAAGGATTCATTTAAAATTTAAGTTAAAAAAATATTAAAAATTTTACTAGATTATTTTTAATTAATCCTTTTATACTTAGATTTTTATTGATCTTTATACTCTAATTAATTATGAAAGCTTTTCCTGATAAACCATTAAGTAAACAAGATATTTATGAAATAGCTAAAACCTACTCTCGTAATGACAATGAACCATTAAGTGGAAGAATGTGGGGTCATATTTATTCACTGGGATTACCAGAGGACGTAATAGAGGTTTCAATGACCTTATATAACCAGTTTATAAACAAGACAATGTTGGACTTCACCGTATATCCTAGCGTACTTAGGTTCGAGAACGATATAATCGCAATGGCTTCTTCTTTACTTGGAGGTAATGAAGAGACAGTTGGTAACTTCACGTTTGGTGGTACCGAAAGTATAATGGTAGCCACAAAGTCAGCTAGGGATTATTTTTTAAAGAGACACAGCAGTGTCATTCCTGAAATTTTATTACCGGTCACTGCCCATCCCGCATTCAATAAGGCTTCTGACTATTTAGGTATGAAAGTCACTCCCGTAAAAATAGACCCTGAGAGGACTACTGTCGACCTTGAGGACTTAAAGAGCAAGCTAAAAGAAAACACAGCAATGATAGTAGCTTCAGCCCCTAACTATCCGTTCGGAACCATAGATGACGTTAAAGCTCTATCTGAGATTGCGCAAGATAAGAAGTTATGGCTACATGTAGATTCTTGTATTGGAGGATTTTTGTTACCTTTTTTACGTGACCTAGGAGAACCAATACCCCCTTTTGATTTGTCTTTAGAAGGAGTTACCTCCATATCTGCTGATTTACATAAGTACGGCTATGCCCCCAGAGGAGCCTCAGTAGTTTTATTTAGAAACTCTTCGTATAGGGAGGGAAGCATATTTGTGATGTCTAGATGGCCTGGCTATCCGATTGTAAATACTTCTGTGCTCTCCACAAGGTCTGCAGGACCTCTGGCTGCTGCATGGGGAATAATTCATGGGCTGGGAAAAGATGGTTACCGAAAGCTAGCAAATAGAATACTAAACACGCGAATCAAATTAACCAATGAACTGCCGAAAATGGGTTATAGAATATTAGGCAAACCATTGGGAGGTATAGTTAGTTTCACATCTGAGGAGTTTAATTTAGCTGAATTACCGACACTAATGAAGGGTTGGTTTATACAATATCAGCCGGGTTCAAGAATACTAGGATTTCCCAAGAGTATTCACCTGACTATTGCACCTGGACACGATAAAGTGGTAGACGAATTCTTAAGAGACTTAGAACGGGCTACCATTGAGCTTAGGGGTAAAAGATTGACCTTGCCGCCTCTACAAGATTTTAATGACCTTCAAAGCATAGCTAGAGCGTTGGGGATTGAGGAGGGGAAGCTCCCATCGAATCCTACTTTAATTAATGAATTGATGCATGAGATGCCACCTGAGCTAGTAGAAAATGTTCTAAAATTAGTGATAAATGAATACGTTTTCAGACCATCAAGGTCTTGAGTTAAGCGATCTATAGGTTTTTTTGAGCCTTTTGTAAACATTTATAAACTCTCTGAATTTTTTGTTAAGCCTCAGGGAGTTGTTTGAGTCAGGCATGAACACTTTATCGATTTCAAACTTTGAGCAAGCTTCTTCAAAACTATTATAAACACCTAGTCCTACTGAAGCTATTGCCCCTAATCCCCTTAACCCCGTCAGTTCAGGTCTCTTAACTCTTTTTACCGGTAGCCCTATGGAATCGGCTACTATCTGACACCACGAATCAAAAAGTGCTCCACCGCCAACAATATTCACCTCTTTAACGTCTTTAGCTACAAGGGGAAACACCCACTTTATGTTTAATGCTACACCCTCCATAACTGCCCTCAATATTTCTGCTTTACTTGACTCTAAAGAGATATTCAGGATTCCACCCCTTACTGTAGGGTCGTCGATGGGAGATCTCTCGCCATAAAGCCACGGTAGGAATAGAAGACTCGTTTTATCAATACTTTTTACTAACTTCTCAACCTCCTCATAGTTCCTTTCCATCCCTAAAAGTCTCATTACCCATTCAATTGCCCCACCTGCAACTTCCTGTTCTGCTACATATAGATATTTTCCCGGTATAGCACTCAATATACTACCCACGTAGTGGAATACATCGACTTTTCTTTTAGAAATATGTGATGCCACCCAGTCGCTGGTGCCGATGTATATATGTGGTTCTCCTTCCTTTACGGCTCCAGAACCAACAGCTGATGCGGTAAGGTCTCCTGCTCCCACAAATACTGGTATTTCCCCGAATAACTTAGCTACTTCCCCTTTTACATATCCTGCAATATCTGTAGATTTCTTGATCTCAGGTAATAGGTTTCTGTCTATTTTGTAGTCCCTTAAAATCTCATCTGACCATATAGCCCTTGCAGTTCTGGTATCAGCCAACCAGGAGAGACTTGCCTCATCATGACTTGTGACGAAAACGCCAGAAGCTTTACTAATTAGAAAGCCCTTAATGTCTAATAGCTTATATGTCTTTGAGAAGATGTCCCTTTCGTTTTGAGCTATCCAGATAATCTTTGATATAACATCCTTTCCTGTCTTACTGGGTGCACCACCTGTAATCCTGAGGAATTTTAACAGCTTAAGTATAGAGTATCCTTGAAGCTTAATTACACCTTTCCACAAATCTTCAGGCAGTCCTGATGCCCTCTCATCCAACCAAATTATGGCATTTCTCAGTGGTTCTCCACTTGCATCAACAGGAATAACTCCGGCCATATGGGCATCGAAAACTAACCCACTTATGGTAAATTTGAAGTCCTCTAGAGCAGTTCTACCTAAATCCACTATTGTTTCCCACAGTTTGTTAGCATCTTGTTCCGCCCAGCCCTTTTTGGGATAGTTTACTATTGATTTAGTCGAAACCAATTTTCTTACTTCAAAGTCTTTAAGCGAGATTATTCCACATTTTGTTGATGTAGTTCCTACATCGAAGGCTATAACGTACTTATCTTCGCTCATTTTTTGCCCTCCCCTCTCTTAGGAATAAACTTAGCACAAGTGAAACTACATCTAATATAATGACTAAGATCATTGATGGAAGGAAAGGATTATTTGGATATAATACAGGATTTTCTAATGACCCCATAACGGGTATAAGTAAGACTGCCCCTCCTTGCGCTATTAACCATAGAATACTTTGAATTGTTCCAGTCATGTTTGGCTCTACTAGTTGTGCAGAGTAATCTAGACCGATAGGCAATGCTGATACTAGGAAAAATCCCAGGAGGAAAGTGGAAACACTCAATATGATGAAATCATTCGAAACTGTTATGAAGTATAGCATTATAGCTGAGATACCAAAGTCTAAAAGGAAGAACATCTTTTTTCTCTGTAGTTTATCTGATAAAAATGGAATGACTATTGAACCGAATATTCCACCAATAAGTATCAGTCCAGCTATAACTCCACTGTCGGTTACGCTTATCCCTCTTGGTTCTAGTATACTCTCGATCCAGGTCAGAATACCTGTGAAAAAGCCTATCCCTATGAAGAAAAGCACATTAAGAATTATGAAGTCCGTAGATTTTAAGACTCCTTTTACCACACCAAATGAAATCATGTTGGATTCTGTGGAACTCACTTTCTTTTCCTTTGCTACAACCGTGAATATGATAAGACTTAAGACAGATATGGCTGAGTAAACTATAAGCATTGTCTGAAATTCAGAAAAATTGGTATCTGGAACCAGCATCGGAGTGAAAATTAGAGCTGACATTAAACCCAGAAATTGCCCTATAACAGCTAAACCCGTGGCTAAACCTCTCTCTTTATCCTCAAACCACTCAATAACCATTTTTGAGATGGAAGTATAAACGAAAGGTTGACCTACTCCTGCAAGTGACTGAAAAATTAATAAGAGTGTAAAGTTTTCTCCTGAGAATATTCTCGCCACTGAAAACACAGCCATAATTAGTGCTCCAAGGGAAACGGCATATTTGAAGCCTTTTTTATCGGTTATTATTCCAGCAGGTATAGAAAGGGGAATGAAAATTAGAGGCCAAATTGCAGATAGTAAGCCTATGTCTTCTGCAGGAACATTATACAAGTCGGTCATTATTGGTGTGGTGATTGATGCGAAGTTTAACCAAAGTAGTTGTGATATGGCTGCAACGAACATATATGAGCTTAATACCGCCCACTTGTAATTCATTACTATCTATTAAATTTGTAGATATGTATTTTTTATATTTACTTATTATGTTAGGTTAAGGAGAAATAATTATTAAAAGTAATATTGAACCATAATATTATTTCAAAAATCCAGCTTTTTCAGTCTCAAGAGAAAGGTTCATTACGCAAGAAATTTAGTAGGTTTTCTCTATGCTTTTATTGAACGCTATTGAAATAAGGTTTTCTTCTCATATTTTTACTTTTGCGTGTATTTCTTTTAGTGTTCGAATTTATATCATGTTCGACGCAAAATTGCAAAATTTTAAACTAAAATTTACTATATCAACATTATATATTTAAATGATTTATATTCTCTATTATACATCACTCTCAATCTTTAGTAAAAAATACCTTTAAAAAGAACGTTGATTCATAATCAGAAATAGCGAACTTTATGTATACATTTTGATAATCTATAACAGTCACTATGAATGGTAAGTAAACACCTTAGAAACTGGGTAGAAAAGGATATTTTTAAAATAAATTTAGCAAGTTAAAGATACTTTATTTGTACCAAAATATGGTCAAATTAGACTTTTAACTCATGTGTAGGATAGAAATAAAACCGCATAATCTTTAGAATGTGAGGAAAACCTCGTCATTTATGGCGAGGAGGAAGTCAGCTCTTTAAAGGATATGTGAAATCTTTAGTCAAGGGTTAAAGTCTGGGCGTTTAATACAAAAAATCTTTTTAATTGGTGTAGAAAGCTTTACGCTGTCTAGGGTTGTGCGGTAACCTGAATATCTATGCTGTCTCCATTGGCAAGTAGTAATCTCACGGTGTAAAGTGAGTTGGGGATCAAGTTTAAAGATAGGTTGTTAAAGTCTATTGTTATATTATTAAATCCATGTTTTAAATAATTAGGCGTTATAGAAGTAGAGATGTAATTTGTGCCTACTATTTGAGCTTGAGTGATGTAAACGTCACTGTCAGAGTACAGTGATATGGTTAAAATACCATTTCCTCTAATTATTCCGCTTCCCAATGAACTTACCTTTACAGTCTTTTTAGCACTATTTAGTTCTCTAATCACTTTATTTACTCCGATATAGCTCAGTGCGTATCCAATTACCTGAGTGATCAAGAAAGGCAATGCGACTAATATACCAGCGTTTTTAAGTGATCCCTCGTTGAATGTTTCCCCGGTTCTGTAGAATGATATACCAAGAATAATTTGACCTATTACAAATATAATATCCCCAAAGAGATTTACTGGTAAGGCGTAAACTACTGCCCCGATAATCATGATTATCGTTCCAACTTTACCCAAATCAGAGTAGTTTGTCTTAATCTTTTCATTTAAATATCCAGTTAAAATTAAGATTGATCCTATTATGGCAATTACTGTAACGATTATAGGTATCGCATGAATAAGTGGTGTATTTAACTGTTTAAGGAGCTCTTGTTGTAACTGTGATTGATTTAAACCACTAACACCATTACTCGTGTTGATATATTTTGCTACTGTGTTAAACGCTGTATATAACACTACTATTATCGAAACTATAAACAGAATCGATGATAACTCCAAAAAGAGTGATCCTATCTTGATTCTACCAAGAGCACTAGAGTTAGACTTCATCATTTACTTACTGAATTACTAGTTTTAAAAACTTTTCCTTAATCCATAAAAAAATTGAGTGAAGTACAGATTACAGTCCTATTAATATTTATCTGACATAATTTAACTTACTTATACTTAACTACATTGAATCATCTCGAGCTACAAAATTTGATTGTAATTACATCAACGAGCACTAAAATGACCTAAATTAAAGGACTTTCTAGCTTGTATTAAGATAAAATTATATGTTTGATTAACGTAAAATAGACCTGACCCTCAATATTTCCCTGAAGTCCCTGTAGCCATAGGCAATTCTACTGTTGAAACCTCTGTTGGGGATAACCATTTCAGTGATTTTCGCTATCAAGGAGTAGATTCTCCCCTTTTCTCCAATTACTGTTATATCCTTATGTTCTCTGTGAGTTATTTTTAATGGAGGTTCAAATAGTACAATCTGGGTTAGTTGGATGGGTAGTAATGAGTAACCCGCCTTATCGATACCGTTTATTTTGGAAAATTCGTTATCCCTAGTGTGAAATATGGCGAAACTCATTGGATCAGAGGTGATAAATGGGAGAATTGCTATTATTTTACCTTCCAGTAAATGGTTTAAGCCAAGAACATTTATACCTCTATCTACTTGGGGAGTTCCCTCAAAAGAAAGGTCTATCCTCTTATTTCTCATTAGGTTGTTAATGTAAATAAGTAGTGAGAAGATTAAGGCTACTGTCTCATGCACTTTTCTAGTTCTAAGCTGTTCAATATGCTCAAGTAATATATTGACATTCTCGTTATAAGAGGTAGAAATAAAATTGACAAGAGAATTTAGGGGAATAAACTTCGATATCTCCTCTATTCCTTCTTTGCCTGTCTCAAATGTATTTTCAATACTCTTATCTATACCACTTGTGCCATAGTATGACTTCAATAACTCTTTTTCATAAAACCAAAATATTGATCTGTACATTCTAGAAAACAACTTTACATCTAAATTTGAAAGGAGGAAGTGTAGTTCATCAAAGGTATTTTGTATTATCTCCTCAGGATTTATTTTAGTGAAGATTACATCCCCTTGCCTAAATGTCAAGTTACTAGATTCTAAATTAACGTAGTCAGACTCATAATTGTTGGGATTCATTAACAACCTTAATGATTCTCTCAAACGTAATTTTGGCTTCTTAGTCTCAGCCTCAGAAAGTAATGAATCTACATAAAGTTTAACTATACTGTTAGGCAAATTATCTAAAAATTCTTTATTAACATAATAATCATGACGAATATATCCCTTGAGGTTTTCCCCAGGTAACAGATGTACATTGGCGAAGTAGCTAGTCTCGTTGTTTTTTGAACTATCATTCACTCCGATCCTTAATATCTCCACATCGGTAAGCATAGTGGGAATAGGCAAAAAACCAAAATCAGGGTTATATCCGTAAATTAATTTATAGTCGTCAACCTCTGGAACTACAAAGAGATACTTATCAACTTGCTCTTGTAAAATTTCCTTTATTCCCCTTTGAAGATCCAAGTTAAAGCGAGGAAGTTCATAATCATTAAGATAGTATTTTTTGCTTTCCTCCATTGGATGGCGTGTCAAAAAGATTGAAAGTAAACACTCACTGTTTGAATTGAAGAGGGGTGAAGTCATAAGTGTTGTGTTAGGAATTATGTCTATGCGGAACTTGAGAGAGAATACTCTGTTGTCCTTAACCCTACGACATTTCACACTGATTATATGTGTTTTAATGTTGGGGTTAAGAGGTGCTCCTAACACTTCTGCAAATCTATTGTCCCCTACCTGAGCCTCTACTTTCTTTTTTCCCTCAGTAATGTCAAATATTTGCACACTGTTTACTGTAAAAGGTAGAATCAGTTTATAGTATTGCATACGTGTAAGTGAAGGGCAGAATTCAAGTTTTGAGGTGTAATTAAAAACTGTGTAATATCCCCTTTCACATATATTCATCTCAGTCCTCTCGAGATGATACAAACTGCTTTAACGACCTTATCTCAGACCTCTTATAGCTGTTTAAGTCTAACATCCTCTTTTTCACTCTTATAGTTTCAGTTTTTAACTCCATATGTTACATAATAGTTCACTTTTAAAAAAAGATTTCGACAAGAAATTTTGTAATAAAAACTTCATTAAAACTTACGTTAGATTTAAAAACTTCATAAAGTTTAAATACCTATCACTAGTAGATTTTTCTACATCTATTACGGTGCCAGATAGTACAGAAACCTTACCTGGTAAGTTATCTCTCGCTAGGTTAAGAAATATTATCGCATCATTCTCGCTGTTAATATGAACAGTATTAAATTTATCGGCGTAATCTATGAAAACTTTTACATAAAATAAACTATCACCTATATCGTGAGGATATGAAATTTTTAGTATCTTCATGTTCCTCAAAACTAATGTCAGACTATTCACTTTTGACTTCCTAAAGAGCAAGTTTGCGTAGACGGGCTCTGTATTCAATAAGGTTATCAGGTTTCTAAAGTTGGAATTTTCAAGAAAAGATATATCTTCTATTAGCTCTAAACTGGCTTCCAAGTGGTCTGTTTTTATCGAAATTTCATTCACCTTATTCAGAGTTCTATCTACGTGAAATTTCAGTATCTTTACAGGTAGAAATGGTTCTAAAATCTCACACTCTGTTAAGTCATATATAGTGTCGTCATCAAAAGCGTAATACTTACAATCTTTAATAATATCATGAAATTTCCTCATTACTTTACTAATTACGCGATTTACATATAAAATTCTAATTTATGATTAAGTTTCGAGCAGAGAATATATTTGACAGGACAGGCTCATATAACAAGGAGAGCCTCGCCATTCATTGCCTAGAGGAAGTCAGATTAAATGTTATATACTCCTTAAATTCCATTTATGACGTTTATATCGTATTTTAGATTCGTAAGACGTGGTATCCAGAAATCTTAATAAATGTATTTAACTTAAAACTCTACCATGACAAAACTCGTGGCTACTTTAGGAACTTCACCAGGAGGAATATTAGAGACTTTTCTGTATCTAGCGAAAAATGGAGTTGATATTAATGAGATAAGAGTTATAACAACAAGAGATCCTGAGGTTGAAAAAGCATGGAAAATCGTTAAATTAATGTTTGTGTGCTGTTTGAAAGAGAGGTTCTCTAAGGTCGAGATAATCCAGTTTCCAGTATCAATAAACGATATAAATACAGAGCAGGATCTTAAGGATTTCAAAGCCTTTGTGAACAACCATATCAGCTCTGAGGACTATGTCGATATAACAGGGGGTAGGAAAGGCATGTCTGTAGCTGCTGCATTAGCTGCTAAGTCAAAGGGAGCTAAGATAGTTACGTCCATAATTCCTCAGGATGAATATAGGAGGATAAATGATCTGATAAAACAACTAAAGGACATTCCAGAGATTAAGGATACAAGGGATTGTAGGCAAGATTTGAAGAACACTTACTGTAGCTTAATTTCTAGCAATGCGAGGACCATAATTTTTGAGATTTAATATAAAGTAACTTTCAACGTTTTTATATTCATTTCAACTCATTTAACTATTAATTAAAGAAGGCACAACGTACTAGAAAAAGTCTCGTATGTGAAATACAATCGTATTTCCCACTTAGACTAATGAATTAAGAGGATTATAATACATTATACTTTAGTTTTTAAAAGAGTTTTATTAATATTTTAATGAAATGGATTTTGTTTCTGTTGGAGGAAGGAAATTACATTTTACTCAAAGCGGAAAAGGAAAGAGGAATCTGGTACTACTCCACGGAATACCAGGTTTCTGCTATGACTTTAGACATAATGTAGATGTCTTATCAAAAAAGTTTAAGGTCACTAGGTTAGATTTTAAGGGATTTGGACACTCTGAAAAGGGGGATTACGATGTGGACGACTTTCGTGTTGAAGTTCAGGCGAAGGAGATAATGGAGGCTCTTAATAAATTAGATATTCATGACTTTGTCCTTTTAGGTCATGATATTGGCTCAATAGTCTCACAACTCATAGCCCAGGAAACTAATTGTGACCTAGTTTTAATTAATCCAGCATACAAGGGCATGAGAGGAAGATGGAGAGACATAGCTAATGAGTACTGGTATATCTTCTTCCATCAAATTCCTATTGCTGAAAAAATGATTACTAGCAACTTGCGAGATTACATTAACTATTTCCTAGACCATCTGACTGTCAGGAAATTTAAAGAAGAGGAAAAGGAGGAGTATTTCAAAGTATATGAAGAGCCTTACTCTGTAAAAGCCCTTGTGAATTGGTATAGGGCATATGTCTCTCATTTTAGGTGGAACAACATAAGGAAAATAAAGAGTAAAACGCTAGTATTATGGGCTGAAAACGATCCTCTTTTCCCTACTTCATGGGTTGATAGGCTATGGGAGGAATTTGAAGACTACAAGTTGGTGAAAATCCACGACGCAGGACATTGGCCACATGCTGAAAACCCTGAGGAAGTTAATAATGCTATACTTACGTTTTTTGATTAGGCGAATGGACTATCGACTTTAATAGACCTTTAAAGTTGAGAGAACAGATGCAAATGCCTAGAACGGTCTTGGTCTAGCGTTATCCTAGGTCTCTCTAAGTGATCAAATTGGACGTAATCATCTCTGTCTCGAAGGTTGGTTCAATTTCTGAACTTTTTTGATAGCTAATAAATCTAAAATACGCATACAGTATCATGGAACTGTTGAAATACACCGTAAAAAGATTGTTAAGGAATCCATATGTCCTTTTCTGGGCTATAGGGTTCATGATATTCTGGGAGGTCATAGGGGCTTACATACAGTCCAAGGGTGTACCAGCACAGTACAGTCAATATTATATAGCAAGTTGGTATGCTATAATTGCTCTATTAGCCTCTAGTGCAGTTGCAGTGAGCTCAACTTTCATGCTTAACTATCAAACAGGTGGTCTTTCCCATCTATTTAGGTTTTCCAGACTATCACCGTTATACTATTTGCTCTCAATATACTCGGGAATTACAATAGTTATCATGATAGTCTCAGGAATTATGTTGGCGACAACATATCTGTTGTTTGGAAGTAAGTTTGGTTACGATATTGCACTTCCAAGAAATATAATAGCTTTCGCTCCCGTATTTATACTTACTGGGCTTTTCTACACTGCACTTTCAATAGATTTGAACATTTTAAGCCTGAAAACCACTAGAAAAATAGGTAATGTCATTAGTTTCTTGCCATTAATCATTAGTTATCTTTTTGGCTTTTCTTATCTATACACTAACTTAGGAAATATAGGCTTAGGAAGTCCCTTCGTGAATATAGCTATGTTATCTTATTATGCTTATATGAATCAAGACCCACCACTTTACCTTATTGGAAATGTTAATTCCTCCATATCCCCTGTGTTACCCCTTATAGTTCTAATATCGTGGATAGGTCTCTTGTCAGTATTAGCACTGATGTTCATAAGAAACCTGTATCTCAAGCCTTTAGAAGAAGGGAGGTCAATTTAACATGATAGAGCTCAAGAACGTGAAGGTTTATGGCGAAAAAAACAAAGAGATTATAAGGGGAGTGACCTTAAGTTTATCGAACAAAACTCTATTGTTAGGTCCAAACGGCTCAGGTAAAACCACTATATTGAGGGCTATCTGTGGCATAAGAGATTATGACGGTTCAATTAAAGTTGATGGAATGGAGGTAAAGAGAATCAGTAGGTTCACTAAATTATCATGTAATTTGTCAGAGGCTTATTCGCTGGGGCTAAAATTAATAGATAAACTGGAATTACTCAAGGAAATAAAGGACTTAGACATTAGTTTAGCTAAAAACATGCTTAAAGAAGTAGGAATAAGCAATCTTAACCAAAATTATTACGATTTATCCTCTGGTCAAGTTGTGCTATTTAACACGGTCTTGGCGTTAGCCTCATATCCCAAACAGATAATAATTGATGAGCCATTCGAAAACGTTGATTATGCTAAGAGGAAAGTGATAATCAATTGGTTAAAAGAATATGGAGAGGAGGGATTAATAGTTACACATGAGCTTGACATGTTGAGTTCATTCGAAGGATACAATCTTTATCTTATATTTGAGGGAAAAACGTTTGGTCCCATAAAAGTCAACGAGTTCTTAGAGTCTTCAATAGTAGAGGGAGAAGACCCCTCAGCTTTAACTGTTGTAGAGATAAAAGGTAAGAAGTTTTCGATAACTATAGGTAAAGATCGCGGAGATAAAATTAAAAACTTAAATAATATAGATAAATTGTACTTAGGCGTCTAAAGTGACACAAGAGGATGTGATTAAAGAAGCTAAGAGGCTAGCCTACTACACTTTGAAAAGCGAGATGAGAAAAGCTTTAGCAAAATACTATCTATTGTGGTCGACTTTTCCAGTACTATATTCACCTATTTATTACATCACTGATAGTCTAAGCCTGAAAAGTTTTCTAGTATATACTCTCGCATTTTTCATACCTATTCTTGTTTACATGTCTCTTACCTTTGTCTTCTACCATAGAGTAGCAAAAATACGGAGAAAATTCTACAAAATTTATCCGGAGATAAACTACATGTTAAGGGGAAAATTTTTCATCTTATACTTCATGATCGGTATACTGTTGACCATTTTAATTATTTACTCCTATTATGTTTCAAATTCAATTTTCACTGAAATTTTAGGAGTATTTTACGTTGGTCTTGTATTCGTTGGACTATATTTTAGTTACAGCATAGTAGGTATAAGATTCTATGATATTATCGCTATGGTTAGCTTTACAGCATTCATGTCTCTTTCAAATCTAAATAACACTGTTTCAGTTATTGTCTATTCATTTTTCACAATATCGTGGATTTTCGCTGGTTACAAATCAATTAATGAGGTTATAGAGAATGAGCGATGATCTAAAGAAGATTATCGAATTACTGAATAACCCTGTGCTCTCAAATTCGTCAAGACTAGGAATTCTCATATCATTATATATTCTAGGTAAAACCACATTCGCTGAGCTTCAAAAGTCTACTGAAATACCTAAGAGTTCCCTCCACATGCATTTGCAGATTTTAGAGGAAAATGGACTGGTTACTGTAAAGAAGATACCTACTTTGTCAGGTCCTAGGACGATAGTGCAAATAACTGAAAAAGGTGTAGAGGAGATTAAAAAATACATAAACGTGATCAGGGACATAAAGATATGAGGTCGTTTAATATAACAAATTTCTCCCACATGCTGAACGTGATTTAGTTTATGGTTCTCAGTTACGGAACGCCCAGAGAAAAAGATACCTAACTGTTACCACTTCTACAAATATTCAGTTAATAGTTGCCTTAAAATTCCTGGGCTTTAAGGGAAGCCATTGCTTAAAATATTATAAGTTCTGGTACTAAATTTATATTGAGTAGTTTTGGACGAGGAAGAGTTTAGGTCAGCGCTTAAAAAATGGATTGAATCTAATTCTCCTGCTGATTTAAAAGGTAGAAGGATTCTCTTCGATACAGTTGAATTCGATGATTATCAGAAGATTAGAGAATGGCAAAGGAAACTGTATAGTGCAGGATATCTGGGCATAACATGGCCTAAGCAGTATGGTGGGCAAGATCTACCTCCTATCTATGAGGCGATAGCGTATGAGGAGTTTATAAAAGCTGGTTTACCGTATGGAAGAAGTTTAGGCTCAATAGGATTAATGGTAGCGGCACCTGCAATCCTGAAGCATGGAAATGAAGAACAGAAAAAGAGGTACTTACCAAGAATACTCAGCGCTGAGGATATATGGTGCCAAGGATTCTCTGAACCTTCCGCAGGATCAGACCTGGCATCAGTCAAGACCAGAGCAGAGGACAAAGGTGATTATTTTCTAGTCAATGGACAAAAGATATGGAGTAGTTATGCCCATCTAGCCAATTACATGATACTCTTGGCAAGGACTGGTGAAGATAGGTATGGTGGACTTACCATGTTTGTCGTAGATATGAAACAGCCCGGAATAAAAGTCTCTCCCATTTATCAAATCACAGGTAAGAGTGACTTCAATATAGTGTATTTAAGCGATGTAAAGGTTCCTAAGGAGAATGTAGTTGGTAAGGTTGGAGAGGGATGGAAGGTTGCAATGACTGTGTTGAACCATGAGAGATTTACCTTGGGGATTACGATGCTCTTCACTTCTAAAAGTGCTATAGACACTCTAAAGGATCCAAAGCTGGAGGAGTTAAGGGATGATATAGAGGGGTTAGAGGCGTTTTATCGTCGACTCCTGATTAAGCTTAGAAGGGGAGAGGACGTTGATACTGAGGGGGCTATATTGAAACTAGTTGCATCTGAAATACTTCAAAAAGTCTACGAACATGCAGTCTCCAATTATGATCTAGAGTTCATCATGAGCCAGAAGTGGTATCTAGGAATGTTAAGCTCTAGAGGTAGAACTATCGCCGGTGGCACTTCAGAGATCTTAAGGAACCTAATTGGAGAGAGAGTATTGAAATTACCGAAATAATTTTTTATGATGAAATCTCTTTTTCTAAAATATGTATTTTGAAGACTTTAAAGTAGGACAAAAGTGGGAGACAAAAGGTAGAACAGTTGGAGAAGCAGATGTAATAGTTTTTTCCACCATGACAGGAGCATATAATCCCTTATTTCTAGATGAGGAATACGGCAAGAAGACCAGGTTCAAAGGTAGAATTGCCCCAGGACTGTTGACGGCTTCGTTAGCAGTAGGTCTAACTTATCAATTACCGGTAGATCCTTTTGGTGAGGGGTTCGTTGCGTTATCTAGACTTGAATTGGAGGCTAAGAAGGCTGTTAAGATAGGCGATACATTAAAGTGTGTGGTAGAGGTCATTGATAAAAAGGAGAGAGAGAAGAACGGTAGAGTCTTCTTAAACGTGAAAACCATTAACCAGCTTGGAGAAGAAGTAATGAATTTAAAACTAGAGATAGTCTGTGATAAAAAACTTAGCTGATCTTAAATATCTTCTGAAGTGCTATAATCCTCTTGAGGTGTAAATGCAGATCCAAATCTGACGTGAATCCTATTCCCCCATGAAATTGAATGGAGTCTAGTGCAGCTCTGAAGGCTTTTCTATAAGCATGGTTCAAAAGATTGTAGGGGTTTTCTATATTACCTAGTATGTATCTCGATCTAACAAGTTCTAATCCAATTACGTCATCTACAACTCTGTGTTTTATTGCCTGGTAGGAACCTATAGGCTTCCCAAATGCTACTCTATTTTTTGCATATTCCACTATCTGCTTCATGGTAGCTAAACCATGCCCAATAATCTGAGCTGAAGCCATAATAACTGCTCTATTGAAGTCCAACTCCAACTTTTTCCAATTCCCTCCATTTACTTTATATATTCTTAAGGTGGGATCGGGTGATTCCACCTCCTTCAATTCTACTTCATCTCTTTTTGCAATTCCTCTAGGAGTGATTATCATTTCCGCTTTATCTGCTTCAGGAACATAATTTACCCCTATTGTAACCGGGTAGTCTAATCCTAGCATTGCTGTGGTGGATACTATTCCAGGTAACAGGTTTTCGCCAAGGATTTCATTTATCAAAAGTCCATATACCCTATTCTCCTTGATAAGCTGAAATATCCCCAAATCTTTTATTTTCTCAAATATTTCCTTGACCTTGTTGTCGGAGACTTTATCTTTCTTCGCTCCTAAAGTTTTCCATTCTCTATCTAAGAATTCGCCTAAAGAATTCCTAATGAGTGAGAACTCCTCATTGCTCTCTACGTCTAGTAACATTGATTAATATATCTTGGAGAGACATAATATTTTTTACCATAAAGAATAATGAGCGTCAATTCGTACTCCATGGTACGAGGGACTGTTTTAATCAATGGAGAGGTTGTTTCAGATTCTCTAGGTCGAAATCATGCACAAGAAATATACTTATGATTTATGTTAAGGCTCCCTTTTTACCTCCTCCCATTTACCATCAAACAAGATACGATTGCCCTTTTCTGCTACGATCTTTCCTTTCCTTATGACGTACGAGGGCGGATCAATAAACCTTATCAAGTCTACCACATTATTAGAAGCTGTCACTATCAAATTAGCTTCACACCCTACACAAATACCGTAGTTTTTAATTCTCAAGGCTTTCGCCCCATTATATGTTATTAAGTATATTGATCTCCTTAACTCTTCATATCCTGTAAGTTGATCAAGATGAATTGCCATAAACAACGCTTGTAACATATTACCGCTTCCAAGAGGATACCAAGGGTCCATCATACAGTCATAACCTAACGCGACATTCACTCCAAAGTTCAACATTTCCTTTATGGGTGCCATACCTCTTCTTTTTGGATAAGTATCTAACCTACCTTGGAGGACTGCATTAATTAAGGGGTTAGGTATCACACTTATTCCTGCATTTGCGACATGTGGTAAAATTCTGTATCTGTAAGCATTATCCCAGCTATGCATTGCAGTGACATGTCCTGCTGCAACTCTACCTACCCACCCATTTTCCAGTGTCTCTTTAGCTAAGACCTCTAAGAATCTAGAGTTAGGGTCATCAGTCTCATCTATATGTCCATCAATATCTCGATTATACCTTTTCCCCAATTCAAGTGCAAATTTAATTGACCTGACTCCGTCCTCCCTGGTTAATTCATTATGAGGAATAAGTCCAACATTATCTGCACCTTCACTCAATGCTTTATACATTAACTCCTCATTGCCCTTATCTGTAAATATCCCATCCTGTGGAAAAGCAGTTATTTGAATATCCATAAGTTCTTTTACGTCTTCCTTGACCTTGAGGAGAGCCCTCAATAGTCTAAAACTTTTTTCCGTTATGTCCACGTGGGTCCTTAACCAGAGAGTTCCGAAGGCTACCATTAATTTAACTGCTGTTACTGCATTTTTGTAAACTTGTTCCTCAGTGAGTTCTTGCTTTAACTTTTTCCATATTTTTATCCCCTCCCATAAAGTGCCACTTTGATTTTCTGCTTTGGTGAAGACACTGTCTAGATGAAAATGCATATTAAGGTATGGTGGTAGAACTAGTTTTCCATTTGCTTCCAATACATCCTCTTCCCTCTCACAATTCCCTATACAAGTTATCTTGTCCCCATCTATCTTAATATCGACTATCCTCCCATCTTCCAGTCTAGCATTTTTAATTAACATATTTTCTTGATATTATTAGTTTTTAAATTATTAACTATTGTCAAAATAACTTAGCTGAATTAGAGGAAAGATTTAGACAGATTGTGGACTTCCCATATCGAGATAAAGATACACGTTAGGCTCTTTGTTTCTGTCTTTGCTTACTAAACCTTTAAGAGTTGTTTCTGATTTGTATAATTAAAAAGAATACACTATTTTTAGACTCATTTTTCTCGATATGGATAAAAATTTTTAAACATAAATTTATCTCTCACCTGATTGACTTTGCCTTATGGCTAAGAACTGCCCTAGATGTGGCAAGTCTGTCCCAGATGATGCTAGATATTGTTACAGTTGTGGTTATTACTTTGGTTCAGTTCAGGTACCTAAACAGGATACACCAGTTACAATTAGTGCAATTGCTAACTATATACCTAGACTCCTGAGGATTGGTAAGCTAATACTAGGGATTTCAATAATTTTCGCTGCAATCGCGGGTATAGTCTTTCTCTCCCATTTAATCCAGTTGAATCCCAGTGGTGGAATAATAGCAGGTTCGATAATAGGAATTCTGGGACTAATAGCGTATTTAGTTTCCCCTATTTTTTCCATGTTTAGGGCTGATTTGTCTGTGAATAAGATTACCATACTTACAGGGTTAGGTTTTTACTTTTTAATAGGACTTTCTTCAATAATCATATCCATATCAACTCCGATTTCATTCCCCTTTGGAATGGCAGGGGGCATCGTGGTAATAGTTGGTGTCATATTAACTTTAATCTCCAACTATGTAGTAGAGGGTAACAAATTAATTAAAGTAATTTTCCAAATGATAGGAGTTATTCTGATTTACGTTTATACGTATAATGCAGGAAGGTTTTTAGTTGTGAATTACGAGTCGACCTTATGGGGTGTGGCTGTTATATTAGCACTCATACCATCTTTAATATCCACCGTATCAGAAGGGGAGTTGATAAGTGTGGACAATCCCATGGCTAAAGGTGAGGTTGGGGAGTTGATTAATAATAGCATGTTAGGTTTAGGTTTGTTAATTTTCTCTATTGGAATGATACTAACTGGCTCAGTTCAAGTTTCATTCCCACCATCCCCCGGTTTATTGGACGCTGTTTATGCTCTAAGTATAACTTCCGGAGTATTAGCCATAGTCGGAGGGATAATAGGACTTATCTTGTCGATATTTATAATAATTTATATAATGACAAACAGAAAAATGCCAAAAATGTAAAAAATTTTTGTCTTGTAAATATGAGGAGAGTACTCTTTACTTAGTTACTTTAGTAGCGTTAGCACCGCGAAGTCCTTTAATTAGTCCGCCGATGAAACCTAGTAAGGATAGAAGTGATAGTACAGATGGTCCCAATGCACCAAGTATTCCGCCAGTTATCATTAAGCCTGTATTGTCTCTTATTCCGCCATAGATGTCAGCTAGCCCACCTATTATACTGATTATGCCTAGAGCAGTCAATACACCTGAGTCAATTGAAACGTAATATGTTGCTAGAGGCTTATTGATTACTAAACTAGTTATAGCTATTATGAGTGCTAAAACACCACCAATTATTGATAATATCCTTGAGGGAGTCATACTCCATCACTAATGATGTCCTCAACCGGTGAACTAAAAAGATTACCTTTCAAATAAGAAAAAGGTTTATTATAATGATAACTTTTTATTCATAGAACTTAATATATTTAGTATTTAGCCTTTCTAAGTGGAAAGAAATAAAGTGTACATAGGAGAGTTATAAGATTAAGAAAATTATAGAAGTCACAACTTGTCGAAAAGGACTGATTTTTGTGTAAGACAGTTTAAATGAGTAAAAACTCTACAATTTCGGGATTTTAAATGCTAAGAAAAATTAAAATTAGGATATCTTTTATATTAGGAAGATTTAAAAGATGGAAATACGAAAATAGGACTATGACAAAGGTTCTCTTCTTAATAATGTCTGGAGATGAAAAATTCGAGCTGGCTATGAGAATGGCTTACAACTCAGCCAAAAACAAAAGATATGAAGATGTCAAGGTTATCTACTTTGGACCGAGCCAAAAGAGGCTAACCCAACTTCAGGGAGATCTTAAAGACATGTTTCAAGAGATGTTGCAAAACAAGTTAGTCGATTCCGCGTGTATAGGTGTTGCCGAGAGAATGAACCTAGTGCCAGATCTCAAAAATATGGGGGTTAACCTAGTACCTGTTGGAGAGAGGGTTGCCCATTACGTAAATAATGGCTATGAGGTCATAACGTTTTGAAGACATTATGGCTAGCTGGAGCTGGCGTAAGTATACTTGAAATACTAATCGGAAACTCCATGGTTTTTTATGGAGTTTCAAATATTCTCATAGGAATTCATGCCATAATTGCAGCAGTTCTTTTAATAATAATAATTTACGGTTTAGCTAGAGCTAAAGACTCGATAAAGAGAAGGATGCTTGTGGGCAATTTAGCTCTTCTAATACTCACTGCAGTACTCGGCATCGTCTATTTACAGTACTTTAATATTCCTTTGTTGATTGTCCACCTGCTGCTGGCTTTGGGACTTTTATCCAACTTCTCAGTTATGTACGGTCTCGAAACTTCCACACGTCAATAGATTTTTTATACGTAGCTAATGATCCACTACTTTTACCCTCCTGGTCATAGGAAGGTTTTTTATGAGAGTTTTTGCCTCAAGTTTTTTCAGATTAATTTCCACTAAGGAGGACGTAGAATAAACTATGTTCTCGTTGTCTATCTTTGATATTGCTGTTACACCAAATGTAGGGCTTGGAAGTTCAAGATTTAATCTCTCCCATTTATATTCCTTACCAAGAAATAGTGGTCTCTTACTCCTAACTTGGGCTAATATTAATTCGCCTAAGTCTTCAATACCATGAAAGTAGCCCTTCTCTATTACATGAAAATTTTCCAGATCCTGAGTCACATATAAACCATCTGCAGTAGTTATGTACAAGTAGTTGCCTTTACTCAAAAGATTATGGGAGTCAGCAAAAAATTTAATTGGCTTCAGAGACGATAGCTCATCTCCTACCAAGAGATGTCCGTCCTCTACTGATGCTATTATCTTGTTTTTATATACAGCAAAATCTGTAATGTGAGCCTTTGAATTCAAAAATTTCCAACCTAATTTCTTTCCCTCATCCTCTAGGTCAAGTATCTTCTTTCCCTCATCTACTAAGTACAGCCTAGGTCCCTCAACTGAAGCTATAATCTTATCCCCGAACTCATATAATCTCCAACAAGACTCGTCTATTACATTTCTGTTGTCAATAGTGACCCCGTTGCTGGAGGAACATGTGTATAATCTACCTCCCTTTAGGATAAAATCATACATGCTTTCTCCTTCACAACAGACTAGCTCTATCTCTTCTTTACCCGTTATCTTATATATTCCTTTTGAAGTTGCTACTAGGTACATCAATTAAGTTTTGCCTGAGAAGTTAAATAATGCTACTTTAAAATATATATTGATCTTTTATGGAAATAAGAAAATTCACTGTAGTAGGAGCAGGTTCAATGGGACATGGTATAGCTGAGTTAGCCTTAATTGCTGGATATGATGTGTGGCTTAATGATGTAGCCGAGAACATACTTAAAAACGCGAAGGAAAGGATAGGATGGAGCTTAAAGAGGTTAAGTGAGAAGGGTAGCATCAAAGAGGATCCGGAGAAGATATTATCAAGATTGCATTTAACTGTGAGCCAAGAAGAGGCAATGAAAGATACTGATTTCTTAATAGAGGCAGTTATTGAAGATATCAACGTAAAAAAGAAGGTATTTGAGAAGGCAGATAGTTTAGCATCAAAAGATGCCATATTAGCCTCAAACACAAGTAGTTTACCCATAACCGAGATTGCAACTGCAGTTAAGAGACCAGAGAGAGTTGTGGGGATGCACTTCTTTAACCCACCAGTGCTCATGCAGTTAGTAGAGATAATTAAGGGAGAGAAGACTTCAGAGGAAACGATGAAAAGAGCATATGAGATGGGTAAAAAATTAGGGAGAGACCCTATACTCGTGAAGAAAGATGTTCCAGGATTCCTTGTTAACAGGATACTATTTAGAGTAAATGACATATCTTGTCTTCTGGTCGAGAAGGGAAAGGCAGACGTTTTAGAGGTCGATGCTTCTGCCATATATGAGCTAGGTTTTCCCATGGGCGTATTCTTACTTCAGGATTATGCTGGTGTGGATGTAGCTTATCTTGTTGGTAAGGCTATGGGGGAAAGAGGCTTTAAGGCTTATGAATGCAAGGCATTTGAGCAGTTGTATAAGGCTAAAAATTTGGGTGTGAAGACAGGCAAAGGATTTTACAGCTATCCAGAGCCCAATAAATTTGTAAAACCATCTATACCAAAAGAAAAGGCTAATAAGATTCCTGGTATTATGCTCATAGCTCCTGCCATAAATGAGGGGGCTTATCTAGTGAGAGAAGGGATTGTGACAAAGGAAGATACAGATAAGGGTTGTAAACTGGGCTTAAATTGGCCTAAAGGTGTGTTTGAGTATGCCGATGAATATGGGTTAGATAATGTTGTAAAAACTCTTGAGGATTTGAGGAAAGAAACAGGATTAGACTACTTTACTCCAGATCCTCTCTTAACAAAAATGGTTAAGGAAGGAAGATTAGGGAAGAAGGTAGGAAAAGGATTTTATGAATATAAGTAATTTTTTAAAAAGGCAATACACTATCGTAGAATCTTCTACTTTTTCTTATGGATTCCCATTCATGAGGGTATTCTAACCTAAGGTACTCCTCAGGTAATTGGTCTAATGGAATGAATTTGTGATCATTAACCTTTTTCTCCTTTCTGATTATCTCTTGAGCAACCATTTTTGGTCAAATATATATTCTCGTGCTAGATATTTAAAACTTTTGTCAATGAATTTTAAATTACCTAGGAATTTTTAAGTATATTAGAATTCTGTATATAAAAAATATTTAAATATAACCCCTTTTTACGTTGTTTTCATAAAATCCTAGTTTAAAACTAGTATTCCCCTCGATATCGTGAATTTTCTTATTTCGTACAATTTTCTAATTTTAATTAAATTGAAAGTATTAAATGGTAAAAGTTTAAATTTTTGTAATGACGATAAAAGCACTTATGAGAGCTATAATAATAAGACCTCCTAATGCCGGAGCAGAAATTAAGGAGATAAAGGACGCACAGAATTATGGGAAAGTAAAGATAAAGAGCCTCTATTCAGGAGTATGTGGTACAGACAGGGAGCTTGTAAATGGTAAACTATCTTTAGGCAAAGCACATAAGGACAGAGATTACCTGGTATTAGGTCATGAAGCGATTGGAGTGGTTGAGGAGTCAGTGGGTGAGTTCTCCAAGGGAGACCTTGTCATGCCGGTAAACAGGAGAGGATGTGGGAAATGTCTTAATTGTTTATTAGGAAGACCAGATTTCTGTGAGACCGGAGGATTCGTTGAGGCAGGCATATACGGTATGGACGGTTTTATGAGAGAGGAGTGGTATGATGATCCTAAATATTTAGTTAAAATACCCAAAGCTCTAGAGGACATAGGTATATTAGCACAGCCTCTAGCGGATATTGAAAAATCTTTACAGGAAATAGATGATATCCAAAAAAGGCTCCCTGCATGGACATGTGAGGACGGGACAATAAATTGTAGAAAAATGTTAGTTATAGGTACAGGACCCATTGGGCTACTTTTCATTTTACTTGCAAGAACTTTAGGTTATGAGGTATGGGCAAGCAATAGAAGGGATCCTAATGAAACTGAGAGTGTTATAATAGAAGAGGGAAAGATCAACTACTATAACTCGTCAGCAGGGTTCGAAAAGCTGAAAGACTCTGTTGGAGGATTTGATGTAATAGTTGACGCAACAGGTGCTAACGCTCAATTGCTCGATAAGGTAATTCCTCTATTAAACAGGAATGGTATACTAGGGATATTCGGTTTTCCCAGTGACGGTATATTTTCAATAAGTTATAAGGATCTTCAAACGCTAGTTCATGGTAATAAATTAATCTTAGGTTTAGTTAACGGGCAAAAACCTCATTTTCAACAGGCAATTGTGCACTTAGCATCTTGGAAGACCATGTATCCTAAAACCTCGAAACTTCTAGTGACTAGAACAATTAGTATAAATGACGAAAATGAGGTAATGAAAGCCTTAAAGGAGAAACAAGCAGAGGAAATAAAAGTTAGAATAATTTGGGACTAAACAAGCAAAGATAAACTAAATTTTCTATTTCTTCGCTCGAAAACGATTATCATCGCTAGAGAGGTATATCTCTTAGAATCATTTGTGCTAAGACAGAAGAGCTTTGATTAAAACACAGGTACGATCATTATGGAAGCGGGATTCTGTGGCTTTATTGTTACTTACCTCTCAGAAAATGTGGTAAAAAATATAGCTTCTGGGGCAGAATATATATTCTGGTGGAGAAGTTGTTATTTGATGAAAGACCAAAGAAGACTAGGGATGAGCTCTTCGATAGAGAAAAGGAGATAGAAGAAATAAAGAATAACATAAATAGACCATTACTGGCTATATCTGGTATAAGAAGGATAGGTAAGACATCAACGTTACTTGTTGCGTTAAATGAGTTAAAAACAGATTACGTTTTAATAGATTGTAGAAGATTAAAGGAGAACTATGGAAGACAAGATTTGTATAGTATCTTCTCTGCCAGTTTTTCATCAATTATAGATAAGGTAAGAGATATTCTCTCTGGTGTAAGGGGAGTAAGTATAGTGGGTAACTCTATAGAGTTTAAGTGGAAGGGTAGACAATCCCTCTCTTTAGCTGATCTGTTTGACCATTTGAACAAGAAGAGGCTTATAATAGCAATAGATGAAGCTCAAAAATTGAGGGGACCACTTTCTACAGAGATCAAGGACGCAATTGCTCATGCTTACGATTATGATGAAAATCTGACATTTATTTTCACGGGATCGGAAATTGGTTTACTCTATGATTTCTTAGGAGTAGAGGATAAGAACTCACCTCTTTATGGTAGATATTACTATTCTGTCACACTCGAAAGGTTTAGCAGGGAGATGAGCAAGGAGTTTCTCACTAAAGGTTTCCAGGAAGTAGGTCTAAGGGCTAATAATTCTGTAGTAGATAAATTGGTGGATCTCTTTGACGGAATTCCTGGTTGGTTAACATTTGGTGCAAATAGATTCTTAGAAGGGGGAAAAATTGATGATATAATGGAAATAGCAATAAGTGTTGCTTTAGACGAATTGGAAAAACTCATTGACACAAAGAGGAGGGTATCTGAGATTTCTGCTAGAAGATATAAGTATGCACTTAAGTGCTTGGGGTCAGGAATGAATACATGGAGTAAGTTATTGGACTGTATCCAGAGAAGTGAGGGGACTACGATATCAAGTAGTGTACTTGATAATATTTTGCTTAGTCTCGAAAAGACAAGTATAATCAAGGATTATGAATTTCTTGATCCAATATATAGGGAAGCCAGTAAGAGGATGAGGGTATAAAACTTATTGAATCCAACAAATGGCGTGTAATAAGTGATGTAAATTCTCGTTTTAACTTAAAAATACTCATGTACGTCATTCTATAGTGCTTTTATTAAAGCCTCTAAAAGAAACTGTAAACCACTAAACCTATCATGAAAAATCCCAGAAACAGTAGGGCAAGTCTTCCAGCTCTTATCATTATCGAAAAGTCTCTGCCTATGGATTTTACAATACCCTTGTAGATTAGACTCACTATTATAGATTGTGCTAGTAATGAACCTACACCGAGTATTAGGCCCACTAGAAATGTTAAATTCGACTCAAAAGTAACGCCCACTGCTAGGGCAAGTAATAGTACCACTATGAAGTCTCCACCAAAAGCTGCTGCAACCCCATGTATCCAGATCATTTTATAATCAGCTGTAGCTTCTTCCCCTCTCTTTTTTCCCTCTTTATGCATTAATAGTAATGCAACTCCTATCATAGTTATACCTACTATTATGTCTACATAAGGATCAGTGTCTGTACTTTGAAAGAATGAAAGAACTTGACCAACTAAGGCACTTAGCCTGTCCAAACAACTATTAACGCACTCCCAAATACTGATGTCGAAATAAAAGCTTTTCTTAGATTTTTATGCATTAAGGCATAGGACACAGTAATTGGCTATATGTGTTCATCTGGTTTTAAACCATGGATAATTCCTATTATAAATAGCGCTAGAATCCAGTATACACCTAAGGATGTTAAGATTGCCCTGGCTACTGGCTCTAATATATCCGGTAAAGACAGTATGGCAAGTGCTAATCCAATTAAAATGATCCCTGCAATGATGATTTCTTTGCGCATAATTTAGCGCAACCCTAAAGGTTATTAAATCTTACTGTATAAATGAAATTTTAGTTCTAGCCTAAAAATACGTTTGATATAGTGCCGTTATGAAGGTATTATTTATTAACACTTTTGCATATATGCGTACGAGAGGGTATTAAGAATGTTTATAGGGATATTCCTTGTCCATAATAGCATTACTTTGTTAAGGTTAGTTAGGCGTAAGTAAGAGTATGAGTAGTAGGAATTTCCTTGAGGATATTGGGCATAAGTATTCAAGGGAGGTTAGGGATTTAGCCTTGAATATGCTAACGGAATGAGTACTAGATTGCAAGGGTATTAAATAAATGGAAATGCATGGGTACCCCTATTGCATGGGTACCCATACAAACATATAAAGCTGGAGGTCTAGCTTGACATCCGCTAAATGTATGGACTACAATTTCATTCACCTCCGTAACATAGGTTTTGAGCAAATTGTGTCTTGCAAAAAGGCTTTTTGACAATCTCATTTAGTAATGTTTTAGAGTACAGTTCATGACTTGAAGTAATTGCTAACTCTCAATAGAGTATGCTTATTTCACTAGGTTTTCCACTTATAATTTAAGTTTACACATTAAAGTCGTTTTTTAGAGAATATTCTACTTCATATGTTACAGTTTGTTCTCGTACTTAGTTTTTAGCATATCTCTTATTACCTTCTTATCCAATTTTCCAGTACTAGTCTTAGGAATTGAGTCAACGAATATAATTTTCTCTGGCATCCACCAGTTAGGAAATCTTCCTAATGACTTCAAGTATGTTATTATTTCCTCAGCGTTTACGTCCTTATCAGGCTTCTTTACCACTAAAGCAATTGGTCTCTCTCCCCATTTCTCGTCCTTTATGCCAACCACTACAGCTTCAAGTACTTTCTCATATGACATTATAGCGTTCTCCAAGTCTACTGAGCTTATCCACTCCCCTCCACTCTTGATCAAATCCTTCAATCTGTCAACTACCTTTACATTACCATCAGGGTATATTTTAGCAACGTCACCAGTCCTAATGAAACCATTCACCATCATATCTGATTGTTTATAATATTTCTTAGTCACGAAGGCACCCCTGGCTACTAGTTCTCCAACGCTCTTTCCGTCCCAGGGAAGGTTCCTGTTGTTTTCATCCATTAATCCTATTTCAAAACCGGGCATTGGGTATCCTTGCTTTGACAATTCCTCCACGCTATCACTCTGATTTACAGTAGCAATTGCCTCAGTCTCTGTCATTCCCCAAGCATGATATGTTCTTACACCTAGCTCTTTCAGTTTTTTCATTAAACCTTGAGGCGGTTCAGCTCCTCCTGTAACAACTACTTTAAGGGGGGACAGATCCATTTTCTCTCTCTCCACATAATTCAGGACATCGATCCAGACTGTTGGTGCCCCAGCACCTATAGAAACATTATAACGTTTGATCAGGTACACGATATCTTCTGCCTTTGGTCTAGGTCCTGGCAAAACTAGTTTAGCTCCCGTCATTAACGAAGCGAATGGTAGATCCCACGCGGATATGTGAAACATTGGAACTAAGGGCATGACAGTGTCACGAGAAGATATTCCCACAACGTCCTTAGCCAATAGTGATAATGAGTGGATAAATATACTCCTATGGCTGTATATTACACCTTTAGGTTTTCCTGTGGTTCCTGAGGTAAAACAGGCAACAGCTCCCACTTTCTCGTCAATATCTGGAAGATCCGTCAAAGGCTCAAATGAATTAATTTCGTCGTCATATCTTTCATCTAAGACGGTAACATTATCTCCTTTGTACGAGATGTCCCTATCAATGAATACTGCCTTATCTTCCATCTCTCTTATTACATACTCCATCTCAGAGGGATGGAATCTGACATTGACAGTATGCAAAACACCTCCAAGTAAGGGTACGGCAAAATAAAGTTCCAAGTGTCTCTGAGTATTCCAGGCTATGGTGGCTACATTTTCACCAGCAAGGTTTTTAGTCCTTAAAAAATTAGCTAACTTTCTCACTCTTTCAGAGAAATCTTTGTAGGTATATCTCACTATACTGTCGTGTGTTCTAGATATAATCTCTTGGTCATGATATATGTGCTCTACTCTCCAAAAAATTGCTTTTAAATTAAGATTATAATCCATTATTGTTGAATCCATTAATTAAAAATTCATTTTAACATTAATAAAGATTAGATTATAATTGCACGATATAAAGGAACCTAAACGTTAACCCGAGTTATCTTGGCATCACAGGATATTCTACCACATGACAGTATATCACAGCCGTTTAATTATGGTCTGAGGTCAGAATCTCACTAAGTATCAGCACTAACCTTACTCCCATTTTTGTATGTCTTCATTGTGGTTTGTCAGTACTTTTCTCCCCACTCCACACTGAATTCCTCTTTCTTACCATGAAAACTCTATCAAATTCCACTATTTTCTCTCCTCTCTGATTGTACCCCCACGTCCTTATTTTAACTATTCCAAATCCAGGTCTACTCTTCGATTCCCTAGCCTCTATTACTTCTGCTTCACCGTAAATTGTATCTCCCGCGAATACTGGATTCATAAATTTTACGTTCTCTATCCCTAACATAAAACCGTTTTGACTTGTTAGCTCAACTAATAAACCTGCTACTATGGCAAGAGTAAGGAATCCATTAACGACAAGCCTTCCTTTAAAAGGTTCTCCAGAAAAATATTTCTCAGTATAGTCTCTGTTAAAGTGAATTTGGTTAGAGTTGTTTGTCAACAAAGTGAACCATATATTGTCAACATCTGTGAGACTTCTACCAACTTTACTTCTGAACCTTTGACCTACCTTAAAATCTTCAAAGAAAGGACCCTGCTCTGACATAAGTGAATATTATGCTCATGTAATATAAAGGTTATTTAATGGTCTTCGATGAACTTATTGATAACATGGAAAACGGTGCTCATTTTTATTAAGACAAGATCTATATAAAATGAACAATCAAGGAGTCTTCAGTTTAAAAACATCTTATTCTTCAACGAGTATGTACACAAAAATAGGTGACCGCCTAAATTATGATTCCACACTACTAGGAAAAATTAACCCTTATTGTTAGAAATAACAATTCCTTTACTTATGAACTCCTCAATATCTTTCTCTCTGTAACCTATTTCTTTAAGGACTTCAATCGTATGCTCCCCCAATCTAGGTGCAGGCAGTCCTGTCCCAGGTTCTCTCTTGTCTTTAACATTCGCAGGGAATCTCACATATCTCAAACTTCTCCTTTCGTAAACAAGTTTGTTCCCATATATCTGAAAAGCCTCCGCAAGGTTTAATATCGGTGCTACAGGTACATCAGCCTCATTTAGCTTCTTTATCCAAAACTCTCTAGTATTAGTTTCAAATATCTTTTGCAACTCCCTGGCTATATACTCCCTGTTTCTCACTCTACTTTCTTGAGTGTCATATATCAACAAGTCCTCCCTGCCTAGTGCTTTGCATAAGTTAGTGTACTGCTCATTGTTGAATGTTGCAACATAGATGTATCCATTCTTTGTCCTGAAGGCTTGATAGGGCACTAAATATCTGTGAGCAGAGCCCATTCTTTTGGGCAAAATTCCTGTGTTCAAGTACATGTAGGCATCTTCTAACATTAAGTAGAACTGAGTGTAGATCATTGGTACATCTATGAATACTGGTCCTCCCTGATTATAATACCACAGTATTAGAATAGTGGAGAAAAGTGCTGTAGTTATATCAGAAATAGAGGTGGCGAACTTTACTGGATTTTCCTCTCCAGTCATGTCCATGAGACCACTTAGGGCTAAAATAGTTGTGTCATAAGCCGGTTTATCAGCCTCCTCTGTAAAGTTACCAAATCCTGTAATGGAGCAATAAATTATTTTAGGGTTTGTTTGGTTCTTCACGCTCTCATAATCTATGCGTAATTTCTTAAGTGCTGAAGGTCTGTAATTAGTTATTATGATGTCAGCTGTAGCTACTATTTTCTTAAAAATCTCATATCCCTCTGGCTTCTTCAAATCAATTGATACACTTCTCTTTCCCTTGTTCACACTTGCAAAGTAAACTCCAACACCATCAATTTCAGGTTTTACTCCTCTTCTATCATCCCCTTTGGGCGGCTCTACCTTAATTACATCAGCTCCTAACTCTGATAAGATTTGACCAACTAAAGGGGCGGAAATGTTGTTACTCAGCTCAACTACTCTCATGGGAATTATACTCATTAACAAAGATTTTAAGTTTCCTTAGGAGAGTGATATCTTATTCTCATGTCTTTATCCTTTCAAAACTTCTCGGCTCTGTAATCCACTGCGTGTAACTACGGTATTAAGATGGATGATGAATCATAGTCTAGCAAAACAACTATTAAAACGTATTAAAGAATATATTCTATTAGCATGTACAAAGTGGAATACCCATCTACCCAGGTCATATACGGCAAGGACGCCTTAGATTGGTTAGTCAATTTGAAGTCATCTAAGGTAGGAATAGTTACCACCAGAAGTCTATTGCAGGGTAAGACTCTTTCATTGGTGACTAAGTTAGTTAATGCAGATATAATAGAGGGTCCACGGCAGCACGTTCCAGAAGATGACGTAAATGCATTAAAGGAAAAGGTAGGGAACTACGAGACTATCATAGGATTAGGGGGAGGAAGTATAATTGATGGTCTAAAGTTGGTTTTGGAGGAGAAAACTAAGTACATTGTAATTCCCACTACCTTATCTGGAGCTGAACACACTAAGAGTGGAGGCTATACAACACAAGGCTTGAAGAGGAGTAAGCTAGGAAAAGAGCCTGATATCGTAATACTCGACCCCAGGGCTACCCTTGAAACACCTAAATGGTTACTCGTATCATCTGCAGTGAGGTCAATTGATCACGCAGTTGAAGCCCTTTATTCAAGGGATTCTACACCTTTTGTGGATTCTTTAGCCAAGGAAGGCTTTCACAAAATTGTAAATTGCCTCAGGGATATTGATTCTTTAGACAGTAGGTTAGAGTGCCAAATAGGAGTTTGGTTATCATCTCTCACCATGAGGTATGCGAGGATGGGCATGAGCCATATGTTTGGCTATGTTTTCGGACCCAGGTTTAACATTCCTCACGGTTACACTTCATGTATATCCCTTCCAGCAGCTGTCAAATTTAATTATGGGGCATCTAAGGAGAAACTGAAATCAATTGAAAAGAACGAACCTCTGTACGAGTTTCTAGATAACTTCCTGAGGGAAATTGGTGTTAGAAAAAAGTTGTCTGAGTACACTAGTCTGGAGGAAGCCCTTAAGTATGCTGAAGTCTTTTCACAATTATCAAATAACAGTGGAAATCCCACTAAACTGTCCATAGATGATGCAAGGAAGTTCATTCAGGAAGTTTACTAACCATAATGCTCTTTTTTAGTAATTCTTAATAAAATTACCAAGTTTGTCCAGTTTTATTCATAAACATGATTAAATAAGTTTTAAACGCCTCTTATTGATTAAAAAACGTCAAAATCACGTTAAAAATTTAATCTTACGTAATGTAAAAAATTTGTAATATTGTTAACTCAAAATGAGTTAGAATTTCGAGTCATCTTTCCAACCATGGAATGTTTACCCTTTCTTTTCTTGCTTATCCTGCCTGATTTTAGCCAATCCTTATACTTCGCCTTATTTTCCTTCCACATTTCATATGGTCTCCTGTAATCTGTAAACATCTTCTCATCAGCAATGACTATATAATCCTTTACAGGATAAACTTTTGCGTGAACTCCATAGTTTACATGGTAATCATAAGCAATGCCATAATAACCAATAGATCTTTCATCAAGACACTCGTCAGGACAGTGAATCCAGCACGATTTACATTTAATACATGTGTCGAAGTTCACGGTAGGTCTCTCTGACTTTGTTGTTCCCCCAATATTCTTCCCTTGCACAGAGAAGCTATGAGCATACTGGAGGACTCTGCTAAAAGGATAGGTAAGTGGGTTGTCGATATACTTAAATCACTACGTGTTAATGCCATCTTCCTTGAGGATTTGAGCAAAATGATAAATAGAGTTAAGAGGTTGCCAATTGAGTTTAGGTATAAGTTGTATTTGATGTAACACCATAGGATTCAGTACTGGGTTGAGTGGAAGTCTAGGAAGCACGGTCTGAAAGTTGTCTATGTCTACCCCAAGCATTCCTCAACTTATTGCCCTAAGTGTTATAAAGTATGTGGGAAAAGCCTCTTATAGGTACGATTATTGTTTAAGCTATGGTTATGAAAATGACCGTGATGTAATCGCTACAGTGAATTTGTATGGGAAGGGTTCTCTGAGCTTTTTGATTGCCTCTTATATAAGAGAGGTAAGCCCGAATCTGTAGGGGGAAACCTCACCATTTATGGCGGGAAAAATTCAGCATTACTCGACTATTTTAGCGCTGATTAAGTCCTTAATTCGTTTTATAATGTTACTCTCGTCAAAGGTGTAAAACGTTATTGCCTTACCTCTTCTGCCCATTCTCCCAGTTCTCCCAACCCTATGTATATATGTCTCAATGTCTCTTGGAGCGTCAAAATTAATTATTATATTTACATCGACTACGTCTATTCCCCTCGAGGCTAAATCAGTTGCCACCAGTATGTTATATTTACCGTTCTTAAAGCCATAAAAGTTCTTCATCCTCACTGACTGTGGCATATCTCCACTCAGCAAGCCGTTCCTTATCCCCTTGTTTTCCAGAAGGTAATGTAACCTCTTGGCTCTCTCCCTGGTTCTAGTGAAGACTATTATCTTATCTTTTCCATTTATCTCATCCAGTAGTTTAGTTACCTTATCAGTCCAGTCATTTCTAGCTCTTATGAACTCATGCTGTACTTCCTCTACAGGTTTGTACTCATCTAGTACTATTTTCTCCGCATCGGGTGAGAACTCTGTCGCCAGTTCGGCGATCTTCTCTGGTATGGTTGCTGAAAATAGACCTACTATTTCAGGCTTTGAGTTATTCAATATCATTCTTATGTCGTCAATAAATCCCATATCAAGCATCCTGTCAGCCTCATCAATTATGACTACCTCAAATTTCGAAAAGTCAATTTCTTCCTTACTCCACAAATCCAATAATCTACCAGGAGTACCTATAACTATCCTAGCCTGTTTTTGTCCTTCATACTTCACTCCTCCTATAACAAGACTGAAATCAACCTGCTTGTATTTACCTAACTTTCTGAGTTCATCAAGTATCTGAGATGCTAGCTCTCTGGTAGGAGAGAGAATCAAGGCTGTCTTCCCGCTCTCTAAGATAGGAATTAAGTAGGAGGCTGTTTTACCAGATCCTGTCTTTGCTTGGACTATTACGCTTTTTCCACCAAGAAGCCTAGGAATTACTTCCTGTTGAACCCTTGTAGGTCTTTCATAATTAGCGTCACTCAATGCATTCCTCATTTCAATACTTAGATTTTCGAACATAACAGTGTTACTGGAATATTGACACTAATAAAGTTGAGTGAATTGTAAAATGAGGGAAGCCTCACCCTTTGGGAAGTCAGCTAAAGGTAACATCAAAATAGAACGATATGATAGCCTCCATAATTCATCTATCCATGTATCTTCCAACAAAAATGTTATTCTTTAAATTCCATAGTTCATAAATAGATTTATGACCTCTTCGCCATCAGACCATTTAGCTAACGAGAGGACCTTTCTTGCGTGGATAAGAACAGGAATTGCATTAATAGGTTTCGGTTTTGTGATAGCAAGATTTGCATTATTCCTTGAAGTATTAAGGGGAGGTAGGACAACTGGATCGTCAGTTATTTATGGCGAGATCATGATAGTTTTGGGCGGAATAATGATAGCTTATGGTACTTACAACTACCTTAGAAACGAAAGGGATCTGAAAAACAACACATTTACACCAAGGACAACTGAGAATACTATTTTTGCAACATTTGTGCTTCTCATCGCCATAATACTTGCGTTAATAATAATAGCCTGATAAACGATTTAAGGTTACTTTATCTTTTCGTCTAGTGGTTCCTTATATTCCGTAAGTTAACCTGACCAATTATTGGTATGTCGTAATAGAGAATTAAGCTATTTTCCCTTCCTACTATTTAACGATAAATATACTCCTACAAGTATGAGAATTAAGCCTATTATCTCAGGTACGTTGGGAACAACTTTCAAGATTAAGATGCTTGTCAAGTACGCGATAACTGGAACCAATAGAGAACCTGTACTAGCACTTACACTCCCAAGATCCCTTACCGCATTAAACCAGAAGTAAAATCCGGCTACCTGTGCTATTAATGCCAGGATAATCAGAAGGACAACGCTGGTCACATTAAAGTCAAAGTAGTAATCTAATGGAGTTAAGGATGACAAGAAGGGAATCGAGATCAGTGACATAAAGGCATTAAGTTTGATTACATTGTCTTTCGACAAGTTCCTATAGTAGTAGACAGTTCCTATAGCCCACGATAAAGAGCCCATTATTCCAAATAATAAACCAATGTTGAAGGACAGCGTTGCCGAAATGAGTACCCCTAGCACCCCTATTACCACACCTGACATCCCCCTTAAGCTAATTTTACTGCCCAGAATTAGTTCTATAACTAATACAAAAATAGGCTGTGTGTAGATCATAGTGGCTACTAGACCTGGACTTGGGGATAAATATATTCCTACATTAACCAAGGCAAGTAAAATGATTACGTTGAATAAGGCATTTACGAATTGCTTAATTCCTATAGAGAAGCCTCTTCCTAAAAAGTAAAAAAATAGGGTACCTACTATCACTCTTGCCACACTGACCAGTATTGGGGAAACAGAAAATGTCACTACTTTTGTGAGAGGATATGCAATTCCCCAGGCTAAGGACAATGGTATAATCCACTTGAAAAAAGTTATAGTATCTCTCTGCATCACAGAACCAGTGAAATCCTTTGAATACATTGGATAAAAATCTATTTATGATGGTTTCACTAATCAGAATTTAAGTAAACTATTTAGGAGGAGGAAAAAGGTTTGCAATCCATTGTGAGATTTTCTCATGATAATTCCACGTATATAATTGAGGATTCTGGAATTATATCACGGGTTTATGGTCAAGAAAAGTTCCATATCCTAGTGGTAGATAAGATAGATCATCATAAAATAAAAGTAGCTGTTGAAAATGGGTATAAGTTATTTGAGTGCGCCGAAATAAACGATAAGGAAAATTGTCTAATAAAGATTTTACACGCATTATATCCTGAATGTAAAACTTGTAAGTTTACATGATGAGGAAAGCCTCGCTATTTGTGTAAGGGGAGAAGTCAGCTGACATAAAAACGGACTGTTTCCACACTGCCTTTCTATTTGAAAATATCATTAAAGCCAATTTAACTTCATAGGTAGGTGTAAACATTGCATTTTGTTTCAGGCTCAGTTTAGCCATTTTGTTCGTGTAAGATAGTTTGTTAACCTTTAGTTAGTTTTCCACTTTTCCTCCCTAGCAAACATAATTCTTAATTTTCAGCCATTACAGAGTTATTAGCATGTACATAGAGTCCATTGAGAGGGAATTATCCAGTGAATATCTAGTTTACAGTGACCTGAAGCTCGACAGAGCTTATGTTACTGGTGCAGGGGATTCGTATGCAGTTGCTCTAACAGTTGAGGGTAAGACAAATGGGAGATTTAGGGCGATAGATCCCTATGAGGCGTTAGCGTATAACAGGCTGGAATACCCTTTAGTGATCGTATCGGTCTCAGGAAAACCTAAAAGCAATATTAGATTAGCGGAGAAGTTTAAGGGAAAGACTAAGATATATGTAGTCACTGCTAATGAAGAGTCTATTCTAGCCAAACTAGGAGACTATGTTATTACTATTCCATATCGCTCGAAACAGGTGGTACCAGGAACTCTGTCTTTTCTCATGAGTCTAAGTGCAGTATACTCATTAGCAGGAGAAGAAGTTGCCAGGAACGAGATAAATGAGACTGTAGATCTCTCAGATAGTCCGTTCTTTGTAGGTTATAGGGAAAATTATGGTATAGCATATTATGGAATGTTAAAGTTTTCAGAGATTTTTGGCTATTCAGCTAATGCCGAGAGACTAGAACAGTTCCTTCACTCACCTATTTTTTCAACAAAAGGAAGAGAAATAGTTCTATTGAGTAGTGGTGACAGCAGAGAGGATATTCTAGTAAATCTAGTGAATTACACTAAAATAGCGAAAACTCCTTGTTCTGATGCCTTTTGTAACGCTAAAGTTCTACTTAGATCAATAGTACAGAAAATGAAGCGAGAAAATTGGGACAGGGTATATTTCTTAGAAACTAAAAATATATTAGATATAAGCTCGAAAATGATATATTGATAGGATATGGAGAGCCTTGATTTAACCACTGATGTGGAGAAAGGTACCTGTGAGTCTGGTTCTACATATATGAGCTTACTCAGGTTTTGGCTTGAAGTAGGTGGAAATAAGGAAGTAAAAGTGATAGCTTGGAAAGGAAGACAAGAGGGTCAAGTCGATAATTGGGTGAGCCAGATGGCAGATAAGGGAGTAAAGATAGTCGATAAAAAGATAAACAGTGAAAAAGTCACCTACATAATATATCTTTCATAAAAAAACTCTACTTTCAATCACTATTCTCGATTTCTAGCATTTCTATAATATCACTTACTTTCACAGCTCCTATCTTTCAGATGTTTGAAATACGTCCTTATAGTCGGAGATAAACTATTTACTTCTTAAAAAATAGTCTAGATGTAAATCAATATTCAAGTGTTATTAGAGGTTCCTACAGACAATAACTCTCTCTTTACGTATTTAAATAGCCTCTTAGTTTTAGCATTTTTAAAGGTTAGTCATAAGGAGATTAACGATATAATTTATGTAACACTTAGAATTATTCACTGTTGAGAGTAGGTTACGTATCCACAAATTACTCTTTAGGTTGTAAAGCGGATAAAACAATAAAACTTTCTTCTTTGTCGGAAGAGAGAGTGCTTAAAGTCTCTTCCTCAAATTTACTTTGCCTTAAAAATATATTGGAATGGAATCTGAAACATGAAATACTTTTCTTCAGGATAAGCTCTAATACTATACCACTGGCTTCACACCCCAAATTCCATGTGAATTGGAAGGATAAGCTTTCTCACATCCTGGGAGATATAGGGGACTTCATAAAGGAAAACTCAATAAGAATCTCCATGCATCCGGGTCAATATGTGGTTTTAAATTCTGTCAGGGAAGAAGTGGTGAGGTCAAGTATTATGGAATTAAAGTATCATGCTGACCTGTTGGACTCCATGGGTATTGAAGGCAAAATTCAAATTCATGTAGGAAGTTCTATGAATGGTAAAGAGGAAAGTCTTAACAGATTCATAGAGAATTTTCGTAAGTTACCTTCAAACATAAGTAAAAGACTAGTAATTGAAAATGACGACAAGGTGTTCAGCGTAAAGGACTGTCTATGGATAAGCGAAAGGACAGGTATTCCTGTAATTTTTGACAATCTTCATCACTCCATTCTTAATAATGGAGAAAGTCTGAATGATGCACTAAGTCTAGTGAGGAGGACTTGGAAGGATAGACCTATGATAGATTACAGTGAACAGGAGCCAGGAGAAAAACCTGGAGTCCATGCCACCACAATCAATGAGGAGAATTTCAGAAGATTCGTGAACGAGGTGGACGAAGTGGATATCATGCTTGAGGTGAAGGATAAGGAGATAAGTGCACTAAAGGCTGTGAAAGTGTTAAAGGAGTTAAACAAACTGGATTAGAGGATTTATTAAGGTGAATCAGTTTATTAAAAGAGATATACACTCCATAGTCTCTCTATCGTGTTTGCTACTTTCTTCACAGATCTGATGGATGAATTAAACTATGATGATAATGTTGGGTTCCTATCGTATCGAAGTGTAAATAGAGGTTTTTATAATGTGGTAAAAAAGAGTTGGTTCAATTTAGGACAGAAACTAAGGCTTAAATAGGGCGGGCGCAAAGATAGCAAACAAGACTCCTACCAATATCAGATAGAACAGTATACCAAACGCCCATGGTAGGTTAGCCCTTATTACGGTTCCCTCATTTCTCACATACTTTGTTGTAGACACGCCTGCACTTGCTGTCTGTGGCGCAACAGGTTTACCTAATTCGGCACCAACAGAGTTTAAAGATACTGTGATTCCTACAGGTACTCCTGCTATATTTGCTGTAGCTGCTTGGAAGGCGCCAAACAGTGCATTTGAGGAAGTATTGCTTCCTGATAGTGCACAGCCTATCCAACCGAATAGTGGTGATACTATTACAAACAGAAAGCCTAAGTCTCCTGCCCTCCAGGCTAAGGAATATGCCATACCGCTGAAGTTGAACACATATGCTAAACCTACAACAAACACTCCTGTTAATATCCCACCCCAATACTCCAACAATGATTTCTTGAGGGCTTGAGCCATTATTTTACCTGGGGTTCGTAATATTCCACATATTATAAGCCATGACGCTAGAATTGAAGTTCCTGCAACGAAAGGATTAAATGCAAAACTTACGCTCACAGTCTTATGTAACAGCGAAGAGAAGGCAGGCTGGGCTAGAGTGAAAGAGGAAACTTTAGTTAATGGAGACCAGGGTCCAGTCCAGAGAGTGACTACTATTATTAACGGTATGAAGGCTGACCAAGCTAGAATAATATCCCTCATCTGATACTTTTTACCCTTATCTGACTCTCCACCATTGGTCTGTGATAGGACAACTAGCCTCTTTGGTTTCCACACTCCTACGAACAACAGTAACACTGCGAAAGATACTAAGGAGCCAGTTATATCTGGTAAATAAGGTCCAATAAAACTGGCTATTGGGTATTGACCTAGTATATAAGATAAAGAAGCTAGTATTGCCAGAGGCCATGCGTCCCTAATCCCTCTCCATTTATCCACTAAGTACAGTAATATCCATGGAGGTAACAGTGCTAAAAATGCTACCACTTTAGCAACAGATGAAGACACAAATAATAATGGAAGTCCTGTAGTGGAAGCCAAAATAATTATTGGAGTACCTAGGGCTCCGTAAGATACAGGTGCATTATTGGCTAGTGCAGAGACTTGTAAGGCTTTTAGATCTTCAAATCCCAATGCTATAAGTAATGAAGCTACGAAAGCTCAGGGGTATCCGAAACCCACTAAACCCTCCAGTAATGCTCCAAATGACCATGCCAATATAACAGCCTCAATTCTCGCGTCTCTCGTAGCATTTCTCACTAACCAATCCTTAAAAACATCAAACTTGCCTGTGAGTACAAGGGTGTTATATATTGTTAACCCCCAGAACACAATCCACGATATGTTCCATGAACCAACTAGGGCACCAATTAGCCAAGCTTTAACAACTTGGTCTGCAGGAGCACCCCAGACGAGGACTCCAACGAGAATGGTCACTATAGAGCCTATTAGTGTTGCAATCCATGCTGTCAACCTTAGGCCGGCTAGCAAAACCAGTAATACTATTATTGGTGTTAAGGACGCAAAAACCGTTAGAGCTACATTCCCTGTTGGATTTAATGGTTGTGTATATATATATGGCTATTTAAATATATAAAAAATAATTATTTAAATTTATATTTAAATGTAAGCCAGTTTTAACCAGAATAGTTCTTTAAGCTGCACACTTACATATTTCAAAATTTGAAAATTTTCAGTTTATGTACTAAATCAATTTGAAAATAATGTTTAAATATATCATTAAAGTAATTCAATTAATGATAGAAGTTAAGTCAATAATTAATGGAGAAGAAAGAAGGTCTGATGAATATATTTACAGGGAATGCCCTTACAACATTGACACGAGTGTAACAAAAATTAATGTAGCTAAGGAGTCTGATGTCGAGGAGGCAATCGATGTAGCAAGGGAATTCTTTGATAAGGATAAAAACGGATGGGTCTCAAACTACAAGGCAAGGGATAAAGTACTATTCAGAATAGCTGAAAAAATAAGGGGAGAAATTCAAACCTTATCTAGACTACTTGTAGAAGAGATAGGAATGCCTATAAGACAAGCTAGAGTACAGGTTAATGCTGCAGCTGACGTATTCGAGTACTATGCAGGTTTTGGAAGTAAGATATACGATACTTCAAAATTCCTTCCCAGCAAGGATATGGTACAAATCATAAAGGAACCAGTAGGTGTCGTGGGGTTAATAACACCTTGGAACTTTCCATTAACACAGAGTGCAAGAAAGCTAGCCCCAGCCATTACAGTAGGTTGCACAATAGTCTGGAAACCAGCAACTTACGCAGCAGGTATATCTTACCAGTTGGCGAAAATTATATTGTCTTCAGGAGTCCCTAAAGGTGCTCTAAACGTTATATTTGATCCAGGGGAAAAGGTGGGTGCACAAATAGTAAAGAGCAAAAAGATAGATAAAATATCTTTCACCGGTGAGACAAACACCGGTAAGTGGATAATGAGTGAGGCTTCTAAGGACCTAAAGAGGGTTTCATTAGAGCTAGGAGGCAAGGACCCTATTATACTATTTAGCGATAGTGATTTGAAAAACGCTATAAAAGGGGCAATCTTTGGGGCTCTAAGGAATGCAGGTCAGGCATGCGGTGCAACCTCTAGACTATTGGTGGAGGAGAGTATTGCAGAAAAGGTTGAGATGGCAGTGAGCAATGAAATTAAAAAACTCAAGTTAGGTAATCCACTTCAGGAGGACACAGATATTGGTCCAGTGGTGTCGAAACCCCAAGAGGATAAGGTAATTGACTATATCGAAACTGGGATAAAGGAAGGGTATAAGTTACTTGTTGGAGGAAGGAAAGTTACTGATGGTGAATTTCAAAGGGGTTACTTTATTGAGCCAACTGTGTTTTCAGATGTGGATAATAAGTCCAAGATAGCCCAGGAGGAAATATTTGGACCTGTCCTTGTAATAATTTATTTCAAAGACGAGGAGGAGGCAATATCCTTGGCTAACGACGTTATATACGGGTTAACAGCGTCTGTATGGACCAATGACTACAAGAAGGCAATTAGGGTTTCCAGGGAATTAAGGGTAGGTACAGTGTGGATAAATGACGTGTACACACAGCCCTCAGAAGGTTTATGGGGAGGATATAAGCAAAGTGGTATTGGCAGGGAATTGGGAATACAAGGTATTGAAGATTTTCTTGAAACTAAAATGTTGTACACGAATTTAAGTGGATCTTATCCTCACTTTAAACAAGTGGTGAAGGATTAAATTTAGACATATCGTAAGTCGCTATAAATGGGCTTTACTAGTTTCGTATAATTTACGTCTATAGTGGTTTTCCACAAAATAGAAAAATAATCCTAATCTTCGTACTACAATTATCTATTAATAACCTCATAAATCAGTTAAATAGTTGACTAAAACGTTTTTACTTTCTTTAACCAAATATATATCATGAAGGTTGATTTAAGCCCTTTAAACGGCATTATTTCTGACAAAGCATTTCAAAAATTAAAAAGTATAAACAACCCTTCCCTAGTCCATTTCTTGAGTAAGACCATAGAGCTCACCACCCCAGACAGAGTTTACGTATCATTTGGTGAAGAGAAGGACAGAGAATACGTTAAAAAAAGGGCTTTGGAGACTAAAGAAGAAATCAAACTCAAAATGGAAGGGCATACAATACATTTTGATCACCCTTTAGATCAAGCAAGGGCTAGAGAGGACACTTTCATTCTCACGGACGAAAAAATCCCGTTTGTGAACACAAAGCCCAGAGATGAGGGCTTAAGGGAGATGCTATCTCTGTTGAAGGGTTCTATGAAGGGTAGAGAGATGTACGTAGGTTTTTACTCATTGGGTCCGAGGAACTCAAAATTTTCAATACTAGCAGTGCAAATTACAGATTCTCCGTATGTAATTCACAGTGAGAATATATTGTACAGAAACGCATTTGAGGACTTTTATGGTGACAAACCCTTTTTGAAATTCATTCATTCAAAGGGACAATTAGATATCAAGAAAAGGAGAATTATGATAGATGTTAAGGAGAATACCGTTTACAGCGTTAACACCACATATGCTGGTAATAGCGTAGGTCTGAAAAAACTAGCCTTGAGGTTAACAGTTACGAAAGCTGTGAATGAGGGTTGGCTTTCCGAACATATGGCTATTGTAGGATTTGAGGGAAACCGTGGCACCCATTACTTCACAGCGTCTTTTCCGTCAGGATCTGGTAAAACATCAACTTCAATGTTAGGAAGTCTGATCAGTGATGATTTAGCATTTATAAAGGAGATCGACGGTGTGTGTAGAGCAGTAAATCCTGAGATCGGTATTTTTGGAATTATTCAGGGAATAAACGAGAGGGATGACCCTGTAATATGGGATGTATTACATAAGCCAGGTGAAGTCATTTTTTCCAACGTGTTGATGACAGATGACGGAGGAGTATATTGGGAAGGAAGTGAAGTAGAAAAACCCGAAAAGGGATATAACTATGAGGGAGCTTGGACTAAGGAAAGTGGAAAACCAGCTTCCCATCCTAATGCCAGGTTCACATCTCCTTTGACATCCTTCAGTAATTTAGACAAAGACTACGATAATCCACAAGGTGTTGTAATTGATGGAATAATTTTTGGAGTCAGAGACTACTCCACTTTAGTCCCTGTGACAGAGGCTTTCTCCTGGGAACACGGAGTTATAACTATAGGTGCTTCAATGGAGTCCTCTAGAACTTCAGCAGTAATTGGCAAAGCTGATGTCTTAGAATTCAACCCTATGGCAATACTTGACTTCATGCCTCTGTCCCTAGGAAAATACTTAAATAACTATCTGACATTTGGCAGAAATCTCAAATACGTCCCCAAAATATTTAGCTTCAATTATTTTCTTAAGGACGAAAACAACAAATTCCTCAATTCCAAGGAAGATAAACGTGTATGGGTTAAATGGGCTGTTAAAAGAGTAGAGAGTGAGACTGACGCTATATACACACCTGTAGGGTTTATTCCATATTATGAAGATCTAAGCAAACTGTTTAACTCCACTCTGGGCAAGCAGTACACAAAAGAGGCATACGAACTTCAGTTTACCCTGAAATTAAGTAAGTATCTGGAAAAGACCGAGAGGATAATGAAGATATACTCAGAGATAGCAGACACGCCGATAGAGGTTATTAATGAATTGAAAGCACAAAAGGACAGGCTATTAGACTACATAAATAGATATGGCGACAAGGTATCTCCTTTCCAGTTAGTGAAGAGCTAAAACTTCTCTTTTTTCCCACTTAACACTACACTCGTCAAGGTATGTGATTTACATTAGTCTAAACCTATTGTTCAGGATCTTTTTTCCTGCTTCCACTTATTAGGCTCCGTAACTCTGATGTAAAATCAGTTAATGGCTTCATGTCCACTCCCTCAAATTTCTTAACTATCTCCTTTATTGACTTGTTTATGCCGGGGATCACCAGGTCCTCATTCAACTCCATTAGCGGAATTGCTAAAAACTCTCTCTTCTCTATCTCCGGGTCTGGAACAGTTACCCCTTCCTCGTTTATCACTTGGTTTCCATACAGTACTAAATCGAGATCAATAGTCCTAGGTAAGAATTTATTCTTTGTCCTTTCTCTCCCTAGTTCACTCTCAATTCTCCTCAATATGTTGTATTTCAAATCTTTCGGCGATATGTTAATTCTGCTCTCAACGACGCAGTTAAAGTAGTCAGGTTGATCTGGGGGGATAGGCTTAGTAAGATACACTGTGGAAATTTTCTTAATTTTAATCATTTTGTCTAGTAACTCTATTGCTCTTCTAACGTTATCTTCAGGGTTAATGTTAGACCCAATTGATATATACACTTTAGCTAAGTTATCCCTTCTCTTTGCTCTTACTTCGACTGAAACATTTTTCGCTCTGCTCAACGCACCCGGTTTTCCGACCTTTATCACAACTTTCTTTATTCTATTGTCTTGGAGAACAACCTTACTCAGCCTATAGGCAAGGCTCTCAAGTAAGTTAAAGGAAGAGTTCTCCACATAAGAGATGATCTCCTTCTTTAAGACTTTATAGTCAACAGTTTCTGGTAGCTGATCACTTTTAGCTCCTTTCCTTAGATCAGCCCAGTAATATACGTCTATAGACACCTCCTGTCTCGTCTCTTTCTCCTGAGGGTTCACGCCAATAATTGTGTACAATCTTAAGTCCTCTATGGAAACCTTGTATGTCATAAGACCACCCTTGGAGTTAGGTGTTCTCCGCCATCAACATAGATTATCTGTCCTGTAATGAAATCGCTCTTTAGAAGGAAGATTACGGCATTTACAACTTCCTCCACGTTACCATACCTCTTCATGGGGACAAAGCTCTTCAGATTCTCTAGATATGAGTTATCCTTACCTTCAGGTGGTAGTATCAGTCCAGGGGCAACTCCATTAACCTGAAAGGAAGGAGACAATTTTAGAGCTAGAGAAACTGTTATGATCTCCAGTAATTTCTTGCTCAGGAAGTAAGGATATCTCTCGAAATTATAGCCTGAAATGATTGAGTCTAATATGTTGACAATTTTGCCCTTACTCAGTTTCCTAGAGAAGTCGAGAGATAATAGTAGAGGTACCCACGAGTTTACTGTTACAATACTGTTAAGGTTTTCCATAGTAACCTTAGAGGCTGGAAATATTGAGGCATTATTTATGAGGAAATCTAAGTTACCCTCAGTAAGTTTAAATGCGTTATCTAGAATTTTTGCGTAATCCTTAGACAACTCTCCCTTTACTAACCAACATTTTACACCAATCTCCTCGATCTCATCCTTTAACCTCAAAGCGCTTTCTTCAGATGTATTATAATGTAAAACAATGTTGACTCCTTCCTTAGCTAAACCCAGGGCTATGCCTCTTCCTATTCTTTTTGCACTACCTGTAATTAATGCAGTTCTTCCTTTAAGATACACATAAAATATATATCACAAGAGTTTATATATTAAAGTTAGATAAAATAGTTTTTTGATAATCTTCCAGAAACATCTAAAAATATTATTTATACATTCATGAATGATGTGAAAAAATCCGTCATATTAAACCAATTATATTTAGCAATATCACGTGTAATAAAAAATACTATTCAGGAAAGTTAGAAAATTATATTAACACATACATTAGATGTAAACCAAAACATTAAATAAAGTCAATTATTAAATATACTTAATGAGAACAAAAGGAGATTTTCTAAAATCTCTACGAGATGGAAGGAAAGTTTTCTATAGGGGAAAACCTGTAGAAGATATAACCGCTCATCCTATACTGAGCATAGCTGCAATTCATGCTTCAAAACTTTTCGAATATTCCGATAGAATGTATGAAGATCCCTCATTAGGTAAGGTAAGTAAATTCTTCAAGAAACCTACATCAACTCAGGACTTACTAGAGAGACATAAATTAATTTACGATACGACAATGTACTGTAACGGAATATTCAACATATCGCAAGCAATAGGGAGTGACGCAATTTTCGCTCTTACCATCACCGCGAGACAATTGGACAGAAAATATGGTACAGACTACACCAAAAGGATACAGAAATACCACGAATATGTTACTAAGAATGATTTGACAATAGCTACAGCTCAGACTGATGTGAAGGGAGACAGAAGCAAAAGACCTTCAGAACAAGCAGATCCAGATATGTACGTGAGAATAGTAGATGTCAAGAGTGATGGTATTGTGGTAAGGGGAGCTAAGGCACATACAACTCAATCTGCTGTGTCAGACGAGATAATCGTGATACCAACTAGGGCTATGAAGGATAGCGATAAGGACTATGCCGTAGCCTTTGCGGTCCCTGCAAATGCACCTGGGTTGAAACTTTATGTGAGACCAATTGACGAAATTGAGGGAAACACTTCAGCAGTCTTAAGTAAGAAGGACTATGAACTTGAGACCATAACGGTTTTCGATAACGTGTTTGTCCCGTGGGATAGAGTCTTCCTCTTTAAGGAATATGATTACGCGGGAAATATCGCCATGTTATTTGCAACATATCACAGATTTACTGCATTATCCTACAGGTCAGCACTAATTAACTTATTCCTAGGCTCAGCTAGGGTTATGGCTAAGGCTAATGGAATAGAGAACGAAAAACATGTGAGAGATGATGTAGTGGATTTGATACTCTACAAGGAAATACTTAGAAGTACTGCTATAACTTCTGCCATAAGCCCTGTAATGCTAGAGGGTGTAGCAGTTCCAAACCCACTGTATGTCAATGTAGGAAAACTATACTCTAATATGCACTTCCATGACGTAATTAAGGATTTAGTTGACGTTGCAGGAGGTATTATTGCAACACTTCCATCACAAGAAGACTTCGATAGTGAAGAGGGTAAGACGATTATCAAGTACTTGAGAGGAGCTGTAGATGGAGAAGAGAGAGTAAAGATATTGAAGTTGGTTAAAGAGCTTGCAGCCAGTCCTGTAGCGGGTTATCTATTAACTGCAATGGTTCATGCGGAGGGATCAATAGAGGCTAGTAAGATAGAGTTGTTCAGAAGTTATGATTATAGGGAAGCAGAAAGTTTAATCAAAAAAATTATTGGTTAATTTCATGAATTAAACATTTAAGCAATTCCTCTTTTTATACTTTCCCCTGCATCTACGACAAATACCTGACCTGTTAATCCTTCTATCTTAAGTATAGCTGTGACAAACTCCGCAATATCCTCTGGTTCCAGCATTTTACCCATTAAGGTTGTTTTCTCCACGAATTCCTTCTCACTCATGTTCAGTAATTTATACATACTCTCTCCCAACTTTGTCTTAACCCATCCCGGAGCTATAGCATTGACCCTTATTTTAGGAGCTAATTCAAGTGCCATGTATTTGGTCAGACTTATCACTGCTCCTTTCATTGCACCATACATCGAGAGACCATAAGCTGGTAAAACTCCTGCTATTGAGGCTATATTTACTATTTCTCCTCCTTCTCTCATCTCCCTTGCAAATGCTTGAGAACAATATACTACAGACTTGAAGTCTACAGAAATGTGTTTTTCAATTAGTTTATCATCTGCGTTCATGAATAGCGAGAAAAGTCCTAATCCAGCATTGTTTACTAATATGTCCACAACTCCAAATTTGTCAAGGGTGGATTTTAGAAGTGTTTCGCAACCTTCCTTGGTTCCCACATCAGCTAAAACTCCTACAGCATCTCCACCGATTTTCTTAACCATTTCCACGGTCTCATTAACTTCTTCTGCCCTCTTCTTGGCATTTACTACTATTTTGCTACCCTCTTGGGCTAACCTTAACGCTATAGCTCTACCTATACCTCTACCAGAACCAGTCACAACGACTACTTTGTCTTTAAGAGAGTACATAAATTACATTATGAGTCTTCATAAATAAATTTTATTAATCAAAAAGATACTGAAAAATGTCCAGCAACAATGTTTCTTTTACTTAAAAATGTCCTTAAGTAGTGCCCCAATCATCACTGTCACTTGACGTGAAGTCCTTGGTGAACCCAAAAATGCATGAACATTGCCATTTACTCTAAAACTTAATGTTGGGACACCAGATTCCATGAGCCTATAGGCATAAGCTTCTCCTTGATCCCTCAAAGGATCGTACTCTGCAGTAACGACTATAGCCTGAGGTAAGTTAGATAAGTCCTCTGCAATTAAGGGTGAAAATAATGGATTGTATAAATCTTTCTCATCTCTTATATACATTTTAACGCCGTAATCTACTGGCAAATTGATGTCAAGAAAGTACCCTTTCCTGTATCTGTTCATTGATTTTGACGCAAGATCGAGGTATACAAAAGGAACTACAGGTACTTGTGCAGTCAATTTCAATTTATTGTCTCTAGCCAACAGTGAAGTAGCAGCAACCAAATTACCTCCAGCACTTATTCCAAATGTGGCAATCTTATCCTTATCAATACCAAGTTCTCCCGCATTATCCCTTGCCCACACTATAGCATTGAAACAATCATAGACTGCGGTTGGAAATTTATATTCAGGCGCAAGTCTGTAGTCAACCGATATGACTGTGCACTCGCAGGAGTTTGAGAGAATTCTTGAGATAGCATCTTCAGTCTCTATACTCCCTAATATCCACGCTCCTCCATGAAAGTGCATTACCAGTCCGTTGTTGGTCCTTTTAATGGGTGAATATATTCTGATGGGCAGCTCATAATCCTCTAACTTTATTTTCATATCTCTAGTTTCTCCCACAGGATCCTTTGGCACCGCCTTTGCCAACAATTCATTTACTTTTTGTCTAATTTCCTGGAACTGATATTTGGTGAAATCTATTATGTTAGCCTTATAATAAACTTGAAGGAAATTCCTCACTTCAGGATCCAACGGCATAACATTTAGTTTTAGTTGATAGCATAAAAAATTAATCTAAATAATTAACTTACCTACCTAATTTGTGTCTTATAAACCCTTGAGTATATTGCTGATACCACAGGAATGGATACATCAACTTTACAGTGGGAACCATTGTAGACGTCCAGATGACCATATTTCTCTAAAAGTATCATACTATAAGGACGATTTCCAGGGAAGGGATTATTGCTCAGCCTACCTGCTGATAATCCAAAGCCACTTATTATATCTAGGATAGGTAAGGATATTTTGCTGTACATGTTGTCAAAATCATACTTTAGATAGGGGCATTCCTTCCAGTCTAACATTGTCTGAGTTTCAAGGTATATCCTTATTGGCCAATATCTGTCAAAGGTGGACATTGTATGTACTAACACTCTCGGATCATTATACCCTGCATATACGTTTGTTAGTAATCCCGGACCCCAACCGCTATAGAGAGTAAAAGTTGCCCATTCCAATATGTTATTCCATTTTTCACCTGTAATTGGATTGATTCTAGGTTCAAGAGGCTCTCCCGTTACAGGGTTTGTCGGTGGTGCATTAGGATTCTTATCGATATATTTAAAGAGGAAGAGAGCCCCCTTAGTACCTCCAACTTCCATTGCCCAACTCTTCGTATTCTTGATTTTCTCTAAGAGACCGTCAAAATCAAGAGAATTAGTAGGTTGCCTTAGAATAGGTCCTCCATCGAGTAAAATTAGACTCTCCAAGTCCTCAGGGAATAGAGTTGCAAAATTTACTGTAGCTAATCCTCCAAAACTTTCACCAGCTAAGAAGACCCTTTTAAAGGAAGATATCTCTTTAATAAACTCTACAACCTCCTTAATGTCATTTATCCATTGCTCCCATCCCCAATCAACCATAAAGCCGAATTCACTCGGATCTTTCTCAGGAGACAGGAAGTGAGTCCTATAATCCATTAAATAAACATCAATGCATCTATTAGCCCAAAAGAAAGGCTCATCAATGTCTTCATTTCTCTTCCAATCATCATCTACCGTATTAGCAGATAACTGTTCACCACTACTCCATGTTCCTGGGAGTATTAGGAGAGAGGCTATGGGTTTACATTCCTCCTTGATTAGCCTATGAACACCAATAATCCCTGAGGGTGGCGTTTTAGACTCCTTCGTCCAATAATAGTGTTTTAAACTAGGATAATCTTTACATTTGTACTCTTGTCTCAAATTCCATGTCATAATTAAATTATGCTCCGGCTTGTTTATATTTCTTGATTAAAATTAAACTATTTGATTTATCAAATGTATTTGTGTAAATAATTTTTCTTCACTCCAAATCCTATTAGGAAAGCTGACACTGAACCGACCTTTTAACTACAATGATAGTCGACTCAAAAATCAAGTATAATATAGTCGAAATATGCCCTCTTGAATAAAACCATGAAATATAAATGAGTCTATTCTGATCTGATAAAGTTCAAACGTGCCATATTTCCTCGCGGATTTGCTTGCTGTATTACACGTAAGCTTTTCACTTTAAATGGCAAATGATGTTGCTAGCTTCTTCCAGGTCTTCTCCTTTTAAAGAGAAGTCGACGTAGAGCCTCTAAATAAGCCTTTTGACATTAAATTATAAAATGTGGAGAGCCTCGCCCTTTAGAGTGTGGAAGAAGTCAGTGGCACAGTTCTCTTCGTTTAAGCTTTTTTGTATCTCTTCATCAAAATTAAACTATTTGTTTTATTCATTATATCTTAATGTATTTGTGTAAATAATCTTCTTTATTCTAATCAATAAAATTATCGGAGAAGTTTATTATCGAGTTTACCTTTTAACTACAATGATAGTCGACTCAAAAATCAAGTAGTAAAGGTGGTGTGATGTATAGGGCTCCTAAAACAGAAAAGGGAAAGGAATCACTAAATAAAATACTTGATGCCTCTGTTGAGCTAATTGCTGATAAGGGTTTTCTAAGCACTAGTATAAACGATATTACAAGTAAGGCTGGAGTTGCTTATGGTCTTTTCTACTTTTACTTTAAGAGTAAGCATGACATTTTAGATGAGATAATAAGGCAGTTTAACAGAAATATGAGATATTATTTGAAAACATATACACAGAACCTAGACAGTAGGATTGATGTGGAAAAAGTAGGAATGAAGAAATTCTTGGAGTGGATGAACGAGAACAAGAAGTATTATAAGATATTCATTGAAACACAAGTCCATAGACCTGATATATATAAGTGGCACTTCATGAAGCTAGCCGAGAGATATACTACGGGTCTTTCTGAGGCAATGAGGAGGGGTGAGATAATAAATGTAGACCCTGAGTTACTGTCTTACGTTTTAATCGGTATAGCCCATATGCTTGGTAAAAGGTACGTCTTGTGGAGTAACTCTGGGCTTACATTAAAACAACAGAGAGACTTGGACTTAATTATAGAAAATATGTTAACACCAAGGTAATTGCCATTTGTTTTGTCTATATACATAATAACTTCTTATTTTTTGAGGTCTTCCTCCTATTCCCATTTTCGCTACTTTCTACTTTACATGAAGGGAACGCAAAAGTTCTAGGTTTTATATTTTTCATTAATTAGTGATGTTGGTTTTCAAAAAAGATTATATATTAGATCTAAAGTAATTCAGTATATGGGCGAAGAAGATAAAGAGTTAGAGGAGTATAGGAATAAGGTCAGAGAGTGGATTCGCAAGAACGTACCTGAAGAGATAAAGGAAAAGGGAGATATGGCACCAGTTGAGGTCTTAAAGAGCTGGCAGAGGAAAATATATGAGGCAGGCTATCTTGGTGTCTCATGGCCTAAGGAATATGGTGGTTGGGGAGATAGTCCCATAAAGGAGATTATTGTTAGAGAGGAATTCGCTAAAGCAGGAGTTCCTTACGCTACGATAGGTTTAGGAGTATCGGTCACAGGTCCTGCAATTTTGAACAACGGAAATGAAGAGCAGAAGAAAAAACACATAAGGAGAATCCTTACAGCGGAAGATATATGGTGTCAAGGGTTTTCTGAACCCCACGCAGGATCAGATTTAGCTTCAATCAGAACCAAGATAGAGGATAAGGGAGATCATTATGAAGTAAATGGGCAGAAGATATGGAGTAGTTATGCCCATCTGGCTAATTACTGTCTCCTATTAGGGAGGACAGGAGACCCCTCTGAAAGGCACAAAGGGCTGACAATACTCATAGTAGATATGAGAAGCGAGGGGATAAAAGTTAGCCCTATTAAGCAGATAACTGGAAGATCAGAGTTTAACACGGTATACTTCAATCAAGTAAAGGTGCCTAAGGAAAATGTTGTAGGTAAGGTAGGAGAAGGATGGAGAGTGGCTATGTCCACACTGAATTACGAAAGACTAAACATAGGTACAATACTATTTGGAGTCGAGAGGATAATCAGAGATCTTGTGAACACTGGTTATAAGGGAGAATCCTTAATTAATACAGCTGAAGATATAATTGCGCTGAAAGCCTTTTACAAGAGAATACTAGAGAGAATGAAAAAGGGATATATAGCTGGTCCAGAGGCTGCCATGATCAAGTTAGTAGCTTCTGAGTCAATGCAAAAAGTCTATGAGAGTGCATTCAATACCATGGGTCCGGAAGCTCTAGTGGTAGAACGTAAACCTGGTTTCAGACCTGAAATAGTTTATGGACTATTAGCTTCAAGGTCAATTACTATTGCAGGAGGAACGTCGGAAATATTAAGAAACCTGCTTGGAGAGGTCGTACTAGGATTACCTAAAGGATAACGATGTACACAAGGAACTAGATAACAAAAAACATGTTTTTTATTCCTTACACTTTCTTTTGTACTTAAGGAGAGAGATAAAAAATAATCTCATTTATTCTCCTTTGAACTGTGGCTTTCTCCTCTCTAGGAAAGCCCTTACTCCTTCTTTTACATCCTCTGTTGTGAATAACAGTCCGAATAAGGCAGACTCTAATTCCTGTCCAGTCCATATATTAGCCTCATAACCTAACTCCACAGCTAATTTGGCAGCTAATAATGATAACGGCGACTTTTCTGCAATCTTCAATGCCACTCTCCTAACTTCCTCCTCAAATTTGTTTGCCGGAACGACCTGATCAACTAGTCCCATTTTATATGCCTCTTCCGCAGGGATCATATCACCGGTGTAAATAAGTAACTTCGCTCTTCCTTTACCTATTAGTCTTGGAAGTCTTTGTGTACCACCGGCCCCTGGAATTATTCCGATATTGATCTCAGGCTGACCTAACTGGGCTAAATTAGAGGCTATTCTGATGTCGCACGCCATTGCCAACTCAAGTCCTCCGCCTAGGGCGAACCCATTTATAGCAGCGATAACTGGCTTAGTATAAAGTTGAATCTTGTAGATGACGTTTTTCATATACCTGTATCTCACAACATCAATTGGTCTCAGTGTAGTAAATGACGTTACGTCAGCACCTGCAGAAAATGCTCTACCATTACCAGTGATAATTACCACTCGGACGTCATTATTGAACTCCAACTCGTCCAAAACCTTGTCCAGTTCACCCATTAATTCTTGGCTTAACGCGTTAAGTCTCTCTGGTCTATTTAAGACTATCCAGGCTAAGGGAGGCTCAACTCTAAGTATTAAGGTTTTTAGTGTCTTTTGTTGAATCTTCCCGTACTCAAAGAATCCTGAGCCTGACTTCATTCCCACTTTGCCTTGAGAAACCATCTCTGTCAACAGGGGATCTGGATCGAATGAACTTATTCCTGTTAATTTCTTTAACTCTGACAATGAATTCACAATGTTATCTATTCCCACCTCATCGGCTAATTTCAGTATACCTTTCTGGAATCCTAGACCAAGGACTGTACCTAAGTCTACATCCTCCTTACTGGCTATATTCTCCCTCACTAATCTAGCGGCTTCATTTACTGCTGGCGCAATAATTAAAGCTGGGTTTAACTTCTCTGCCAACTCCTTAGGTAATTCAGGCTTGACGTACTTACCTGGACCTGGATAGGTGTAGAATCCCTTTCCACTTTTAACACCCAACTCATTGTTCTTGAACTTTTCAACTATTAGTGAGCAGATTGGTATATCGTCTTTCACTCCCAGTTCTTCCCTTGATTTTGAAATGTAATATGCAACATCTATACCAGTGTAATCTAGGAGTTCAAAAACTCCCATTGGGAAGCCTAGTTTGTATCTTGCAACAGCATCGACTTCTTTTATGTCAGCAAGCTTCTTCTCAACTACTATACACGATGCGATATTTATTCCTCCTAAAATCCTGTTTACAACGTATCCAGGAATATCTTTGTTTATCATTATAGGCTGCTTCCCTAATTTCTTTGCTAACTCATATGTCACCTTTGCGGTCTCGTCGCTGGTTTTGTCGCCCTTCATTACTTCAACTAGGGGCATAAGTGCAGGGGGATTAAAGTAATGCATTCCAACTACCTTATCAGGTCTCTTTGTAGCCTCAGCTATTTTGGAAACTGGTAGACTACTGGTATTAGTTGCTAGTATTGCATGAGGTGGTAATAGCTCGTCTAATTTTGCAAATGTCTGTCTCTTTACATCTATTTTCTCTGTTATCGCTTCAATGGAAAAATCAGCATCACTGACAGTCTTATCTAGTCCAACTACAGGTCTTATTCTCTGCAGTACTGTCTCTACGTCCTCCTTTATTGTCCCTCTTTCCTTTAACTTTGTAAGACTCCATTTGACTTTGTCCATTGCACTATTTAATATATCTTGAGAGACATCACTTAGATATACTTGATAACCTGCTATGGCTGCTAGTTCCGCTATACCGTGACCCATAGTTCCTGCTCCGATGACGAGTATTTTCTTAATATCTTCTACTTTCATAGAGTAGTATAAAATTAAAGGGTTAATAAATGATATCCATTCCGATTAAAGTGTATAAGTTATAGAGGTTCCTTCATTTATCTCCTTAATTTTGTCCCTGTATAGGAGGTACTTTATGTGAGCCATGGTTTCACCCATTGCTAACTGCTTATCAAAGTTTGACAACTCATCCCACTTCCTGTACCAGGAAATATTCATTGCTATTTCAAAGGCACTAGCTCTACCCTTCTTTTTCAAGATATCAATTATCTCTTGAAGTCTATGGAAATGGTGTTGCTTAATCTCTTCTATTCTCTCTTTAACGTTAGTAAATGGTTCTCCGTGGGCGGGGTAAATTGTATTTATCTCCAACTTCTCTATCTTATCAAGACTGTCTAAATATCTACCTAAGGGATCATCGTATGGAGCGTGGAGTGAAACATTAGGTGTGACATTTGGTAGGATATGGTCTCCACAAAATAGGTTTTCCCCGTATTTCACACATGAGTGACCTACCGTGTGTCCTGGAGTCCAAATAACTTCAGCCTCATTACCCCCTATTACTATCTTATCTCCGTCTTTTACACCCTCAAATTCTATGTCAGCTAGAAGTTCTTTAAAGAAAGCCCTCTGACTGAAAATTCTCTGTAGAAAATTTTCTGGGAAACCATTCCGTAATAGGTAATCCTTCATTTCTCTTTCATGTACTCCTTCAATGACGTCAGTGATAAACTGTAGCTCTTCCTGGTTAAGCAAAATCCTGCTTTTTTTAAATAGCCTAGCCTGCCCTATATGGTCTGGATGATAGTGGGTTATAAGTACATAGTCAGGATAACCACTCTTTTCAATAAATTCCTTTAGGACTACTGCATCGTCCTCTATGGGAAGACCCGTGTCGATAAGCAACGTATCATCTCCGTCCCTTATAACGTAAGAATTAATGTGTTTTAGGGGACCAGGCATTGGTAGGCTTAGTGTTGTTATCATAGTTCAAGAATTTGATTTTGAGTTATATAAGCATATTAGAAAACCACAGTGAAAAGCTCATGTATTTGACGCTAGGGCATACGCGTTAATTTTTATTCAATTTAATATTTATAAATTAGCAACTTATAATAGATATAATGATAAAAGGAATTCCCTCCACAGTAAATGATGAATGGCAACTGAACCTACATAAAGTAATCGAATACGCCTCTAAAGTCCACGGAGAAAGAGAAATTATTTCAGATAGAAGATTTCAAGGGGGAGTACTCCACAACTTAAATTATAGAAAAATATTCCATAGAATATCTAGCTTTACAAACTCCCTTGAAAAGGAACTTAATACAAAAGCTGGTGATATTATAGGTATATTGGGTTGGAACGATCACAGGTATTTTGAGTCATTCTTCACTGTCCCGTCTCTAGGAGCAGTGTTACTGGAATTAAACATCAGACTTCACCCTGCAGACTTACTATACATCTTAAAACACACTAGGGCAAAAGGTCTATTGGTTGACGATTCTTTACTTCCATTGGCTGAGGCTCTATCTAAGGAGTATAATTTTGACTACACTATCATCATGAGTGATAAACCTTTTGAGGAAATCAAGACGAATATCAGGAATGCATTTGGTTATGAAGAATTAGTGAAGTCCGGCTCACCCAACAGAAAATTTGAGGAGGTAGATGAAAAGTCTACGGCATTTGCTGCATTTACTACCGGGACTACGGGTCTACCAAAGGGTGTATTTTACTCCCATAGATCTGTGGTACTCCATGCGTTAAACATTTCTAGAGATCTTAAACCATCAGATGTGATATTACAAGCTGTTCCGTTCTTCCATGTCCATGGTTGGGGTACTCAGTTTGCTGGTGCAATTACTGGTTGTAAGCAGATATTTCCTGGTAGACCAACTGTTGACTCCATGGTTGAGCACATTTTAAATCATAAAGTTACGAGAACGGCAGCAGTACCTACTGTAGTTCTAGAATTATTAAGAAGAATAGAGACGATGGATCCTAAACCGAATTTAGCTGGCTTAAGACTAGGTATTGGGGGAGCGGAGCCGCCATCAGCTCTAGTTTCTGCCTTGGCGAAACACGGTATTGAGACAGGACAAGGATATGGTGCTACTGAGACAGGACCGGTAGTGGTAGCTGCGGTAGCTAAGCCCGAATTCGAGCAATTACCTGTAGAGGAGAAGTTCAAGAGGCTAAAACAAGGGTTAATACTATTTGGTGTCGAGGTAAAAGTAGTTGATCCTGTATCAGGAGAAGAGTTACCTTGGGATGGTAAGAGTGTGGGTGAAATTTGGTTTAGGGGACCATGGATCGCTAGGTCGTACTATAATGACCCGAGGAGTGCAGAGTCTTTTACTAGTGATGGGTGGTGGAAAAGTAAAGATTTAGGTGTTATTGATGAATTGGGCTATGTTAAATTAGTTGATAGGTTAAAAGACGTAGTTAAAAGCGGTGGTGAGTGGATTAGTAGTATTGATTTGGAGAACTTTTTGATGGCTCATCCTTATGTTAGAGAGGCTAGTGTTGTTGGTGTTCCTCACCCTAAGTGGGGTGAGAGACCATTGGCTGTGGTATCACTTAAACCTGAATATCAGAGTAAGGACAAGGAAGAAGTAAAGAAGTCACTACTTGATCACTTATCTAAGAGGTTTGCCAAGTGGCAGTTACCGGATGATATTGTCTTTGTTGATGAGATACCTAAGACTAGTGTTGGTAAGTTCAGGAAGGAGGAGTTGAGAAATAAGTATAAGGACTATTACATGAAACAATAGACGATCTAAAGAATTTTTTATTTTGTATTCATTTTATTTATGATTTTCAATAACAGGCACTACTGTAATGTTTGAAGATATATCTCTTTTATTAAGTATTAAGTCATGTTGCTTTTTCTACTTTTTGGCAGTTTTGTAATCCAATTTATTAGATTATTTTTAGCATAAGTTTATTTTTAATTCTTTAAGCAAAGTTTTTAACATAAGAGTTACTATATAAAGATATGGTATTAAATTTCGAAGAATACAAACATACGTATTTTAAGTCGATAAAGAAAGGAGGGATTGATTGGTCTCTATTTCCTATGAAGTTATATCAGCTGGGCAAGAAACTTTTTTGGGATCCATCGACAATTGATCTTACCCAAGACAGAGCAGACTGGGACAAGTTAAGGGATATAGATAAGTTTCTTATGGTCAATGTAACATCTAAGTTCGGTGCAGGCGAAGAGGCAGTAGCCCTTGATCTACACCCCTTGATTGTCACACTTGTTAAAGAAGGCAGAGTAGAGGAGGTCATGTATTTAGAGCAGTTTATTTTTGAGGAAGCGAAACATGTAGAAGCTTTTAGGAGGTTCTTGGACGCAGTAGGTGTTAAGGAGGACTTGGTGGAATTAACTAAGGATGTTTCACCAAACTACGCTAAGATATTCTATGAGGAGCTCCCAAAGGCAATGTGGAATTTGAATAGAGACCCGTCCCCTGAGAACCAAGTTAGAGCAGCTGTAACATACAATCTTGTGGTAGAAGGGGTCGCTGCTGAAGGCGGATACAATATTTTCAAATACATAACTAGGACATTTAATATATTTCCAGGACTAGCTAAAATGGTGAATTATATAGCTACTGACGAGTCAAGGCATATAGCCTTTGGGACATATCTCATTGCAAGGCTCATAAAAGAAGGAGGAGAGAGTGTATACAAGGCTGCAATGGAGCACATTAACTACTTGGGACCATACGCTGTGGGAATATTTTCAGAGCCTAATGTACCACAAGGTGTAGAGATACCTCTGAAGCTTAACCCAGAAGTCACCGTTGAGTACGCTAAAAAACTATTGAATGTGAGAATTCAGGCTATACAGAGGGCTAAGGAATTGAAGTTAGAGATGCTTACACCAAAGGACTTGGATGTGATAGAGAGTTTATAATGGTGAACCCCATGTTACTGGACCCCACATTCGAAATGAGTGATGACGTAAAACTAATTTTAGGAAGTATTAAGGAACTGTTGGATTCTAAGTGGGACACAAAGAAGTTTAGGAGTGTTTTAGAGGGAAATAAAGAACTCACTGAGCAGTTGTGGAAGGACATAATAAAACTGGAGATTCTACCATATATTTCCAATTCACCATTGAGAGATGCTGTAATAATAAATGAGTTAATTGGTAGTAAACTTCTGCCAGGTATAATAGCTAGTAGTGTAGTTGCCTCTAGGGGAATAAAGAGTAAGGATATACTGGATAAGCTCTTCTCAGGTGAAGTTAAGATAGCGGTCTCTGACTCCAACTATGTCCCAGGTGCAGATCAAGCAGATCTAATCCTCATTGATAACACAATAGTAAAGAGGAAAGATGCGGAATTGAAAAGTTTCAACTCTCTAGATAATTCGATGAAAATAAATGAAGTTAAGCATAATGCTGGCGAAAATGTACAAGTTAACAACGCTGAAATATCTATACTTTTTGCATCGCAGATGTTAGGACATGGACAGGAAGTGTTAAACATGGCTGTAAAGTATAGCAAAGAGAGGATAGCTTTCGGTAAGCCCATTGGTTCTTATCAAGCTATTAAACACAGAGTTGTAAATGACGCTGTTGATGTGGAGCTGGTTCGGTCTATAATATTGGAAGCATCTGATAACATTAAGTATGTATGGTTAGCGAAGGAGTTAGCTAATAAAAAGATACCAAAAGTGATTTTAAGCGGTATTCAAGTACATGGTGGGATTGGCTTCACTGACGATATGGACATACACTTACACCTAAAGAGGAGCCTTACCCTTAGCAAAATTTATAACGGAAAAGTGGACATTTCAGAGTTTCTGCAATCTTTATAATCTCCCGGTTTAAATTATTATAAGAGGTTAAAACAATGCTACAAGAAGTATATTTGGTAGATTTCGCTAGAACTCCTTTCACAAGGTTTACTAGAAAGGAACCACAAAAAGATCCTTTTTATAATTTGAGACCAGAGGAGTTAGCAGGCATAGTTATAAACAGGTTAATAGAAAAGAACGGGATAAACCCTAGAGAAATAGAGGAGATAGTTACAGGATGTGCTCTGCAAGTAGGTGAACAGTGGAGCTTCGGAGGAAGACATGAAGTATTTGCGTCCAGATTACCTTATACCATACCATCAATGGCAGTGGATAGACAGTGTGCTTCCTCAATAACAACTGTTGCAATAGGAGCAATGGAAGTAGCTACGGGTATGGCAGACATCGTATTAGCGGGAGGAGTAGAGAAAATGTCAAAAACTCCCATGTTTGACAACCCACACATAGAGCCTAACATGGCTTTTCTAACTGACCCAAAATACGCTGAGTATGACCTCACAACTGGTTATGTTATGGGTTTAACAGCAGAGAGACTGGCTGAGGAGGCAAAGATATCCAGGGAAGAGATGGACAGATGGTCACTAAGAAGTCATCAGATGGCTACTAAAGCCATTCAAGAGGGCTATTTCAAAGACGAGATAATACCCTTCGAAACTGAAGTGGAAGGAAAGAAAATTACGCTGACTACTGATCAGTCTGTGAGACCAGACACAAGTTTAGAGAAGTTATCTCAATTACCTCCAGCATTTAGACCAAATGGTACAATTACAGCAGGCAATTCAGCTCCTCTGAACTCCGGTTCAGCATATGTACTACTCATGTCTAAGAACGCATTAAAGAGGTATGGATTAACACCAATGGCTAAAATCAGGAGTTTCGGATTTGCAGGAGTTCCTCCAGCGGTAATGGGCAAAGGTCCAGTCCCCTCCTCTAAAAAGGCTTTAGAAAAGGCTAACTTGAATGTAAAGGACATCTCGTTGTGGGAAATAAATGAAGCTTTCGCTGTAGTAGTACTAAACGCTATCAAGGAATTGGGATTAGATGAGAGCACAGTTAATAAGAGAGGTGGAGCTATAGCCATAGGTCACCCATTAGGTGCAACAGGAGCTAGAATAGTTGGGACATTAGCTAGGCAACTATTGATTGAAGGAAAGGACTACGGTGTTGCTACGCTCTGTGTAGGAGGAGGACAGGGAGGAGCAATTGTAGTGGAAAGAGTATAAAAAGAAGTTTTTCTATTTTTCCTCACTATTTTATGGCTTTATAAGAATTTTACCATGTCTTTTTCTGTCCTTCAACATATCTAAAGCCTTATCAAAATCCTCTATTGATACCTCACCACCTATAACTGGCGTAATCTTATTTTGCCTAACCATCTCCAATGTGTCCACTATGTCCTTCTTTGTAGCCCCGGCATGTCCAATTAACTCAACATTCTTTAGGACTAAGTAACCTAGCCTTAGACTGAAATTGACAGAGGGATCAATATTCCCTACTTGTACTATCTTACCACCTATTTTCAGTGACCTCATACTCTCATCAAGAGTAGGACCTCCTACATTGTCCACTACTATTGAAGGTTCTCCAAATCCCTTTCTAACCTCTTCAGCAAACTTGTTCCCAACTACCACGTAATCTGAAAATTTTCCAACGATCTTAGCCTTACTCTCTTCACTTGTTACTCCTACTACTTTTGCTCCTAAAGCTTTAGCAACCTGAAGGGCATGAATACCAACACCACCTCCTGCACCAGTCACTAAAACTATATCCCCCTGCTTTACATTAGCTCTCTTAAGCCCTCTGTAAATCATTGCAGCAACACAGGGAACTACTACAGCCCCTTCATCTGAAACTCCAGGAGGGACTTTAACAAGAGAGTTTGCTTTCACAAGTATTCTCTCTGCGAAAAATCCGTCAAGCTCCTGTGCATAGAGTTGTCTGTTGTTACAATATATCTCTTCTCCCATCTTACAGTTGTCACAAGTCCAATCTGGAACGTAAAGTAGTGAGGTCACAATATCACCCTTTTTGAATCCCTCAACACCTTCTCCAACTTCCTCAATTTCTCCTACCATCTCATGCCCCAATATAAGAGGGTATTTTGAGCGGGGATAAAATCCTTGGATCTGAAGAAGGTCTCTATAACATAGTGCTGCTTTCCTTAACTTTACCACAACTTCTGATTTACCTGCCTTTGGCTCTTGCACGTTTTTATCTATTTTATAACCTTGTTTAAAACCTGGAAGAATTACAGCTTTCATAGTTCAATTAAATATAAACAAACAAAAATAATTAAAATTTTGTATTCAAAAACTGTTGTAGAATACTCGTCTCAGTGTTGCCCCTATTAGACCAATTGCGTCCATACCCTGAGGTATTAAGGGGAAGAAGGAGACGAAGCCATGGATTACGTTATTAAACCTGACACTAGTGACAGGTATGCCTGCCATTAATAGTTTATTAGCGTAAGCCTCTCCTTGATCTCTAAGAGGATCATACTCAGCAGTTATTATCAAAGCTGGAGGTAGTCCAGTGAGATCCTGATTCAGTATTGGTGAAAATTTAATGTCGAGTAAGTCCATGTAAGATCTTAGGTACTGAGAGCCGAACCACTCAATTTGTTCCCTTGTAAGGAAGTACCCATCATAGTACTCTACCATTGACCTTGATGTGTAGTCTGCACCAGTAGCTGGGTAGATTAACACCTGATGTTTCAGGTTAATTTTACCTTTAGTCAGAATTGATACTACAGCAGATAAGTTTCCTCCAGCACTGTCTCCGCCGACTGCGACACCTTGCTTACCCTCTAGGCTTTCCGCATTTTCATAGATCCACTTTGTGGCATCCACAGAGTCGACAACAGCAGATGGGAATTTATTCTCAGGTGCTAGTCTGTAATCTATAGACGCTACAACGCAGTTACACGCGTTGGTTATTGCCCTACAAACTGGGTCATATGATTCAATATCTCCTATAACAAATCCTCCACCATGAAGATACACTAGTATTCCATAAGGTCCCTTTGTCTTGGGATAATAGACCCTGGCTGGAATCATGGTCTCTGTCCCAGGTATCTTTATGTCCTCAATATTTCCCACATCCATCTTTGGAGCTGCAGAGGATATTTGGCGGAATACCTTTCTCACTTCATCTACAGGTACCTTACCTATTGGTATTACAAAACCAGACTCTAAAAGTTTCTTTATGGTTGGATCTAAAGGCATAATCTATTTATACATTAGAAATAAATAAACCTTCCTTTAGTTTATTTCGTTTCATAGTAAACTTTTGGCATTTCTCTATTCCATAGTCTCCACTTCTCTTGCCCAACCAATAGTTCTCCTGACAGCTTCCTTCCACCCCTTATACAATCTCTCCCTTCTATCCTCCTGTAATGAAGGAATGAACTCCCTATCTACTGCCCATTTACTCTTTAACTCTTCTAGGGAACTCCAATAGTCCACTGCTAAACCTGCAAGCATAGATGCACCCATTGATGTAGTCTCTATCACTCTAGGTCTAACAATCCTTATTCCCAATATGTCAGCCTGAAATTGCATTAACAAGTTATTTTTCGACACACCGCCATCTACCTTTAGGACATTTACAAATTCTTTTCCAACGTCTTTCTTAATTACCTCTATCACATCCCTAACCTGATATGCGATCGATTCCAAGACAGCCCTGGCTATATGTCCCCTACTTGTCCCTCTTGAAATTCCTATGATCAGACCCCTAGCATATGGATCCCAGTAGGGAGAACCTAAACCAGAAAATGCAGGGACAAAGTAAACTCCTCCGTTATCAACAACACTTGACGCAAGACTCTCGATTTCATCGGAACTACTTACTAAACCTAGTCCGTCCCTAACCCACTGAACTGCTGCACCGGTTGTGAATATGCTCCCTTCTAGTGCGTACTTTACGTCTTTACCGATTTTCCACGCAATGGTGGTAAGTAGGTCTTTTGAATCATATATCTCCTCTCCAGAGTTCATTAATATGAAACTCCCAGTACCATAAGTACATTTCACATCTCCTTTACTGAATCCCAGTTGACCAAATAATGCAGCCTGTTGATCTCCAGCATCTCCGCTGATCGGTATATTTCCAACGGGCTCAGCGTATCCATACACTTCACTGGAGGACCTAACTTCAGGCAGTATTGCCTCTGGAATTTCTAGAATTTCTAGAATGTCCCTATCCCACTCCAACTTTTTTATATTAAACAGCATTGTCCTAGATGCGTTAGAGTAGTCTGTAACATGGACTTTACCATTAGTGAGTTTCCAAATTAGATATGTGTCTACTGTGCCAAACTTTATTTCGCCCCTCTCTGCTTTTTCTCTTACACCTGGGACGTTATCAAGAATCCACTTAATCTTTGAAGCGCTAAAATAAGGGTCAGGGATTAAACCGGTCTTGCTCTTAAACAGGTTAAGGTAGTTTGATTTTAACCAGTCTGTTATATCCGAAGTCCTCCTATCCTGCCACACCACAGCATTGTAAACTGGTCTTCCACTCCTACTGTCCCACATTATGGTGGTCTCTCTCTGATTTGCTATACCAATAGCAGAAACCTGGCTAATCTCGATCTTGGCTTTCTCTACAGCTTTCTTTATCATACTTACCTGCTTTTCAAATATTTCCTCAGGATTTTGCTCCACATAACCTGGTCTTGGGAAATACTGTGTCAGTTCAGTCTGTGCTATGCTTATGACGTTTAGGTCTTCATCGAAAACTAGAGCCCTTGCACTTGTAGTCCCCTCATCCACTGCCAATATGTATTTGGACACATTAACTATTTTAAGAAACTTGGTATATAATTTTTATTTAATGATAACGTTTAAAACCAAAGAGTTTTATATCATTTCTTATACTATACTTTAATGAAGCAAAACAGTTCAGTTATAGTAATTGGGGGAGGCGCCACTGGGTTATTCACAGCTTTAGATCTAAGTTTGAGGGGAATAAACGTTACTTTAGTAGAAAGAGGGGATATTGCGTCAGGGACATCGGGAAAATTCCATGGTTTACTACATAGCGGAGCTAGATATGCGGTCAACGACCCTGAATCTGCCAAAGAGTGTAAACAGGAAAACGAAGTCCTGTCTAAGATAGCACCTGAGTTTGTAAGAGATACCGGAGGAGTTTTCGTGGGGATAACTGAGGACGATGTAAACTACTCACAGAGGTTTTTATCAGCCCTCAACAGTCTTGGAATCACTAATAAAGTAATGGATGTTGAAGAACTCATCAGAAGAGAACCCTTCATAAATAAGAAGTCAAAAATAGCCATCTGGGTTCCAGATAAGGTGGTCTATGGTTATGATCTACTGGCAACAGTGGCGTTAACAGCGTCTCTCAATGGTGCGAAAATTTTAACTTACAATGAAGTGAAGAGGGTCTTGAGAGAGGGTAACTCTGTCAGGAGAGTAGAGGTTAAGGACAACATTTCTGGTGAGACTAAAATCTTGAATGGAGATATTATAGTAAACACTGCAGGACCCTGGGCTTTTAGAGTAATTGAAATGGCTGGATTAGGAGAAATCCCTTTACTCCCCACAGCTGGAATAATGGTAGTCATGAAGGAAAAATTGAACAGTATGGTGATAAATAGGCTTAGACCCCCTTCAGACGGAGACATTATTGTACCTTATGGAGATTCATCCATAATTGGAACCACAGCAACCATTATTCCTGACCCTGACAATTTTGAAATATCTGATGAAGACATAAACATGTTAATTGAGGAAGGGGCATACATGATTCCCAGGTTGAAGGAGGTAAAACCTGAAAGGGCATACGCGTCTGTTAGACCTCTGATTAAAAATGCAGAAGATGGGAGAGGGGCAACAAGGGATTTCATGATCATTGACCATGAAAAAGTGGATAGCTTAGACGGTTTGATCTCAGTCATCGGAGGTAAGTTTACCACTTCTAGACTAGCCGGTGAGAAAGTAAGTGATATGGTATCTGAAAAGCTAGGAATAAGGGAGAAAAGCAAGACAGCCACTATCAAACTCATGTCTGAACTAGATGAGAAACTCTTAGAAAAGAAGAGAGTACCTAAAGTATTGGTGAAGATGATACGTGAAAGGAAGGGGTCTCTTGACGAGGATAGGTACTCCACAGCAATGTATATCCTTTTGTCATTACTGGCGAGGGGGGAATAATTATGGAGATGAGTGGGAAGTTTCTTGTAGAAAAATCGGAGGAAAAGGTCAAGGAGTTATTGACAGACCCAAAAATGTTCTCCCAGTGCTTACCTGGAATTCAGAATTACGAGATATCTGGCGAATCATTTAAGGCTGTCTTCAAAATCGATGTAAGTGAGATGAGAATCCCACATATTACAACACTTACAGCATCCATTAACGCTACAATTACCACCGAGAGTAACAATCAGATACATATAAAAGGTAATGGTAGGTCTGCAGGAGTTAGTATAAAGATGGATATAGTTTTGGATTTAGGGTCTGAAGAAGGTAAAACTGCAGTAAAGTGGACAGCTATCTTAGATATGGGTATGTTAACTAAGCTACTGGGCGAGTCCAATATAAGACAGATTGCAGAGTCTAATGTGAAAAGTATAATCTCCTGTCTTTCAAGAGTTTAAGTAAAAAAGGAGAAGAAAAGGAATTTTCGTTTTAAAACCTACACCGTCCAGCGAGAAAAACGAGGGAAAAATCAGACTACATTGAAGACATAGGTTAAATATCCTTCAGGCTCCCTTCTTACTACTTCCAGTTTTACCTTAGATCCGACTTTCACATTATTTCCCTTTATCCAGCCCAAAACATTTACGCCATTACTAATCCTTACAATTCCCACAACGTAGTCACTGTAATGGGAAAAGGATGTGGGTTTAACATTAACCACAGTAAATGCTATAACTTCACCTTCCTTAGGCATCTCGATCCATTCGAGATTTGATACTCTGCATTTTGGACAGTCATCTTGCGGAGGGAAATATATGGTACCACACTTTTGACACTTTGTAGCAAGTAATTTCCCTTCCTTTAATCCTTCAAAGAATTTGGATACCTTCTTCACGGGAAACTGATAGCGTAAAGTAATTTCCCTTACTCCAACCCAAATTGGATTACCAGTCTTCTGGTCATTTACAACAGGTAAACCTGTAGATTTAATCACATTGTCCAAGTTCTTGACATATGCTGAAATTTCTTTTTGGATCTTATCTCTGGTTTCGCTCACACTCAACTTGAAGGCCTCCTGGTTGAGTATATTGTTATGTATGCGTAGTGTCCTGTTCCTCCTACGTTGTGTGTTATTCCCATCCCGTTCCTTATGTCTGCCTGTGTGCCTTTATGTGCCCTGTATAGTAGTTGTCTTGTTATTGACACTGCCATGCTTACTCCTGTTGCCCCTATTGGGTGTCCTTTAGCCTTTAAACCACCATCAACGTTTACTGGTATTTTTCCACCAATATATGTCTCACCATTCCTAGCCATCAAGTGTCCTTCTCCCCTCTTTGCAAACCCTAAGTCCTCATATGCCATTATCTCAGCTATTGTGAAACAGTCATGTACATCTGCAACATCAAAATACCTCCATGCATCACTGAAATCAATTTTAGCCCTCTTATAAGCCTCTTTTGCTGCCACATATGATGCCTCTATACCTGTGAAATCTGTCCTTCTGCTTAGATTAGCAGTTCCACTTGCTACTCCCTGAGATACTATCCATACTGGTGAGTCTGTTATCTTTCTGGCTACTTCCTCAGAGGCTAAAATAAGTGCAGCTGCACCATCAGTTATTGGTGAAGAATCCAGTAGTTTTAAGGGTTGGGCTACAGGTTTAGACTTCAAGTATTCTTCCATTGTTATTTCCTTCTGGAATTGAGCATAAGGATTCCTTGCACCGTAGTAATGGTTCTTCACAGCAACACTACCTAAATCCTCTTCTTTCATTCCGTATTTAGCCATATAAGCACTTGCATATAGTGCATAGTAACCTGGGAATGTTAAACCGAAGTTTTCAAATTCCCAGAAGTAGTTCCCTGCCCTTCCTATAAGTTCTATTACTTGAGGGTTAGGGGATTGACTCATCTGTTCTACTCCTACAACCAGAGCAACATCTATTTCTCCAGCTTTAATTGCTTGGTAAGCGTCTCTTATGGCAGCACTCCCTGTTGCACATGCAGCTTCAACCCTCATGGTCCCCTTGGGTGTTAAATCACAATACTCTCCGACCACTACAGCTGGTAGTTCTTCCGCACTCCACATTCCGACATTTCCGACTACAAAGTACTGAATGTCCTTCTGTTCAAGATTAGCTTCTTCTAAGGCTTGTTTTACAGCTTCCCATGCTAACTCTTGCATACTTACGTCGTTTCTTACCCCGAACTTTGAATGTCCTGTTCCAACAATTGCCACGTTTCTCATGAATCTCACTTGTTCTTCTCTGCCATTTCTCTCAGTACTTTCTTATCTATCTTGTTAGTTGAAGTTAAGGGTAATGTGTCGACAAATATGAACTTATCTGGTATCCACCACTTCTGTATCCTTCCCTGATCGGTTAAACCAAGCATAAACTGTCTTAACTCGTCTTCAGTCACTTTCTCTTTGGCAACAATAAAAGCAACTGGTCTTTCACCCCACTTCTGATCCTTAACACCGACCACAGCGACTTGTGCTACCTTTGGATGTAATGATATGGCGTCTTCCAACAGTAACGAGGGTATGAACTCGCCTCCGCTCTTTATAGCGTCTTTATCTCTATCGACGATATGTAGGTAACCATATTCATCAATATAAGCTAAGTCACCTGTGTGTAACCAACCACCTCTCCATAATTGGGCTGTCTTCTCAGGATTCTTATAATACTCTTTTGTGAGCCATGGAGATCTTACAACTATTTCACCTATCTCTCCAGGCTTCTTGTCCTTACCTGTATCAGGATCAACAACTCTAATTTGAACTAGAGGTATTGGGACTCCTGTGGATATCTGAAGTGAGAATTTCTTCTCGGCATCTAACTTCTGTGCTACATTGTTGTAGTATCCCATACTCAATACAGGGCAAGTCTCAGATAAACCGTAGCCGGTGGTCACTGTTATTCCCAACTCCCTTGCCTTCCTTGCTAAACCCTCAGGTAAAGCGGAACCACCTATAGTTATTTTCCACTTCTTAAACACGTGAGTATACTTAGGTGCATCAGGATGGGTCAAGAGTAAGTGAAGGATTGTGGGAACCATAGCTGAGTAAGTTACTCCTTCTTTTTCCATTAACTTAAGTATAAATCCGTAGTCGTATCTACCTGGTAAGACATACTTTGTACCAGCTAAAAACGTGACAAATGGAAATCCCCATTGATGAACATGGAACATAGGCACTAGGATCATATACACGTCTTCTGGTGAGAGATTAAATGGCGACCTTGTGCCGGTTAAAGCCACACTCATGGCATGCATGAACAACTTTCTGTGAGTGAACCATACTCCTTTAGGTTCTCCTGTTGTACCTGAGGTATAAAATATGGTGGACATGTCATTCTCCTTAACATCGAACTCCTCAGTAGGCTCATTACTTTCGATCAATTCCCAGAAATCTGCATTGGAGATTGGGGATTTAACTTTCTCCTTGTTATCGCTATACGTGATTACCTTCATACCAGGAGGAATGATGTTCTTCGCCTTTTCAATTAGAGGTACAAATTCGTCTCTGACAACTAAGTACTTGTCCTCTGCGTGAAGTATAGTCTTTACGATCAAATCCAATGGGTACCTTAAGTTGATCGTATGTAAAACAGCTCCACTTAATGGCACTCCGTAGTAAGTGTGGAAGTATACATCAGTGTCCCAGTCTAAAACCCCTATCCTCTCCCCCTTTTTCACTCCTAGTTTCTTTAACCCAGTAACTAATCTTTTTACAGAATTACTGAACGAAGAAAAAGTATATCTTCTTATATCTCTGTATACTATCTCTTTATCAGGAAATGTTCTAATACCTGTATCTAAAATTTTATCTAATGTTAATTCGTATTCGTAATACTCATTGCTCATGAAATAAATAAAACAAATCCAGTATAAAAAATTAGTTACATTTTTATGCCAAATAATCTTCTAGCCGTTTCCTTCAATATAACTAGTTTCTGTATATCGTTTGCCCCTTCATAGATCTTCATTATTTCAACATCTCTCAGTAGTCTCTCGACACCAGTTGAAGTGGCTACACCATATCCACCGTGTACAGTTATAGCCCTTATGGCAGCCCTCTCAGCGACCTCAGTAGCAAAATACTTAGCCATAGATGAGGCGATGATAGCCTCATTTGTCATCCCTTTGTTATAAAGGGTAGCAGCCCAATATGTAACTAACCTAGCTGCGTTTACTTCTGTTAATGTTTCTGCTATTTTCTCCTGGACCATCTGGAATCCCAGAAGTGGTGAGCCGAAAGCACTCCTTTGCACTGAGTAGTTTGTCATCTTCTCTAATGCAGCTTGTGCAACACCTAAGGCTTGTCCAGCCACACCAACTCTCGAAGCGTCAAACGTAGACATTGCGTATTTGAATCCCATGCCCTCTTCTCCTACTAAGTTCTCTGCAGGAACTTCAACATCCTCGAATGCCAGCTCAGCAGTATTTGATGCCTTTAGTCCCATTGTCTCAATTCTGTTTAGTACTTTTACTCCTTTCCATTCTCTCTCTACTACGAACATTGATATTCCCTTCCACCTCGCATTTGGTTCTGGTGGTGAAGTCCTTGCAGTGACAACATAATAATCAGCAATACCACCATTGGTAATGAATATCTTCCTCGCATTTAGGATATACTTTCCGTTCACTTTCTTGGCAGTTGATTGCATCCCTGCAACATCACTTCCTGCCTGTGGTTCAGTGTTTGCAAATGCAGCTACCTTATCTCCCTTGGCAACAGGTGTAACATACTTCTTCCTCTGCTCCTCACTACCAAAAAGTAGTATTGGAGTCATGAATAGACCTCCTACTGCCACTCTTGTTGAAAGTGCAGCCCATACTCTTGCCATCTCCTCTTGTGCTATAACTGTCATCAGTGAGTCTCCGCCTTGTCCTCCGTACTCCTCAGGGACTGATACACCGTATAAGCCTAACTCTTTAGCTTTCTCTAAAACTTCCTTAGGGATCTGTCCCTCTTTTTCTCCTTTTTCCACGTAAGGCGCTACATCCCTTTCCATGAATTCCCTTACTGCCCTTCTAAAAAGTTCATGTTTTTCTGATATTTCTACATTGAATGCTTCCATTGTTTTAAAAGGCAAAACCATGCTTTACTTTACCTTTCAGTCCTATTAAGCTTTTCTTCCAGACCGTTTATTAAAAATGTGGATTTGAAAGACTAAGCGGAAATCTGCTTTTTTCCTTAGCCTCTTTCCTTATTTAAAAGTTTTTTATGATGTTTTTAAGGTAAGGACAGAGATTTTCCACTTATAATTATACTACTTGGGGGCAGTTTTGCAAAGTTATTAGTTATATCTATAGGATTAGTGTTATGTTTATTTGAAAAATTAGAACTGCCTTTAAAATAATCAGTTGATTATAATGTCAACTTTATAAAAGTTTAAACATAGTAGGTCGGGTCTGCCAGGCGTGAATATAGTGATATTAGAAAGTAGTAAATTATACTTTTGAATACTTTTTGGATACGAAGTGTAACATGTTGTTTAAAATTTCTTGATCTTTATTAACAGTTCTACAATAACGAAGACACGCATATGGCTTAAGATTTAAAAATATTGGCAACTAGGAGGGAGATGGAAACATGTCTTATCGCCATATTCATGTATTGTGAGCTTGATTACGTAAAGGTTAATATAAGCACGTACGTATATATAAAGGTTAAGGTTAAACTATCTATAGATAGTGAAGTTTTAAAGAAGGCTAAAGAACTTGCCGTTGAAAGAAAGGTCACTCTCAGTGAGATTTTCGAGAAAGCAGTATCAGAACTTGGTAACTTGTCAACTGTCAATAAGATTATGAGAGAATTAGATCTATCGCCTAGGCTTATTTCCTTTGAGGAAGTTACCAAGAGTAGAATTACCTTAAACGCCAGTGATTTAGTTGGGGAAATGAGAGATGAACTATTTAGATACTAGCACAATAGTTAAGAGATACTTTAATGAGCCTGGCAGCCAGAAAGTGGACTAAGTATATGGAGATGCTCGGAAAGGTTCACTGACTATCTCATTTTCGACATGGAGCATGAAGAGTTAGCTTATTTAGGCATTTTCAAGACTCCTATTAACATGTTACCCTTAAATCAGTATATCGACAGTGGTTCAAACTCATAATAATGTTCCAGTCTACCCACTACTTTAGATACGGGTTTAAATTATAACGGACTTTTTCACTTAGACTCTACTGGCATACTCGCAAAGGAAAATAAAAATAAAATGAAGTACTAACTTATTTCCCAGAAAGCTTTGCCACTACTTGCTTTATTTCTTCGTAGTTGGGCTCTATGCCAGGATTGTCTGATACCCACTTGTATCTAATAACTCCGTCTTTATCGATAATGAATACTGATCTCTTTGATATCACATAGTCCTTTAGGATAGGCAATTCTCCAGCTATACCATAAGCCTTTACGGCTACTCTGTTAAAGTCACTAAGTAATGGGAAGTTTATCTTATTTTGCTCCTTAAACGCCTTGTTTGAAAATGGAGGATCCACACTTATACCTAATACAACTGCATTAAGTTCATTAAACTTGGATAAAGAGTCTCTGAAAGTACACATTTCTTTTGTACAAACACTGGTAAACGCACCGGGGTAGAATGCTAAAACGACTACCTTACCCTTGAAGTCTGTCGGTATTTTCCATTTCTTTAGGTCTGTATCCACTAATTCAATCTCGGGTGCTTTTTCTCCTACTTCAGGCATAAGAAACTATACGTAAGCTAGAATATAAGCTTTTAATATATAAGTACTAAACACTATTATATCCTTATCTTAACTGGAGTAATAGAAGATTATAGGATAAACTTGTAGTTATTATCAGGTAATTCTTTTTAGATTTGTGCAACTATCATTGTATAAGTTTATATATTTACTTTATCAATCTAGCTTACGATTTCTGAATTAATAAAACCCTTTCATTGTTTCATGTAATAGTCCCTATACTTATTTCTCAACTCCTCCTTCCTGAACTTACCAACACTAGTCTTAGGTATCTCATCAACAAAGACAATGTCATCTGGTAACTGCCACTTGGCAAACCTCTTCAAAAGATGCTCTCTTAATTCTCTTTTAACCTCGTCCTTAGGCAAATTCTCATAGTCTGACTTAAGCACTACAATAGCCAATGGTCTCTCACCCCACTTAGGGTGAGGAACACCAACAACACTAGCCTCCCTAACATAAGGATGAGCCATCAAAAAGTTCTCCAAATCAATACTACTAATCCACTCACCACCACTCTTAATCACATCCTTCAACCTATCAACAATCTTGATGTGGCTTAACTCGTCAATTACAGCTAAATCTTTACTTTTCCACCACCCATCACTAGTAAAAGACTCTGCACTCCTCGGGTCATTATAGTACGACTTAGCGATCCATGGTCCCCTGATCCAGATCTCGCCTACACTCTTACCATCCCAAGGTAACTCTTCTCCGGATACAGGATCCACTAACTCAACCTCAACACCAAATGTTGGGTAGCCTTGACCCGCCTTTATACGTCTCTCCTCTGGAGGCAATTGCTCTAACTCAGGTTTAATTCCCCCTGCCACACCTGGTCCAGTCTCCGTCGCACCATAACCATTACCGGCTACCTCTATACCGTACTTAGCAAGTGCAGAAACTAAAGCAGGCGGTGCAGCTGCTCCCCCTATTCCAACTACCAGCCCTTTTAAATCAGGCTTTGGATTCATGTTCTCAATTCTTCGGAGTAGTTCAAAGAATACAGTTGGGACTCCTCCTGTTCTCGTAACTTTATGATTTAAAATGTGCTCGACCATGGAGTCAACAGTTGGTCTACCAGGAAATATCTGCTTACAACCAGTAATTGCACCAGCAAACTGAGTACCCCAACCATGGACATGGAAAAATGGAACAACTGGAAGTAGTACATCTGAAATTTTTAACCGTCTTGAGGCATTTAATGCGTGAAGAACTATTGACCTATGGGAGTAAAATACACCCTTTGGTAAACCTGTAGTCCCGGTAGTAAATGCAGCTAGGGCTGAGCTCTTCTCGTCTACCTCATCAAATTTTCTGTTGGGTGAGCCGGACTTCACTAATTCTTCATAACCAAACGCATTCCTGATATTTGTCTTAATTTCCTCAAAAGGTTTATCACTCATGATAATAGTGTAGTCGAAATTATACTCCTTAGATAGAGCCTCAGCCAATGGAAGTAATGAATCATCAACCAGAAGACCTTTTGGTTTGGTCAATTTTAAGATGTATAATAAGTCTGCAGGGTGGAGTCTGATGTTTAATTCCAGTAACACTGCTCCTAGAGACGGGACAGTGAAGAATGACTCAAAATACCTGTGATCGTTCCAACCCAATATACCTATAATATCACCTGGATTTATCTTTAGTTCACTCTCTATTGAGTTGGTAAAACTGGAAACCCTTTCCAGTATTTTCCCGTAAGTTAGATTGTGAATCTTGCCGCCTAAAGACCTTCTGTCTGAAATTATTTCCCTTTCTCCGTGAACTTTTCCGGCATACTGAATTATTTTATGTATATTTAATTGCCAATCGTCATTTACAGTTGATGGTATCCCCTTTATCATAATAGAATATTTTAAACTTGATTATTAATAAATATTAAAGTTAAAAATTATCCGTTAGTTATTTACCTATAGCTTGAACTATTATGAAATAAGTAACTAATTACTGCTCTCTTTAGAGTAAAGATCATTAGAAGATAATTGCAGTGACGAACAGGAAAAAGCTAACTATAATTAATTCTATTACAGTTTCAGGGCTGTCTATTCATTTGAGATTCATTAAATAAGAATACAACACTGATCATAGCTATGAAAACTTTTCAACAATCATGATTTCAGACTCTTATAAAACTATATTGATTATTGGTTCTACTATTCTAAAGTCAGCTTTCAAGCCGTAGATATATTTTGTGGTGAAAAATTTTCATGTTTAATTTGCACAATATTAAAATGTCGTAAAAGTTTTATTAAAAATTTTAAACATTTGATAAATGAAAGACAAACCTAGACTCAGAGAACTATTATGAATAGTCAAAAATGAGCTACTAAATATCTATCAGATATTACGTACTTCTATCTTTTTACATTAAATGTGAAATTTACATTTTTCGTTAACGAAATAATTCGTTATACGAATTTTATTTAAGAAAGGAAAAGTTTAATATTTAAAAAATAATGTATATATACTTCAACGTTATTGTTAAACCTATAATATTTTTAAATTAGAAACTTTATATTATGTTTATGGGATCTAAAAATCAAAGATCAAGCAGTGGAGTAAAAGATTTAGGGACGGAGTCAGATTTAAAGCTTAAAAAATCCCTAGGTAGATTTGAGTTATTGTTTTTATCGCTGGGTGGAGTTATAGGTTCAGGATGGTTATTTGGTGCATTATATACTGCTGGTTATGCTGGTGGCGCAGGGATTTTATCGTGGCTAATAGGTGGAATATTAGTTATATTTGTGGGTTTAGTATATGCTGAGCTAGGCTCTGCCATACCAAAGTCAGGAGGTATTGTAAGGTATCCTCATTACAGTCATGGAGGAATAGTGGGATTTATAATGATATGGGCATATTTCCTGTCCGCAGCTTCTGCTCCAGCCATAGAGGCTTCTGCAACAGTTACATATTTGAGCTATTTCATACACAGTTTGACCACTAATGGAACATTTACAGGTCAATTAACACTTGAAGGTATTGGCTTAGCTTATTTCCTTCTAATACTATTCTTCTTCCTAAATTATGCGGGAGTTAACATTCTAGGCAAAGTCACACACGCTGCAGGGTGGTGGAAACTGATAATTCCCTCTGTGACAGTTATTTTAGCCCTAGCGTTTCTAAACCATCCAGCTAATTACACTGCAGGAGGAGGATTTTTCCCCTCATCTACTTACTTATCCGCTGGGTTATCCGGCTTTTCAGCAGTCCTTTTCGCAATACCTACATCTGGAGTGGTATTTTCATACCTAGGATTTAGACAAGCTGTTGAATACGGTGGCGAAGGAAAGAATCCTAGGAAAGATATTCCATTTGCAGTAATAGGTTCTCTATTAATAGCTATAGTTTTGTATACATTACTCCAAGTAGCGTTTACAGGAGGGGTAAATTGGTCAGCTGCAGGAGTAAAAGTAGGTAATTGGACTGGTTTAACCAGTAGTGGAATGGTTAATGGTCCGTTCTTATTTATGTTCGAGAATTCAGGGCTAGTTGGTCCTATAGCAGGGCTATTTAGTGTGTGGGCTCTTATACTTCTGATAGATGCAGTTATATCTCCAGCTGGTACTGGATGGATATATGTAGGAACTTCTACTAGAACTATATATGGTTTTGCTACTAATGGTTACTTGCCTTCACTGTTTCTTAAAATAGGTAAAACAGGTGTTCCAGTTTTCTCGCTAATAGCTTCGTTATTGATAGGCATGCTATTCTTATTACCTTTTCCAGCATGGATAGCTTTAGTTGGTTTCATATCGTTGGCGACAGTATTTACATGCATAATGGGTGGCATTGGCTTACACACTTTAAGGAATGTAGCGCCAGATTTACCTAGAAGGTATAAGGTCCCAGCTTACAAAATAATTGCTCCGATAGCTACATTAGTAGCGGGGCTAATAGTATATTGGGCTGGATTTTCGACGTTATTCTATGTGGTCACTGCAATATTTCTAGGCTTGCCAATATTTTTTGGGTATTATGCATATAAAATATTCAAACTGGACAAAAGAATGGCGGCAATCTTAGGAGCCATAGACCTGGGTATAGCATTAGCCTCAGCATTTTCCTTAGATATTGCTACCTCTGGTCTCTCAACTGCAAACAACATTGCGTTTGGACTTTATATGGGAATTATGATAGCACTAGTTGTAATCAATATTCTGGTATTATGGGATAGTGTTAGTCAGGATGTGAGAAAAGAGATCAAAGCTAGTTATTGGCTCATTGCCCTAATATTCATAGTAATGACTATCTCATATTTTGGAGGGTTTGGACTTGACGCTATCATACCATTCCCTGAAGATACCATTGTGGCTGCCATAATTATACTGATATTCCACTTCTTAGCAGTTAGAAGTGGATTAAGAACAGAAGCTATCGAAGAAATCATAAGTACAACTAAGGACTTATGAAGACATAAACCTGATATAGTATTTTTTACACAGCTCTATGTAATTCTTTTTTCCTACATTCTATCAAGGAGTCTGAAAGTGATTATAATAATATCTGACAATTATTGACAAATTTTGAACCATGAACTATCTTATAAAGTATTTACTGTAGCAAATTTCGGGGAATATAATTTTTCCTCTACAAGATGTTTTTAAAGAATTTGAGAACCTAAAGTTCTCTATATGCTTAACGTTGCCTTAAAACTAATCATTATTTGAATAACTTTTTGCCGTCATGTAGAAGTCTTATTTGGTATTAAAGATCAGTCTTATAAAATTCTCACAGTCTACAATATTTTAAACTGAGATTGAATTCTGAAGATTAAAGGACTTCATAAGATTCCTACTATCCCTAACAGATTTCTTTATTAATGTGTCCTTACATCTTATAGTATTATGATGGATAGTTTAAGATCCTTAATATCAAAAGCTGATGAGAAAGCGGTAAATTTATCTTCTGATGGCAAAATCATCGGGAGGGTAACTCGTTTCTCGCATGTGAAAATTGCTGAAGAGCCAGCAATAGCCATAGACATTCCATTTGAGAACTATCTTGAAAAACCTATAGAGAGAGGAGAGTTTATCGGTATAGTATCAATAATACCAGGGTCAGTTGTTCTTGGAGCAGTAGATCAGATTGCAAGGGCTGATGCACTAGCTAGTTTAGGTATAAGGACAGTGAGATATTCTGAAGATCCATCAACAATGATAACACCAACCACTATAATATTTTCCCCATTGGGAGAGATAAAGAGTAACGGACAGATATCTCCGAATGTCTCTGCGATAGATCCACAGTCACCAGTGTTTTTACCTAAGCCTGACCTCATAGAAAAAGTGATAAACATACCCAGCGAAGGGCTAGAAGTAGGTGAGGTGACTACTTTTTCAAGACAGACTGACGTAAGGCTGAGACTTGAGGAAAACATATTGAGGAGTCACGTTTTACTGATAGGTACCACTGGCTCAGGTAAGACCACATTTCTGAAGACTATTTTCTTCAGTAATTACAAAAACAAGAAGAGCACGATAGTCTTAGATAGACAAGGAGACTTTGTGAGATTTTTAATAAAGCAGTTCAAAGAGGGAACAGTGATAGTTCCTCTTACCGTTAAGGCTATGGAGGAATATGGGAGTTTCGAAAATTTGGTTCAGGATAGATATTGTGGTGAGAATACCTGGCAGGGAGATGATAACTCAATAGTTTGTGAACCTGAACAGGGTAGATTAATAAGTTTCTACCCATTCTCGTTAAGGTTTAAGGACATATTTAGACAATTGCCCGATTCCTTTCCTTACCTTAGCGACTATGCCAGAGCCTCATGGAGCTCAGTAGTTAGAGCATGTGAAAAATTAACTGAAGTGAGTTCCACATCTCCCTCGTTTTATAAGATGCTAGAAAGTTGTCTAGGAAGAGCAAATATTAATACCCAGACTTCAGGAAACATCCAAAGGAGTTTATCAGCTTTAATAGAATACGGAATCCTTGACATACCGAATACAATAACTGGAAGTGAATTAATTGATTTACTAAAAAGCTCACAAAACGTGGTTATAGACCTGTCAATAGTATTAGAAACGTTATTTTTGGTGGAGCCGATAAGTGTAATATCGTACAATATCCTGGACATAATCTACAATTATAAGGACAAGATGTATAAAATGAGAAAGAAGGGTGTAAATGATTCAAATGATATACCACAAACACTCCTTCTAATTGACGAGGCACATGAAATGTTTCCTCAGATATCACAGGAAGTGTCTAAAGCTACTGTTGAAAAACTAATAAACAAGATACTGAGATTCGGTAGGCAAAGGAACCTAGGAGTAATCCTGGCTACTCATAGTCCTAAAGATTTGAACTCTTTAGTAATTCAACAGACAAACACTAAATTTATATTTAGAAATGATAGGACAGTTCTTAGGGATTTAGGATTAACAGAGTTTACTGATCTTCTTGAAAGTGCTCCCGCAGGCTATTGCTTGGTTAAATCCAGTTTCTTTAACTCGTCATCATTCTTCGCAAAGGTGTATGTACTTGAGGTTAAATGAGGTACAGAAGGAGTTGAGAAAATTAGGGGAGAAAACCAGACAGAGCGTGAGGAATCTAACTATTCCCTCCCCTCAAAAAACTCAAGTCCCAGGGGAAGAGAGATTTATCATAAATACTCTCCCCGAATTTAAGATAGATAAAATAAATATATCCTCATTCCAAAGTGTAAACTTCTCCTCCATTGCCTCTCTGGATACATCAAGCAAACTGCTTAGGTCAACATTTTTACACATAGGAATTACAGGTGGTGCAATTAAATCTGAAAGAAACGGTGTATTATATCACCCACTAAATATTCAAGATAAATTCATTTTCCCAATAACTTACCTTGATGTTTCCAGGAATTTGGTTGAGGAAAATCTCCAGATGGTCGAGTTGAAAAACGTGATGGGATTTGAATACGCTATAGACGAGGTATTATATGAGGACGGAAATGTGAATACATTATACGACGTGGAGGACATGTTAGACGAGGCTAGGCTTTATACGGAAAATCAACTCATGAAGACTATTCAAGATGATTTATTGATCGTAGATGGACCCATATATCCCACACCTGTTGAGTTAATGCCAACATTCTTTTCCTCCTTCCCTAAGCAAAAAGATGAGATTAAACACTGGGGTAAGGCAACCCATAGATGGTCTATGGCAAAACTAATCAAGGATAGGATAAGCGTTCTGGAGAACAGAAAGGCTGTAGGAGTCGTCAAGAGACTCGAGAACTCGAGAAAACTAAATAAGATTTTTCCTGATATGGGTAGATTAACTGACATAGAGGTTCTAGATCTGTTATCAGAGAGACAATGCTCAAATGTAATTTATCCTGAAATCTGTGTTATTGGTCCATTTAAGTTGACCACTAAGGTAAGTGTTACAAGAGAAGATAGCGGGAACGTCATTTTAAGTGAAAACGAATTGAAAGATAGATATGCATACTATGTCATACTTAAACTCTATGGATTTACCAGGAGCTTCTTTAGGATAGAGTCGTTTGACTTGAACGTATTAAATGACTCAATTCCCGTAGTGTTCGGTAATGTCTCCTACTCTTCATTACCTGTATGGATAGATGAAGTGGATAGGAGAGCAAAAGAGGTTGTTAGAGCGTTATTTTACCTTTCTTTTGAGGAGTTGAATGACATTCTCTCTTTCCTCCATGATACTAAATTGGAGGCAATAGAAATAGGTAAGACCTTAAGCACTAATGTACCTGAATGACGAGACAAAAGTGTCTTTTGAAACTAGGTTAAGTGACCATATGAATTATATTAAATTCCCTTACCGCATTTCAGCCTCTTTGAAACTTACGACTATGACTCTTCATTTATAGTATTATGTGTAAAGGCTTAAAGAGGTTTTTAAAACAGTTAAAATCCACTTGGGCACTTAGGAAGAGAATACAATTTTGTTTACCTGTTTTGGAAATCTTCTATTCTATGAAGGAGAATTTTTGAGATACAGCCTTTAAGGTATTACTGTATAATTTATTAACTATGATGGTACTTGAGAGCTCTCATACATCTCGTCTGATTGATACATCTCGTCTGATTGACTGCCTCAGGCTCAATTACCCTAAAGAAGTAGCCCACGCTATAGCCTTCCTTATGTCTGTAAGAAATCATGAAATAGATCTTTCCGGATTCGAGCCAACTAGAGATTCAGTAGAGTATGTTAACTACGTTAAGGCTAAGAATGGTGGAACAATTAATTCTTCTGAATGTGGCAAAATAAAGTTAGAATATAAGGAGGACGTTATCAAGAGTACTGCTAAAAAGTTAAGATATAATTTAGCTGGTGACGGAGTGAAGTTTACTGATGAAGAGAAGAAGCTCCTGAATGAATTAGGGATAAGATATAATGTGTAGCTTAAGGACGTACTGTCTCTATTAATGTTGAAATTTTATCCTTTGAAGAGATCTTTTAAAGTTTAATATATCCTAAAATTATTTTTCCATCTCTTTTATGACAATAGGAGAATTCAGGTTTTACACAGTGTATTAATTTAACTGTTTATCATTTTCCCGGGGGACTTAAAAGCAGAATAAACAATTCATTTAATATATAGTTTCTATAGATTATATAATTACTTTTTGAGAATAAAACTTTAAATGTATTACATGAGTCCATTAGTACATGAAAAGGATTCTCTTAATCACGTTATTCCTTACACTGTTTATAACAAATACGTCATTTATCTCTTTCTCCTATAACACTCAAACTCCGATAAAGCACATTATAATAATTATCCAAGAGAATCACTCTTTCGACAACCTGTTTGGCACTTATCCTTTTGGATATCCTCCTATTGTAAATAATATAACGTTATCAGTAATGTTCCCCCAGGGACTATACACCAATTACACTGAGCTAAAACAAGGTACACTTGACTACATCTCGGTCCCTAATGTACCTTGGCTGTCTATTTTTGGTTATTCTCATCCTTATTATGCTAACTCTTATTCCACTGAGGATCCAAACGAGGGATGGATCAATTATCATGGTGATTATTGGTTTGACACATTCAACGGTTTTGTCTTTTACTCAGGACCTCAGTCAATGGCGTACTTCTCGTATGAACAGTTGGCTCCCTTGTGGGACTATGCTGAAGAATACGTCTTGGCAGACAATTACTTCTCCCCGGTTATGGGGCTTACAGCACCTAACAGAATAGCTTATCTCACAGGAAGTCCTCCCCCTTTTTTCACTGATGAACCAGGTCAAGTCGTTCCAATTCAGCAGAGTATATTTTATCAACTTTCAGAGTACAACTTGACATGGAAATACTACGTTTATGGCTATGAGGGTGGGGTACCTTATCCTCTAAATATTTTCATAGGCTCTGATAATTATACCTCTCATTATGCTAACATCAGCCAGTTTTATGAAGACTTAAAAAGTGGAAATTTGCCTTCTGTATCTTGGGTCATGTTCCTAGGTGGCTCCACAGACCAATACGACATGCACCCACCAGAAAACCTTACAAGTGGGGAGAAACTTTTAGTTGATGTCATTAACGCTGTGATGGAGAGTAAAGAGTGGAATTCTTCAGCTATCTTCATAACATTTGATGAGGGCGGAGGATACTTTGATCAGGTAGTCCCTCCCTCCATTAATTACTACGGTCTTGGTCAAAGAATTCCATTACTTATCATTTCTCCTTATGCGAAAGAGGGTTACGTTAATAACTACACAATGTCCGGCTACACCATCCTAGGTTTCATCGACTACAACTTCAATTTGCCCTACATCACCACATTGGCAGAGCAGGGAGTCCAAGGTTTATTGCAGAGCTTCAACTTCAACTCTCCCCCTAGGTCTCCTATAATATTAGAGCCCTATAATTGGACTTATCCTATCCCCTTGCAATACCCTGTCCATTATGGTTATATTGCGACTGTACCTAAATATGATGGATATGCAGAGGTCTATTATATGCCAATATTGAACTTCCTATTGCCGTTGAATATAATAGCATTTGCGGTTTTAATCCTCTCTATCAAGTTTAAGAGAGTTTTGCTGAAACCGTCTTTAATAATATTTCTAATTCTGCTGGGGATCTCAGGTTATGTGTACACTGCTAGTCCAATATATCAATTCGTCAGTGAATATTATTTAGCCTCGTCATTTATAGGTTTTGTAATCAGTTCTATTTTATTCATCAAAATGTACAAGAGGTATTTAAGGAGGTGAGACAAAGGGTGACCTTTAATGAAATTTTTTATCAGATAGATAACTTGGTTATCCCAAAAGGATGTGAGGTTATATAGCATCCCGTAAAAATACAGCGTCACCAATAATGGGTAGAGGCATATATATTACTAAGTAATTGAAGTATTTCTTGAATTAAGGTTTCCTCTCACATTTAACTTCGTCTTAATTTCAAGAACTATGAGTACGTGAATATTGTCGTTGCTAAAATTCCATTTTAAATACTTCCTTCTCCTCTTGATATACTGTTAACTCTCTGCTATTCGACTCTAACACTCCATAACACTTATGAAGCTGGGAGCTATCTACTCTCAAGTATTTAGTCTGGAACTGGAAATTATGAAAGGTGTAACAACCTTGAGTCATATGTCCGTTAAAGAAAAGTCTTGGTTTTAGCTCTTCTATCCCCTGATATACTAAGGCACTGCCCTCATCCTCGCTCATTTCCGGATATACTTCTGGGAGGTATGGTGGTTGGTGCATCACCAGTATATCTAATCTATCTACTGCCTTTTTTATCCTGTAGAGTGCATTTCTAAATCGTGTGGGAGAGGTCATAGGAATTCCCTTTTTACTTCCTTCCCCTATTAGTCCATTAATTCCAGCAATTTTCAATCCTCCTACCTCATATACCTTTCCGTCATGCATAACGTAACCTTCGATAAGCGGAAAATTCTCATGATTCCCATAAACGGTAAGTAACTTTTTCACTTTAGACATTATATTTAAGAAGTCATTAGGTGTCATTCCATCATCCCAATCACCAGCTGATATGAGAACCTCTGGCTTAACCCTATCAATAACGTTTAATAACCATTCTACCGCAACGGACTCATTATAATTCCTGTAGATTCTGAAAGACTTATGAACATCACTTACTAAAAGAAATCTCATAGTATTAAATACCAGTTTTGCGTTTTAAACTTTTCTTTCTAGAAATAGACTCACAAATACTAGCGTAAACTTGCAATAATCTAATACCCTGATATAAGTGTTCTGTTAACTTTAGTCTTCTACGACGTTTTTGAGCGTTGTTTTGGAGCACTTGAAGTTGGAAGATTTCTTAAAATTTCTTAGCACTTGCTTATAAAACATATAAAAAGACTGAACATTATATTAACTGGTGGGTCACCAGTAACTGGTGGGGGTACATGTTATTCGACTTACATCCTAAGATAGAATTAAGAGAGTTGTTTGGCAGAGGGACAGAGGTAGAATATATTATACAACAGGTGATTTCGAGAAATTGGGTCATAATTAGTGGACAAAGGGGAATAGGAAAGACTAGTGTTATGAAGGTTAGTATAAATGAGTTAAGGAGGAGAAATTCTACTGACGGAATATACTTAAACTTAAGAGGAGTTAAGACACTGAGAGAATTATTATCTCTGCTTATTTCAGAAATAAATAGAAATAAACTTTTCAACATATTCAATGTTAACGTTAACCTAAACTTTGGTCCTTTAGGCGTAGAACTCAAGAGAGGTAGATTGACAGTCCAAAGAGGTTTACTGGAGTTACTCCTGTCAATAAATAGAGATATGGTTATAGGGCTAGACGAGGTTCAGGAACTTTCCCCTGTTAGTAAACCTTTACTAGATGTCTTGGGAAACGTCTTTATGAGTAATCCTAAAGTTAGGTTCATTTTTTCCGGATCCTACGTAGGTTTAGTCAAGGCATTATTAAGTCCTAAGGAAGGGTCACCTCTACTTGGGAGACCGCCAGTCGAGGTTAGATTGAGACCTTTTGACAAAATTACATCAATTAATTTCTTGAAACAGGGTATGATGGAGCTGGGTGTCGACTTCGAGAATAATGAGGCTGAGGAAGTGGTCAATAAACTTGATGGAATAGTAGGTTGGTTGACTTTATTTGGTAATAATTATGCCATAAGAAAGTTGAACTATGAGTATTCATTACAGTCTACCATAGAAGAGGGCAAGAGAATAATGTTAGAGGAGTTAAATCATTTCCTTGAAGGGAGGAATAGAGAGCTATATTTAGCCATATTATCCTCTCTTAAAGTTACCAAGAGATGGAAGGACATAAAGTTCGCTACCTCTGTGAAGTTGAAGAGGAGTATTGATGATAAGGAGTTTAGTTCTGCCCTCGAATCTTTGATTAAATACAATTTCATAGATAAAATTAAGGAAGGTGAATATCAGATAACAGATCCTATTTTAAGAGAAATAGATTTCGACCATGTGGGTAGAACGGTCTAAAATTCGCATAGATATATTTTATTCAAAAGACATTTCCTCAAATCATGTGGAATGAAGAAGGGATGAAATTAATGAGATTATGTACTTATACCCTATATAAACCACATTAGTAGATATAGTATTTAAAAGAGTTTGTTACCATGGGTTTATGCGATCGACGTTCCTCATATCCAAAATACATTGTGTAAAGAATCCAGGATAATAAGGAACATGAGTTTTTAATGATAAAGATACCAGTTCCTTATAGTGTCAGATCATTTTTAAGCAGATTGGTGGAATGAGGACACATTCAGAAATAGTCCATAAATGTAAAAGTTTGACTGCGATCACGTGAGTATAATATTTATTAATCCTACAAATTTATAATTTTGATTATGAAAGTCGATGATATTAAGAAAATACTCGTAGTCGGAGCAGGAACTATGGGTCATGGAATAGCCGAAGTGTTCGCCATAGCTGGATACCATGTGTACCTCTCCGATGTATCGGAAGATATTCTAAATAAAAGCCTTAACAACATAAGATGGAGTTTAAGTAAACTTAAGGAGAAAGACAGGATCAAGGAAACTGTTGATGAAGTACTATCAAGGATTAGACCTGTTGTTGGGTTAAATGAAAGTGTTAGTGATGCCGATTTTGTAGTTGAAGCTTCTCCTGAGATAATAGATCTGAAAAGACAAATATTTTCCACTCTGGATAAACTACTTTCACCTAATACAATTTTAGCCACAAATACAAGTACATTACCAGTTACCAGTATCGCTGAAGCCACATCGAAACCTGAAAGAGTTGTAGCCATGCACTTTTTCAATCCACCAGTTCTCATGGAACTTGTCGAAGTGATGAAAGGGGAAAAGACCAATGATGAAGTAGCTCTGACGACCTATGAATTAGCCAAGAAGATAGGAAAGAAACCAATACTGATAAAGAAAGATGTGCCGGGTTACGTTGTGAATAATATTTTAGGTGCAGTTTCAGGTACAGCCTGTTTGCTAGTGGAAAAAGGACTCGCAGATATCAAGGAAGTAGATGCTGTAACCATGTATAAGTTGGGTTTCCCAATGGGAGTATTCATACTTGCAGACTACAGTGGGCTTGACATAGGATATAACGCATTAAGATCTAGAGAGAAATTGGGTTTAAAGACCAATAGACCTCCCTGTAGTATGGTGGAAGAGAAAGTCAAGAGGGGCGAATTAGGTGTAAAGAGTGGTAAGGGATACTATCAGTACCCTGCACCAGGAAAATATCAAAAGCCCGAAATACCCAAGGAATTAGCGGAGAAATTAAATCCAGCTCTGATTCTTTGCGGAGCAGTTAACGTAGCTTCAAGGATGTACAGAGAAGGGATTGTTACAAAGGAGGAAATAGACTTAGCAGTTAAATTGGGATTGAACTACCCTAAAGGAATATTCGAATACGCTGATGAAATTGGTATAGACGAGATACTCAGCGCAATGAGAACACTAAAAGATATATCATCATCTGATTTTTACGATCCTGATCCTCTACTCCTGGAAATGCAGAAGAGAAACGAACTTGGTAAAAAGACGGGTAAAGGATTTTATGAGTATAAGAAAGCAGAAGAGAAAAAGCTGGACACCATAATCGTGAGGATAGAAGAACCTATAGCAACAATTATTCTGAATAGACCTGAGAGGTTAAATGCAATCAACGGAAGGATGTCTGAGGAGATAACTAACACTCTTTCAACCTTAGCTGAGGATCAACGGGTAAGAGTAGTCATTATTACAGGAAGTGGTAAAGCGTTTTCCGCAGGTGCAGATGTTACAGGTTTCCAACAGTCCGGAAGTCCTGCGTCAAGGGCAATATTCAGAAAGGATCTCTTCAGTACCGTAGCTAAGTTCCCTAAACCAGTTATCGCTGCTATAAATGGGTTTGCCTTAGGTGGAGGACTTGAGTTGGCGATGGCATGTGATATCAGAATAGCTTCCTCTAATGCTGAATTAGGACAGCCTGAAATTAACCTAGCCTTAATTCCAGGTGGAGGAGGAACCCAGAGGTTAACTAGACTAGTTGGTAGAGGTTGGGCTAAATATATTGTATTTTTGGGAGAAAGGATTTCTGCGTCCTTGGCTAGAGAGATAGGGTTAATAGAATTTGTGGTGCCGCCAGAGAAGTTAGAGGAAGAGGCTAAAAGAATAGCGCTTAAAATAGCTGAGAAATCACCCTTAGCACTAGCTGCTGCGAAACTAGCTATAGATTCCACTGAAGAGAGGGAAATATCCACTGGACTTAGCTTAGAATCAACATTATTTGGTCTTCTCTTAACTAGCGAGGACTCTAAAGAAGGAGTGAGAGCGTTTATGGAAAAGAGAAAGCCTCAGTTTAAGGGAGTATAGAAAGGCGATATTGCCATTTTTTATTGAGATATTACAGCAAAGTAAAAGAAGTAAAGGAGCATTTAAGAGGACAAACACTAAGATCGTTTATTACTAACAAGCTAATCTTTAACTCTTTTTTATACAACATTTTGTGGCACACTAACTTCTTATCTTGAGAAATAGAAAGTAAATCAACAACTTTTATTATAAAGATATTTAATAAAATTCATCATTATTCTTCAATATTTTTTAAATATTTAGAATTATATTTATATGAAGTCAAAATAAAAGTAAAATAATGAGTTCAGGCAAACCGTCTGCATTAGATGAGTATGTAGCTAGAATAGATAGACTACCAGTATGGGGTTTATCATATGCTTTACTATGGGCTATAGGAATAGGATATTTCGCCACATTATATGATGCTGTATCAAATTTAGGATTAGCTTTACCTTATATACCGTTTATAAATACTACCCAAGCCTCTATAATCGTCTCCATAGGATTAGCAGCTTACATAATAGGCTCAATAGGTTTAGGACTTGTGGCTGATAGAATAGGAAGGAGACCAGCATTAATAGCCTTATTTGTATTGTTGACAATAGGTAGCTTAGGAATGGCGCTTTCTGTAAATTACCCCATGTTATTTGTGTTCAGGTTTATTGAAGGAGTTGGTACAGGTGCATCATTAAACTTAGCCATGGTCTACATATCTGAGTTCTCTCCAAGCTCTAAACGAGGAAAGTACGGAAACTGGATATTTATATCTGGTTGGATCGCTGTGGGTTTAGGGACTTTATTAGTTGCGTTTATAGTTACTGCTAACGAAACTATAGGATGGAGAATAGCCTTTGGCCTAGCCGCAGTCCTAGGGCTAATATCAACTGTTGTAGTCAGTATCAAAGCTCCTGAAAGTGTAAGAGTCTTAATTAAAAAGGGTAAGTATCAACAAGCCGAAAACTTAGTAGAAGGAATAGAAAGAGTTAGTATGGTAAGAGCTAAAGTTTCGACTCTACCACCTCCTAAGATAGTCTCGTATGAGCAAGAACAAGTAAGTCCTCTGAAGATACTAGGAGAATCTAAATTCCTGAAGAGGCTAATAGGATTGACAGTATTCTGGTTCTTCATATACTTTATCCAATACACTTCAACAGGATTAGGTCCAACATTCGTCAAAGCAGTTGTTGGTTTAACACCGGGGCAGTATGCTGAATACATAAGGTTATTAGGGTTTGTTGCTGTAGGAGCTACAATAATATCTTTTGCGATGCTGGGATTCATTGAGAGGACTGATAGAAGAATATTAACGCAAGTTGGCGCCATAGGTTTTTTGGTAAGTAGTTATGTCACAACATTTCTCATATTGAATAAGGCACTAATACCATGGTTCATTACTTATTTCCTTCTTGAGTTTGTTGTGAATCCTCCTTACCTGGCTGGCTATTTAATGTCCAGCGAATCATTCCCCACTACTGCTAGGTCAACAGGTTTTGCTATAACTGATGGAATAGGTCATTTAGGTGGTGTAATAGGACCACTGCTTCTATTCCCACTGATCTCAATTGTAGGACCGTTGTACGCATGGGTCATATTGGCATTACCGGTTCCATTTGCAGCTGCTCTACTATGGTTCACAGTCCCTAAGACAGTAGGAGTAAGATTAGAGGAAGTTAATGAAGCAATGAGACAAAGAGGTGCGAAAACCAGTAGTTGAACGAATTCGTTGAGTCTTTCAGGAGAAAGATATTAAAAATCATTTTATTTTTTGTTCTAGTCCCTTCCGTTAATATGGAAAACTATTTTTATATAATGAGGGAAGCCTAGCCCTTTATGGCGTGGAAGAAGCCATACCGATATAGATGTCCTAAAAAGGAAATTTTGGTTGTAAAAATTCTTTTATCCTAAAACCGAATATAGGAAGGGGATTTTATGAAAGCGTCTAAGTCTTTGCTCGAACTTCTAGATAAGTATAATGTTAAACACGTATTTGGTCTTGTAGGAGAGACCTCATTCCCTCTATATGATGCATTTAATGATTATCCAAATATCACCCATGTGTTTGCCCGAGATGAGAGAAATGCAGTAATAATGGCTGATGCATATGCTAGATTCTCCTATAAACCTGGAATTGTTGAGGTTCCAAATGTAGGGGCACCATATACACTTCCGGGATTGGCTGAGGCTAACATTTCAGGAATCCCGATCATCATGTTCGTTAGTGATATTCCAACCTATGTCGAAAAAAGAAACATGTTAACTGAACACGATAATTCTTACCTCAACAAGCTATCAAAGGAATTTCTTTCTGTAAACGATCCCTCCCAATTACCTAGAGTCGTAAGAAGGGCATTTAGAGTTGCCACGACAGGAAGGACAGGACCCGTGGTAGTTAAAATACCTATGAATATATATGATGGGGAAGTGAGTGATGAGGAGGTATATTCCCAACCTGAATTTTCGGTCTATCCCTCCCTCAGATTTATGCCTGACCCAGAAAGGATCACTGAGGCATTAAAAATACTCTACTCTGCTAAAAATCCTGTAATAGTATGCGGTCAGGGAGTCCTATTATCAAATGCAAGTGAAGAAGTAGTCAAATTAGCAGAGGCTTTGTCAATACCAGTAGCCACAACCATAACCGGAAAAGGCTCTTTTCCTGAAACACACCCCCTCTCTATAGGCGTAATAGGAGCCAGAGGAGGCACAAGATTTTCTAATAAAATTCTAGCTGAAGCTGATGTAGTATTCCTGATAGGAACAAATACTGACTCGGCTAACACATGGGACTGGAGGTTACCTAGTAGTAAATCAACAATTATACAATTGGATGTTAGCGAGAGAGAACTGGGTAATAATTACAAGGTTATCCCACTTTTAGGCGATGCAAAGCTCACGCTGAAGGAAATGATTAGAATGATAAGAGAAGTTAAGAGAAATCAGTCCATTAGTGAGATTGAAAGGGAGAAAAGAGGTTTTGAGCAGTTTGTGGAGTCCCTTGCTAATGAAAAAACAGAGCTTACAAACCCTGTAAGATTCATGAAGATACTGTCGGAGTTTGTTGATGAAAAAACATTTCTGGTAGTGGATCCAGGGACAGGAGCGATCTTTAGTTCAGCATACCTTAAGTTAAAGTTGGCTGGAAGGAGAATAATGTATAATTACTCCATGGGCGGGTTAGGTTATGCATTGCCTGCTTTAATAGGTGCTTACTTTGCGACGGGTGGTAGGATACTCTCAATTACCACTGATGGGAACCTATTCTTCAATCTTGGAGAGCTTGAAACTGTTAAAAGGCTTAACGTTAATGCTAAGATTTTCGTATTCAATAATAAGTCATTTGGATGGATAAGAGCTGCTATGTTAAGTAAATATGGAAGAGTACTTTCTGGGACTGAAATCAGTGAAATTGACTACTCAAAACTGGCGTCTTCATTTGGAATAGACTACCTCCGTATAGAGAAGAGTGAAGAAATAGAGAGCGTGACCAAAGAAGCATTGGTTGATGATTCTCCTAAGTTTATCGAGGTTCTAGTAAAAAGTGAAGATAAGGTAATTCCTCCAGTACCTGATTGGAGGGAAATTAAGGATGGTAAATTTATGGGTTAAATAGTTTTTAAATCTACACATTAAGTATTTGTAAAAATTTAATCATGAGTTAGTAACGGTTTTACTCCTTTTTGATAGAATATTGTGGTTAATTATCACATCCAAAATCCCAGGTCTAAGAGTGAAATCTTATCTTAATATATGCAAGACTTCATAATCAGGGACTCCTTCTATACTATTAATCAATTATAGCTAATGTTAAATGAAATGAACACATTCTTATATAATTCCTTTTCCTAAGAATAATTTATGTTATCAAGGTCAATTAACATAGCTTTCGTCCTTTTATCCATAATAGGCATAATTTTATCCTCTTATTTAACTTACGAGACCTTGACTGCAACTTTCAATACAGGCTATTGTAACATAAATAGCTATGTAAACTGTGGGACTGTAGCCTCAAGTCCTTATTCTAGGTTCTTCGGAATTCCCGTGGCAATACTAGGACTGGCATGGTTCGCATTAATGCTAGGATTGTGGATGATAAAGAAAGAGGTTACCATTTACCCTTGGATAATAGGAGTTATGTTTGTGGGATATTTAATTTACACTGAAGTGGAGTTAATTCATGCGATTTGCATATACTGTACTACCGCGCATATAATAGCTCTAGTGATGGGATATTTTGTACTAAAGGTGTCTAGATTATAGAAAGATAAATTTTTACATCTCAACCAAAATGTTTTTCACATCTGCTAACTGCAGTTACACATACCCATTTACAGTTAACTTTTCTACTACCTTACCCCATATACCAGACTTTACATAAACCAGTATTACGTATGCGATAATATTCGTGAAGGAGAGTATTTCACTTCCCAGGTAGAGACTTAAAGAACCAATAATAGCTTCCGCTGTACCTAAAACAGGGAGTATTAACATTATCATCATCCTAGAAATTGTGAGAAAGGCTTCCTGATTTGCATAGTCAACACCAATATCCTTAGTTTGAGGTACACCAGAGTAGGTGAATAAAAGCCATGATAGTGGGCATATTAGGAACGGATATGAGAGAGTTACAAAAAACAATGACATATCATGCAACAGGGCTAAAGATACTAGGAAAGGTGATAGTGATATGAAGGACATAATTACCCTAATCAGCATCCTATATCTTATATAGCTAACGAAGTCCAAATTCACAAAATTTATCCATAGTCTTTCAGACTCTATGGAAAATCCCACATATACAGAATAATTAATGTATCCCAAGATGGATAGTATCAGCAACCACACAAAGTTGTGACCAAAAAACCACGCTAATAAACCCAGTAGGAGAGAAGGAGGTATAATCACATACAATACGTTCCTAAATCCTGCCCTTGCTCCGATAATCGAGTGAACAGAAGTGTAAAACATTAGTTTTACGATATTTTTTGGTAATTCCTTATTGACTTTTACCTCGTCGTTTGACAATTCATACCTGTCACCTCCATAAGCATTTTGGTAAATTTCATTTGATGCATGAATGCAGAATAGAGTACTTATGGCAAGTGAGAGGGCTAAGACTATTGAGCCTAATACGCTCCCCTGAATAATCCAAATGATTGGGTTAAGAGGAGGAAATAATAACGCTGAAACTATAATGTATGCTGATATTACTAAAACTATCACCAGTCTTTTAAGTGTTGTAATGGACTTTAAGGACACAATAAGTATTGATAATGAAGTAGTAAACATTACTAAATCAAGAATATTTATAGCATTAAGAAATTTGGAGTATGTGATAACGAATGAGATTAAAAGGATTACCATGTAAATAGAATCTGCAATTCCAGCCATAAGTAGAAGATACTGTGGTCTCTCCTGAGTAGTTAATAGAAAATCTATATTACTTTTAATTTCCATTTGAAATAAACCCCTTATGATAGAGAACGTTAACACTAGAAAAGATATCATGATGACAGTAATCTGTCCGTAATCAACAGGAAACACTTTAAAAGAGTTGTAAGGATTGTCAGTAATTACTCGAGATATCAAAGCTATCAAATTTACAAGAATTAGGAATATGAATACACTTATGTTATATCTCTCCTTTAGACTATAATAGAACATTTTCAAAACTCTGGCTCTCATTAACTTCATCTTGTAATTAGAAACCATTGACTTTTAGTTTTTTATTCTTACATTACTAAATGCTAATAAAATTCTCTACAAACAATAATAAAAGAGAAAGACCGATTGTAGGAAAAATAAGCTTAAACATAAACTCTCATCAAAGCCCTCAGAATTTTACTCCTTAGCTTATCTTCTCCTCAACAACAATATAACGAGTACTGCAACAATGATTACCACGACAACCACAGTAGCTATAATGCCTAAAGATAATCCTGAACTAGAGGAAGCAGGAGTTGATGAAGGCACTGTAGATGATAATGATTGAGTAGTAGTTGTGGAACTTTGTGAACTCGTTGAAGTAGATGTAGAGGATGAAACACTCGATGAAGAGGTGCTGGATGTGGAAGAGGTTGTAGTGGATGTTGTGGAAGTAGTCTGGCTAGTGGTCTGAGTAGTAGTTGAACTTGTTGTTGATGTCGTAGTAGTAGAAGATGTACTGGTAGTAGTAGATGTAGAGGTTGTAGTGGATGTTGTGCTTGTCGTCGTTGTGCTTGAAGAATATGAAAACGTTGGCGTTAACACATTAATGAGCGAGATATATGCATTGTTAGCTTCAGTCAGCTGAATCTGATATAGGTATCCATTAGAGTAAAAAGCCTGTAATGGGTATGCGTATGAGGAGGTTGAATTATATATGATATTTCCGTTAGTGTAGTTAACTAATATGTAGTTATAACTATATTTATTTTCTATCACATTATTAATTACGGCATAACCACGTCCAAAGGTAACTTGACTAGGTAAAGCTAGACCAGGGATAGGGAAGATATTATAGTCGAGGTTTTCTAAATTTAATTTAATCAAATTAGTCCCTATTACAAAGAATGCTGTATTATTTTCCACTAAATTTCCTGATGGGATTGCCCCTCCACTAGGAATTTCTTTCAATATTTTACCATTAGTAACGTTGATTACCATTGTTGATGTTGAATTCGATACTATTAGGTAATAGTCCTTTATTAACTCAACACCAGATAAACTGCTTAAACTTATGTTCCATTTACCCAAGAGAGTTATCTCTGATTTGAAATGCAAAGCTGAAGGGGTTACGGGACCTAGAAACGAAGAAATCAGTTGGGATGGTGGCGCTAAATAAATTATTAGTATATTACCATAACTAGAATTAAAGAAACTATATATAGTCTGGTTGTAAAATCTATATATTACTTGGTTTGGAATATACAATACACTTTGATTACCGAGTAAAGTTAGATAAATTAAACCATGCTGAGTAGGATATGCCACGGTATAGTTCCTGAAGAACTGGGAGCTGACTACTTTAAGCTTTGATATTATAGAGACGTTACTATAATATAGATTCTTAAAAGTACCAGAGAATAAGCTACTTAAGGATGACCCATTTATATATACTGAATCGACCACTGAGTAGGAACCATTGTAGGGTATAACAGTTGATTCTACACTGAAATTTATTGGAGGACTCACTGTTAGTATTTTAACTAAATTAGATGAGTTAACATAATACACATTCGAAGAATATGATATTCCCTGAGATACTATAGATTGCTGGTTAACTGCTAAGAGTATCCCGCCATTATAACCTTGGACATCAGTTACAAAACCTGTAACTGAATATGTAGCCTGCGTTTGTAATTCAACTGAGGCAATGGCTACTCCAGACAGTAATGTTGCCATAATAATTATGAGGGCTATATTAGTGGTTTTCCCCATGATTAAATAGGATTTAAGATAAAATATAAAAATTTAACTAACTAAATGATAAGTTCTCAAACAACATGATGTTAACCTTTTTAATATCCTTGCCACTTTACTTATGCTCATAACTTCCAGAAATTTAAACATTTAAAATAATGTCTTGTATCTACGTTGACGCTCATAAATCCAGTCCTCTCTCTCAGAATGACAATGGACTCCATATCTTTCACATAAGTCCTTTATTTCATTCTCTTTTTCCTCCCACCATGACTGATTGCAATCGAAGTTAGGCAAACCCCTATAATTATTGTATTTATCATATACTATGAATGATGAAGTCTCGCTGGCTAACTTCACTATTTCCTCAAAGCCACTGTCATTAACCCCTTTTATAATAGGTCCTAGAAAAATCCAGGTTCTAACGCTTCTAGATAACTTCTTAATTGATTCTGCTCTTGCCTTAGGGGGAGGTGCTAGAGGCTCAATATATCTACTCACAACCTTATCCAGTGTTGTAATGGTTAAACCTACATCCACCTTATCACTATACCTTGACAACAAGTCCAGATCCCTGACAACCATAGGTGACTTAGTCTGAATAGAGACCCTAAAGCCATGGGATAGGAGAACCTCTAAGCTTTTCCTGGTAAGTTTATACAGCCCCTCTACTGGTTGATAAGGGTCTACTATTGTGGATACTCCTACTACTCCTCTCCTATACTTATAGACCTCCCTCTTAAGAACATCCACAATATTCCTCTTAATCGTTATAACCTCTCCCCATTTATCACTCACATACCTTTGGGCATAACAATAGATACAGGAAAATCTGCAGTTGTTATACGGGTTTAAGGAATAATCAATTTCCTTTAAACCAGACTTACTCAGTGCACTTTTAACCTCAACTTCCCTAATTATCATTAAAATAACCTCGACCTAAAGAGCTTTACCACATATGATATCTTTAACCACTCTTGAAGATTCACTTTCAACTCTCCCTTAACTCTTCTTAATGCCTGGTCAAGCGTATCAAATACTTCTGGTTTCTGCTTAAACATTTCCCTAATGTTTTCCCTCACAAACCAAACTCCTACAGGTAAATTAAATCCGGGGTAAATTTCTCTCCATAGTATCACCATAGCTTGTCTCTTCCTTAGACGAAGACTTTCAGCAACCCCCAACCTAGAAGCATAATAACAGCCACCAATTTTAGGATATGTCCTCCTTCCCCTATACCCCTCATAATCTAACTCCAATGCTACTTCCCCATGACCAAACTGGTTCCACGTGCTTCCTGGAAACCATGCTTCGCCCCACTCAAAAGCCCAATTCCCTGGTATTAGAATTCCTATAAAGAGATTCTTCATATGCCTCCTTACATAAACTTCGATCTTGTCAATGCTCTCAAAATGCTTTAATTCCTCTATTAAGCTGTCAGAGACCAGTTTGTCAACGGCTGTTATACTCCGCCTCGTTGGAACCAATTTCCTCTTAACCCCTAGAACTCCTACACTTAAAAGACGTGATATTACGTTAACCTCGACCTTATTACTGTAAAGAGTTATTACAGCATCTTTAGACTTAAGATCCTTATCTTCATAAACTCTTTCCACTATTCTTTGAGGTGCTGAAAGCGTACCTAATTTGAACTCCCTTATTGGTGCTGAAGGACCTATAGGTGGTAACGTTTCGTCTAAGACAACCTTTCTAGGTTCCTTAGCAAATTCCATTTCTATCTCAGATGGTCCTGATGAGATTGAGAGAGTCTGGACATCATGTAAAAATCTTTGGGGATTATTAGCATCAGTAACCCTGAAGGACTCCCCTCCTCTCACTAGACTTAGCCTTAAAGATAAAAAGGTGTTAAGATCCATGTTAAGCCAAGTTTTAGGATCCTCGTATATTGATGTATCATCTACCACTGGAGGGGCTGATGGATAAACACTCACTTTTGGGTATCCATATCTTCCCACAAATATTGAGGGGGGAGATGAACCAACCATATCTTTAGGTACCACTATCTTCTTAGTTAT